>JAYUHM010000139.1:0-30569 GCA_043766985.1 Polaromonas sp.
ACGAATAGTGTCAACAACAGCCAGGCC
The DNA here is from genome assembly GCA_043766985.1 of Polaromonas sp. Classification (GTDB taxonomy): domain Bacteria; phylum Pseudomonadota; class Gammaproteobacteria; order Burkholderiales; family Burkholderiaceae_C; genus JAAFIP01. Next base: position 28 of record JAYUHM010000139.1, read on the forward strand.
ATCAACATCTCGCCACTGACCAGCGACATGCGCGTGCTCCTGAGTGCGCCAGCCAGTGCCCCCGTGGGCACGCCGGTCAACGCCAGCGCCAGCTTTGCCAACATCGGTGTGAATGACGCGGTCAACCCCACGGTCACGCTGCAACTGAGCAGCGGCCTGACGGGTGTCAGCATCAACGGCGGTCTACTGGGCGTTGGCACGTACAGCGCCAGCACTGGCCTGGTCAGCTTTGCTAACCCGCTACCCGCCAGCGTGAGCGCGGGCTACATCACCACAGTCAGCATCAGCTATTTACAGCCGAGCAGCCCGGTGGGCATCACTGCCACGACCGGTGCCACCAACGACACGGTGACGGGCGACAACAGATTCGCCATGACAGTACAGCCGCTATTCTCCGACGTGGCGGTGACTATTGCACCAATGGCGCCCGCCCCGGCAGGCAATACCACTACAGCTGTCATCACTGTGCGTAACCTGGGCGGCGCTACTACAAGCTTTATCGCCAGTGTCAGCGTAAATGGGGCTGCTCAAACTCAAAGCTTTACTTTGGCCCCCAGTGGTGCCGCTACCTACTCGGTGGTGGTGCCGGTCACCACCACCGGCGCAACAGTGACTGCCGTGGTAGGCAGTACCACAGTGCCAGACAGCAACCCGGCCAACAACTCCGCCTCGGCTAGTGTCAGGCCGCTGTTTGCGGACGTGACGACGGTCATTGCATTGCCAGTGAGTGCACAGGTGAATAGCGCGGTGCAGGGCACGGTGGTGTTTGCCAACAGCGCAGCAGCCGGTGCCACTGCGACTCATACTGTCGGTACGGTGACCTTGTCCAATGGACAGGTGATGGCATATGCCGTGGGCGACCTGGCCCCCGGAGCCAGTGCAACGCGAACTTTCACCGTGACGGTGTCTGATGCAGCAGCGACCACCGAGCTGTCTGCCACCAGTACTGTAGCCACCGGCACACCCGAGACCAACACGGCCAACAACACCGCAACCGCAAAAATGACCCTGTTGGCACCAGACTCCAGTGTCTCGGGACGGATATTTATTGATGCCAACCGCAACCGCGTGTATGACGCAGGTGACCGGTTGCTACCTGGCTACCGCGTGGAGCTCATTAAACTCAACGGCGCAACCGGTACCGTGGTAGGCAGTGCAATTTCAGACGCATCGGGCAACTACCGAATCGACAAGCAGTATCCAGGTACAGGCTACAGACTGATGTTCCGCGATGCTGCCGGCAACATCGTCGGTGGCACCCCATTCAACCAGGCGGGGCTGACCGCCAACGGCAACCCTTCTACGGGCAGCAACTCGCAGTCTGCGGCAGTTTCGCCTACCAGCCCAGCGGTGGTGGTTGGTTTTATTGGCAACCTGACCCTGTACGCAGGTGATAACTCCATTGGGCAAAACTTGCCGCTGGATCCCAGCGGTATCGTATACGACTCTGTCACGCGTCAGCCCATTGCGGGCGCAACGGTGCGCGTAGTCGGCCCCGCTGGCTTCGACGCCACAACGCACCTCGTCGGCGGCAGCAATTCTGTCACGACCGGTGAGTCAGGCATGTACAAATTCTTGTTTGTCAACCAACCTCCAAGTGGCATCTATACACTGGAAGTCATACCACCCGGAGGTTATCTGTCACAGAGTGCAGTGCTAGGTGGCGTGTCGGTGCCGCAAGGCACACTGACCGTGCCGCCAGTTGCTGTTGATGTGCAACCGCAGGCCGGTGCACCCGCTGTGGGGATCAATGGAAGTAACTCCATCGGCTTACCCGGCACGCAACACTACCTGAGTTTCAAGTTCGACTTTACTACGCGCGGTGAGGTGCTTAACAACCACATACCCCTAGATGCCGCCGGTGTGCAGGCGCTTTTCATAGAGAAGCTGGCCGACAAAGGGCAAGCTGAAATTGGTGACTCGGTGCTGTACCGCATCAAGGTCAAGAACCCCAACACGTTTGCAGTGCCTCTGGTCAAAATATTTGACAAACTTCCATTGGGCTTCAAACTGATTGCCGGCACCTCTACCTTGCAGCAGGGCACGGCACCGGCTGGCGCAATTGCCGACAGCGCCATTGCAGGCTTCCCGGGCGCGTCGCTGGTGTTTGCCGCAGGCAATCTGGCTGCCAACTCCGAGCTGGTGGTGACGTACCGCGTGCGTGTGGGCATCGGTGCCGACAAGGGTACCGGTATCAACACCGCGCAGGCAACTGACGGCGCGGGCACTATTAAGTCTCTGGTAGCGCGGGCAGTAGTGCGCGTGACGGGCGGCGTGTTTACCACCGATGCCTGTGTATTTGGCAAAGTCTATGTGGGCTGCGATCCAGATAAGCGCAGCAAAGGCGAGCCCGGCATCCCTGGTGTACGACTGTACTTGGAAGTTGGCACCAACATCACCACCGACGAGAACGGCCAGTACAGCATCTGCGGGCTTCGACCTATTACCCATGTGCTTAAGCTAGACCCTAGCTCGGTGCCCCAGGGTGCACGTTTTGGTATCACGAGCAGCCGCAACGTAGGTGATGGCGACAGCCTGTTCCTGGACTTGAAAAATGGTGAGCTGCATCGCGCGGACTTCCGCGAGGACAGCTGCTCACCCGACGTATTGCGGCAGGTGCAGATGCGCCGAGGCGCCGAAACCGTACCTCAGCCCAATGCGCAAGGTCAAACAAAAGGCGTGCAGTTCAACAGCGAACAACATACGTTGGGCAACAAACCCATGGCCGGTGGTGCCTCTCTTGATGGCGTAAGCGAAGGAGGGCGCAAGTAATGCACACCTCTGACCGCACCACCAATCCGAATTTCAACGCCATCATGAACACCACTACGTCTTTATCCAAGAAATTCAAACCACGGCGCGCCGATCAAGCCGTGCTGGTTGCCACGCTGGCAGGCCTGCCGAAGGCGCTGCTCACCGCCGGACTGCTGAGCGCCTTGGGCTTGGTTCCGATGCTTTACAGCCCGCAGGTGCAGGCGCAAAACGCCACGGGTGGAGCCGTCACCATGCCCGAGCAGGCGCAGCAAGCCAATGCCAAGGGACACGCCTTGGGCAACGCCAAACTGCCCGATAACGAGGGCGTGGCTTTCCGACGCATTGATGGTGTGCCCTTGAGCAGCGCCAACAGCAACCTACCAGCGGCCGCAGACGAGGGCCTGTGGCGCACCAGCAAAGGCCTGCCCGATGGCAGCAAAATTTTGTTGTCGCTCAGCGCCGCCAAGGCGCCTGCAGACGGCAAGTCGGTACTCAGATTGCATATTGAAGTGTTCGATGCAAAAGGAAAGAAGCTCACCGCGCCCACCAGCGCACCGGTAAAACTGCTGCTGGAGACCTCGCTGGGCCGCTTTCAGGTACCCGGGATAGCCAAGACCGGTGCCCCAGACTCTGGGGCGCAGATGGTCACAGAGCTGGCCAGCACCGAGATTATGCTGACGCAAGGGCAAGCCACCGTTTATTTGCTGGCACCCATCACACCGGGCGATGCCATTCTGCGCGTATCCAGTGGTGCAGTAGGCGTGCAGGGCGAAGTGAGTTTTTTGCCTGACCTGCGCCCCTTGCTCTTGGTCGGGGTGGCAGAAGGTCGCATCAACTTCAAAAAAATCAAAAAGAGCGATGCCAACGGCCCTGAAATCGTCAGTACCGAATTTGAAGAGTCGCTGCGCAACTGGAGTAAAAGCAATTCAGCCGGTGACAAGAGCCTGGAAGGACGCGTCGCCTTTTTTTCCAAAGGCACGATCAAGGGCGAATATTTACTGACCGCTGCCGCAGACAGCGACAAGATTACCCGTGAAAAGTTGTTCCGCGACATCGACCCCAACGCGTTCTATCCGATCTACGGCGACGCCAGCACCCAGCAGTTTGATGCGCAAAGCAAAAGCCCGGTGTATGTCCGGGTAGACAAAGACAAGAGCTATTTGCTGTATGGCGACTACAGCACCGCCAGTAGCGACGAAGGCAACAAGCTGGCCAGCTACAACCGCAGTTTGACGGGAGCCAAGTGGCATTTGGAAAACCAGAGCGTCAAAGTCAATGCCTACGCAGCGCATGACAACAACCGCAGCTATGTCGACGAGCAGGCCGGGCGCGGCATCAGCGGCCCGTACGCCCTAGGCAAGCCCAACGCCGTCGTCAACAGTGAGCACATTGAGCTGCTGGTGCGCGACCGAAACGCGCCCGCTATCGTACTTAAGCGCCAGCAACTTACCCGGTTTACCGATTACGACTTTGAGCCCTTCAGCGGTCGCGTACTGTTTCGCCAGCCCGTACTCAGTGTGGACGAGAACAACAACCCGGTCAGTATCCGGATAGCCTATGAAGTGCAAGAGGGCGGCGAGAGATTTTGGGTCGGCGGTGTCGATGCCAAAGCCAAGGTGGCGGATGCTGTAACGCTGGGCGCTAGCTATGCCCAGGACAGCAATCCGGTAGCCCCGTTCAAAATTGCCGGTGTCAACGCTGAAGTCAAACTTGGCGAGCGAACCTATTTGGTGGCCGAAGTGGCCAAAAGCCATGGCAACCAGTTCGTCAACAGCAGCACTACGCCGGCGCTGGGCGCGGCGCTTGGCCCTGCGGTAGAGCAAAGCGGCAACGCGGCGCGCATAGAGCTGCGCCATGCTGGCGCAGCCGTGAGCGGCCGCGCCTACATGGCCAAGTCGGATGCCAGCTTCCAGAACCCCAGCGCGGGTCTGGCCCCAGGCCGGCAAGAGGCGGGCATCAACGTGCAAGGCAAGGTAAGCGAGGCGATCAGTTTGGTGGGTGAGTTACAGCAAACCAAAGATGCCAGCGGTACAGCCACAGACGGTGCTAAAAGAGATGCCGCCAGTCTGGGCGTTGGCTACCAATTTTCAGAGCGGGTCAAGCTGGACGTTAGCGTTAACAACGTGAAAGAAACGCAAGTGGCGGGGGGCGGCGGGTTTTTGTCGACCACGCAGGCCCAGCAGGCCAGTTTGCCTGGGCTGGGCTGGGGCAGCAACACCAGCTTTGGCTTTAATGGAACTGGCCTGTTGGCCAGCCCCACCAGCCTGGCAGGCCTGAGCCCGAATGGCGGCGCACCTGCATTGGTCTCCAACAGCTACACCAGCCTGCGTGCACGATTGACTGGCAAAATATCCGATGCCACCAGTGCCTACGGTGAATATGAAAAAGCCGCTGATGATCGGCAGCGGGCAGCCGTTGGTGGTGAACACCGCATCAACGAAAAAAGCCGCACCTATGCCCGGCACGAGTTTGCCAACAGCCTGAGCGGTGGCTATGGTTTAACTGCCGACGGCAGCAAAACCACCAACACCGTGTTGGGGGTAGACACTGCGTACATGCAAGACGGGCAATTGTTTTCAGAATACCGCCTTGCTGGCTCTCATAGCGGGCAAGATGTAGCCAAAGCAATGGGGGTGCGTAACCTGTGGCGCTTGGGCGACGGCTTTAACATTACCACCGCCTTTGAGCGCCAATCCATCACACCCGCCGCTTCGGCGCAGCAAGATGCCACCGCAATCAGCCTGGGTGCCGATTACACCGCCAACGCCTTGTATAAGTTGGGTGGCAAGCTCGAATACCGCACCTCCAGCGCGCAAGATGCGTGGCTGTCCACCGTGGCCTACGACCGCAAACTTAACGACAGCTGGGCCGCCATCGTGCGCAACCTGCTGATGACCCAAAGGGCACAAGGCGTAACCGCAGCCCAGGGCGGCGGCACCCAGACCCAGGAGCGGCTGCAATGGGGCTTGGCTTACCGCGATGCAGAAGAAAATATCTGGCATGGCCTGGGCCGTGTGGAATACAAAATGGAACGCTCCGACGCTATCAGCAGCCCGGTTGATGCACGTACCTGGCTGGCCAGCCTGCACGGCAACTACAAACCCAGCCGGGCGTGGACTTTTGCTGCCCAAGCCGCCTACAAGGCAGTCAATGAGCGCTTTGCCACACCGTCAGGCGAGGTCAACGCCAGCGGCGCGGCCATTGCGCAGCTGGGCAACGCAAGCACCTGGCACGGCACGCTGCTGAGTGGTCGGGCGATCTGGGACTTGACCGAACGCTTCGATGTCAGCGTTTACGGCAGTTGGCAAGCTGCACAGGGCGCAAATATCACTGGTATTGGTGCCGAGTTGGGCTTACGTGCTATTGATAACCTGTGGCTTTCGTTGGGCTTTACACAGGGTCGTTTCAGCGATGTCGATGCGTTTAGCAGCAACCAAAGCTGGAAGTCATGGCATCTGCGGTTGCGCTATAAATTTGACGAGAAAAGCTTCTCTAACAAATGACGCGCAGAGGTTAAACAAAGATACCCAGCCTGGCTGACAGCCGCGCTGGGTTTTTTTTAGCCACCGCTTGCGTGGCCGTTGGACTGTTCAGCGCTTGCTATAGGCACTGCATTTATTGGTTGTGTTAGGCTGCAGCCCAATAAAATGCAACGCAAGCAGCTATTTTATTAGTAGTTAAAAACGCCCGGAGGAGATAAGCGCTGTGCTTACATCAGCCGCTGGCGCAGTCAACTACCGCCCGCCAGTCAGGCGCTTACAGCCCCGTAGCGGTGACCCCGCACTGCAGTAGAAACACCACGCTGGAGTTTGCGGGGAAAGCGGGTATCGCTATTCCTGATTGGAACGTGGACAAGGTCAACGCTGCTGGGCAAGCCGCCGCGCCGCTGGCCACGTTGCACAGCACCGATGTGCAACTCAGGCCTGCAGCCGGCGCGTCTTTTACTACCGCACCGTCCGCATCGGAGGGCCCAAAATTGGATGCGGTGATGGTATAGCTGGTAGTTTGTCCTGCCAGCAACGTACTTACGCCGTTGGTCTTGCTGATGCTCAGATTGGCAATGCGCTGTATGGGAGTTAGCACGGTAGCCGTTTGCGCAGGTGCCGCGCCTGCTCCGTCAATGTCGCCCGTAGCTGTGTTGGTGATCGTTACCGTCGTGGCGTTGTTGATAATGACCACGAAGGACACCGTGGCGCTTGCGCCAACCGCCAATACGCCTGCACCTTGCCCTGGGCTATTAACCGTGCGCGTAGCCACATAAGGCATTACGCCTGCAACATCGCTCAGCGCCACGCCATTGAGCAGGGTGCTGCCTGGTACGTAGGTCGTACCGGCGGGAATCAAGTCTTGCAGTGTCGTAGCAGCCGAGGCAGCCGTCCCGTTGTTATTCAGCGTCACGGTATACGTCAGCGTCGTACCGGGCGTGGCCGTGCCAGCCGGTGTCACTGCCTTGGTGATCGCCAGTCGTGCAATGGTAGTGGTTACAGGGTTGGTGGTAACGGTACCGCCGCTGCTGGGTTGCCCGGCGCAACTTATAAACTGGTAGGCCCAGGTGGCGCTGTTGGGATAGTTAGCAGCAGCGGGCGCGGCGGGAATGCTGCTGACCACCACCTTGAAGACCACCGTGCGGCTACCGCCGGCTGGCACCGTGCCGATGGCGATGCCAGCGCTTGGGTCGCCGGCGTTCGCCACGCCGTCTACGGTTACGCTGCCGGCAACAAAATTGGTGCCGCTGGGCAGGGCATCCGTGAAGACAGCACTAGATGCGTCGGCCGTACCTCCGGTATTGTCCATACGGACGGTGTAAGTGAGCGTGTCGCCTACCACTGCCGTAGATTTATCTACCGCCTTGGTGGTAAGTAAAAAAGACGGTGCACCCACGTTGATCTGCAAACCCAGTGCGTTGATCATGTACTGATCGCCCGTGGTCGAGCCCTGCGCAGCCGCAGTGGTTTGGTTGTTTAGCAGGGTTGCCGATATGTCCACGTTGGTAATGTCGTAGCCCTGGCGTGCGCCTGATGCGGCTGTGCCGGGCGCACTGTTGCTGGTGCCGAAGGTACCGCTGATATCCAGTGTGCCGGTATTGTTGTTGATTTGGGATGCAAAAAAGTTGCCAACCGGATTGTTGGGGCCGGATACAGCAACCATGCTGGTCGCAGTGGGGCCAAAGTTCATGGCGTCGCCAGCAATGCCGGCGTCCCCCTCGAGGGCGCTTACCGCCAGGCGGCCCGAGCGCGGCCCCGTGGGTGGCGTACAAAACCCGCTGACAGTAGCGGCCACTGAACCTGCGATTTCCGCCCCCACAAAAAGCGTCAGGTTACGGCTGGGCAGACTACTGTTTTGGTAGGCTACTGCAAGCGTCCAGCCACCAGCATTGGCATTGTCTTCAGAGTTGCCTTGAGTGGCTGGGATTCCCCCTAGCGTGTAGGTTCCCGCGCCTGCGGCCTGAACCAAAGTGGTCACGTTGGCCGAGCGCACGTAATAGCACGGTGTGGTGGTGCAAGTACCGGCAGCTTTGCCTGTGCCAGCAGTTCCCAGGGTTTGAGCGGTCGCTGCAGCGGGGGGCACGCTGCTGGTGCCCAGCGGTGTGATGAACGTAACGTTAGTGCCGATCGAAGCGGAGACGTCCTCGCCACCGTAAGAGTAACTGCCGCTCCAGATCAACTCGGCATACAGCACGACGCTGCCAGCCGGGATGGTCAACACTGCCTTTGACGCGTTGGCCTGCCACGTAGAGGTCGTCCCCACGGGGTAAGTGCCGTCCTGTGTAGACGCACCTGCCGCAATAAAGGTGCCGATGGCACCGCTGGTGCCCGGGGCATTCGCACCGGCGGCTTTGTTCAGACCAATGGTATTGCCAGTAAAGGTAATAGCGCCATTATTGATCGTGGAGTAGCGCTGTACATACGCCGCGTGAATTGGCGTGGTGCTCAGTGCAAAAATACATGCCAGTACAACGCCTGTGACGGTTTGAGTGGTGAATAGCTTATTCAGCAGGATATGAAAGGCTCTGTGCAACATACTTAGATTTGCGTCCGAAGATACTCAAAAAAACAAAGGCGAGGTAAGCCCAATATATTGTTTGCTATTACACCAATTGATGGCGCCGAACCCCTGTCAAGATTCGCAAACCCGTCGGCAGAAGCATTAAGAAAACGCCGAAAAATTCCCAACATTGGCTTACTCGCCTGGCTCGTCGGCCAGGCGCTTTAACCGGTGTGCGGGCGGCTGCGGAATGGGGTATTGGCAGCGAGTGTAGGTTCCCAAGGTGGGGCGCGATCTCCGCTTAGGCGAATTCCGCAAAAGATAAAGAGAGCCAGCGTTGCGCGTCTTCCCCGGTCGTTTATCTACGACTGTAAATTGAGTACTTTTAAAGTAATTTAATTTGAATTGAATCGCACCAATTGTCATGCCCGCAGAGTCTTGAAAATCATTCTCAATGATTTGCTTGGTGTGCAGGTCGTGCCCCTGCCACAACGCGGTCATAGTTTTTATTTCTCGTCGCGCTTCGAAGGCTATCCCGGCTTTGAGTTTGGGGCTGTGCGTTCACGATATCGCAGGCAAAACCGCAGTCGTTCTCTTCAAAACTGCATGAACTTTTTGACTAGCTTGACCACCTTGCAAGGCAAAAGCCTCGCTTATCTGGCTGTTTAAATCCGTCTAATTACTTATTAATGATTACTTTTTACTGATTACTTTTTTCTTACACGAATAATGCAATTTTCACGGATGCCTCCTGTTATTTTTGCGAGGGTATCGGGTAGTGATTTTGTGGGTGTCGACTTCAATCAGGTTTCAACTTTATTGGAAATCCAGATGGAAACTCTTGACATTGCTAACAGCACCAACAGCACCAACAGCACCAACTTGCACGAACCGTACTTCGCCACAGACACTGCAAAAGAGCCCTGTCTGCATCCAAAACTACAGAAACGCGTTGAAACGGAATTTTTTCCCCGATGGAACAACACTTGCAAAGACAAGTTTCCCTTGCATGGCCGACCAGCACCACCTGATGCGGTGCATTTGGATGGCAACGACTATCTCAGCCTGACCGGTCATCCTGATATCAGTCGGGCGCAGATTGCCAGCATCCGCCAAGACAACGACTTCGTTATCCAGTCTGGTGCGTTTCTACTCGAGCAGCACCCGTCTCGCAATTTTGAAAAATCCATGGCGCAGTGGATGGGCAAAGAGGATGGCTTTTTGTGCCAGTCGGGCTACTCCGCCAACGTGGGCTTGCTGCAATGCATAGCCAACGCCGACACGCCAGTGTTTATCGATATGATGGCCCACACCTCCCTGTGGGAAGGGGCCCATACCGCTCGCGCACCCGCGTTCCCGTTCCGTCATAACGACCCAGAGCATCTGGACAAAACCCTCACACGGCATGGCCCGGGCGTGGTGGTCGTCGACTCGGTGTACAGCACCACGGGGGCCATTTGCCCCTTGCTAGATATGGTGAAGGTGGTTGAGAAACATGGCGCAATGATTCTGGTGGATGAATCGCATTCGTTAGGCACCCACGGCCCGCATGGCGCGGGGTTGGTGGCTGCGCTGGGTCTTGCCAATCGCGTTCACTTTATCACTGCCAGCTTAGCTAAGGCATTTGCAGGGCGTGCCGGATTTTTCACTATTCCGAAGGTGCTGCGCAACTACGTATTGGGTACCAGTTTTCCCAATATATTCAGTTCCTGCATGCTGCCGCATGAAATCGCAGCACTCTCGGCCACTCAAAAAGTGATCCAGCAAAGCGACCACGCGCGCACCCGGCTGCATGCCAATACCAAGCAAATGCGCGAAAGGCTGACCGAACTTGGCTACCCCATCCACCAGGGTACCGAGCAGATCATTGCACTAGAGGCGGGCACTGAGCCAGAAACTATGGCGCTGCGTGACGCGCTGGAAGAGCGCGATGTGTTTGGTTCAATTTTCTGCGCGCCTGCTACCAGCCGTAACCGCGCCTTGGTCCGCCTGACGGTGACCGCCGGGCTCACGCAGGCCGAAATGGACCACGTCATACAGGTTGCCGCTGAGATTGCACCGCTGGTAAAGCCCTGGGACTGGGCGATTGCGCGCAAGGCCCGTGCCCGCGCGGTCTAGCCCATGACGAAGCGTTTTTGAGTTCGCATGAAATTGGCATACGCATCAACAGAAGTACGGGCGCAGCTCTCGGGCAGATCAAACCAGGCCGCATACACGGGTGGATCGACATCCATCCGTATGGCGCGGCTGGTCAGCTCGATTTTATTGAGACCTAGCGCCTGCTGTAACTCCAGCGACAGCAGAATCTCACCGCGCAGCATTTGGCCCACCAGCTCGGTGGGAACCGCCTGTTCTTGCGCCATCTCTGCGGCGTCTCTCAGGCTGCTGGCCATCTCCAGTTGCAGCCAGCCAGCGCGCCCCTGCGCGTCAAAACCCAACACCCCAAAGGGTTCACTGAGCACCACATACTCCACCCAACGCGTCTTCAATAGCTTGTGCAGCTGGTCATCGAAAGACAGTTGGTTCAGCACGGAAAATTGCTCTGCACTGAAAATGGCCTGCCAGAAGTCAAATTTTTTGATGTCTACATTGAGCAACATTTCATCCACCGATTTGGCGATACGCTGGCCAACGTTGTCGCTCTGTTTGGGGATGTATTGCTCGATCAGGTGCGAGTTAAACGCTGCGACCGCAATTTGGGTATCCGCTTGCCCGGTCAGCAAAATGCGGTCAGCGGTCAGGCTGGGCAGATCCTGCAACACCTGCAGGCCATTCTTGCCCGGCATGGCATAGTCCACCACCAGCACCTTCACCAGACCGTGGTGGGGTTTAGTGGCAACGGAGTCGGCCAGTATCTTGGCCAGCAAGGGCCGACCGGCACGCCAATGGTTAATCCAGCCATGTCTTTGTTGCACCAGTACATACCAGGCCATGCGCTCGGCTTGAAGGCGCTCTATGCAGGCCTGCTGCCTGGAGTAGAAAGCCATTTGCCGGTCGCCAGTCATCGCCAAGGCCAGGCTTTCCAGGTAGGCTACGTCGTCGTCCAGGATGGCCACGCAACCTGGGAAGTGAAAAAATGCGATGCTCATAGTTGAAAGCCAGTCCAGTGTCGTTTGGGTTTGCAGATCGGTAGCGTCATCGTAAAACATGTCCCCATTTCACCGGTCGTACTTACGGATATTTTTCCACCTGCGGCATGGACTACGGCTTTGCAAAATGCCAGGCCCAAGCCATGCCCGGTGTCAGATTGGGTTGAAAAAAATGGTTCAAAAATTTTATCCCCAATCGCGGGATCTATGCCACCACCACGGTCAAAGACTTTAATGAAGCCTTGCTTGGCGCTACGACTCACTTCTATGCGCACATCGCCATTTCCGGGCGGTTTTTGCGTTATGGCAAGGGCATGGTAGGCATTTTTAACCAAATTCAGAATGACCTGTTCAAACAAATGCTGCGAGCCTAAAAAACTGAATTCTGACAGCAGGGATATCTCCAAGACATCCTTCTCGTACAGAAATTTAAAGGGGTATTGTGTCATGGCCGACTGCACCATCGTGCCTGCCGACACTTCGTCACTGGTAGATGGCAAATGCAGCAGGCCGCTATTGGCAATTTGCATGTCGATCTGGCGATTCATGGCGCGTGACAAGGCGTAGATACGCGTGACGATACTGTCGACCAGGTGATGGTCTATGGGTGCGGTCTTATTGCCCGCCGCTCCGCGCAAAGCGTCGCCCAGCAGTGACAGGGTGGCCAATGGCGTGCGCAATTCATGCGCAATGATACCCATCGTGGCCAAGGAGTTTTCCAGTCTTTTACGGCGCAGATTAGCCGATGAAATCGCAAGCCCAAATGCTGTAGACCACGCAAAAAGAAGCAATACGCCTTGAGGCGATAGAACATTGGCGACTTTCGGGCTGGCCACGAGAATCGGTGAGTCCACCACGTATGCTGCAAAAACCGCAGCCATAAGCCCAAACGTAGCAAGGCGCCAATCAGTTAGCTGGTAATATACAACCACCATTACCAATATGCTGCCAAACCACGCGGTGCTTGCGTTGTTCATGAAATAAAAATGCATAAACAGTAACGGCAGTTCTATCCACATGATCAGAGCAAACACCCACTCTGTGGCTTTTGAATCAGGGTGATCCGAAAACTGCCCCAAAATCAAGAATATTCCCAAGGATGCTACGACGATCCGCAGATACATATTCTCGTAGGGCTGCGGGAACACATGTAACCACATCCAACCAAAAAATGGCTGCCCCAAAAGTATAAATGCGCCAATAATTTTTAGCCTCATTTGTGAGGCGTGCAAAATCGGCTCTAGTGGCGCTCGAAAAGCTTTAGTGACAGCTTGCAACATAAATGGCATTCATCGTGGGTTCTTGTCGTGCTTGGGTAGAGTATGGTTTCAATTCCTAGTGCGGAACATGTAACAGTTTCAGCCGGCACGACTTTGTGCGCGGAATGGTTGATTCTGTATCGAATTGAAACGTTATCTCCGTTAATATCTGTAGATGTTGACAGGTACCCCCGCTAATTTTGAAAATGATGAACTTGACGAGATGTTTACAGACTGGCTCTGGGCTCTCAAGGATTTTTCAGTGACGGGTATTGTGGTCTTGGCACCAGCCATTTTCAGCGAGAAGAAGGCGCGCCATCCGATTGCAGTGTATCCCCCGCGCTTATTGGATGCGGCCAGACAACTGGCCAGCAGCGAAGATTTTTTTGACGCATGGTCTGCGTCGCGCTCGCCCCTCGTGGTGTGGCAAACGCTCTCGTCATCCGATCAAGTTGACAGCGTGAGTTGGCGCAAGTACTGGCGCACCTTGGGGTTTCAGAGCTTTGTGAGGGTAGGTTTTGAGGCGCCTGACCAGCGTTCTTTTGAATGCTATCTGTTTAGCTCGGTCAGTTGGCAAACGCGCCACGAGCCCAGCATGGTGGCGTGGTCTGCTCTGAATATTTGGCCCGAGCTTAAACAAAAGTTGTCAGCGGTGATCTCGCCCTTGAGCGCACGAGAGCTGCAGTGCCTGCGGTTAGCATTTGCCGGCCTGACAGCGCGCGAAACGGCAGACGAGCTTGGATGTTCTGAAAGAACCGTGAATTTTCACATCACCAATGCAATGGGTAAACTGAAGGTAGATAACAAAGTGGCTGCAATACAACGCGCCATTTTGCTCGGTTGCCTATAGGCAGAAATGCGATGCGCAAATGGCGTGTCGACAGCGCGCTGGCTGCGATGGAGCGGGCTTGCCCGTATGGCGTGATGTAGCCAGGCCAAATGCCTTGGCGCCGGTGTTTTATGTGCTTGCTACGCGTTGGCTAGCTTTGTAAAAAAATCCTGAAACACCGCGTCTCTCTGCACCGCATAGGCCTCGCGCATGAGGTGGCGCGCAGGGTCTGCTTGCCAGCGCTTGTCGCTGAGCAAGCGGGGTGTGCGTACCAGTTCGCTGGGCACCCAGTCGGGGTTGAGCATCCAGGCGATGTTGATGACATCCCAAATTACCCAGCTATAAGGTTTGTGGCCTGGGTGGCCCACGATGGCCCACAGGGGGTTGTGGGTAAACAGCTGGTGCAAATACTGGCCTATCGCGCCGCTGCCTTGCACATAGCGCTCCATCTCGGGCAGGGACAGTCGCAGTTGCGCGCCCACATGGTAGCCCGGCAAATACACATGCGGCACGCCGCTGTCCAGCAGCACTTGGCTGGCGGCCAAGTCTTGCTCCAGGTTGAACGAGTGGTTGACTTGAGGCGCGTGCGATGGGTAGCCGCTGGTCCACACCACTACGATGCGCTGCACGATGTCTGGGGCCAGCAGCAGGGCACTGGCAATATTGGTAACGCAGCCTAGCGCCAGCACGTACAGCGGCTGTGCATCTTGGTGGGCGCGGGCGCTGGCTATCAGGTGGTCTACCGCCTCGCTGTGCACCGCCTGCGTGGCCGACGGCAGGTAGAGCGCGCTGCCACGCAGTACCCGGCCTGCCACGGGCACGCCCAGCAGGCCGAACACTTTCACAATCTCGTGGTAGCTGCGCTCCATGCCCTGTGCGGGTGGGTTAAACGGGGCAGCGTCTGCTATTGCATGGGGCAGGGCAGCGCGCCGGTGGGCAAAAGAAAACGGCGCGGCGTACACCGCTTGCACGTCCAGTTGCTGGTGCGATAGCAGTGCCCAGGCCAGGGCAAACTGGTCGTCGATCTCGTTAGCTGCGTCGGTGTCGATGATGACTTTGGGGCGAGAGGGTGGGGCTATCGTGTGGAGGCTGGCGTGGGCTGTAGCGCTGGCAGGGGGTGCCAGGCGCGCACGGTACCAATCGTCGTCATGGGCGGTGAACAGGGTCATAGGTTCAGTGTAGTTGCATGCTGGCCAGGCGCTGCCAGTCTGCGGGCTCGTCAATGTCCCACAGCGCGGGCAGCTCGTGCCAGCTGGCCCCCGCCAGGCGCAATTGCTGGCGGGTTTGCTGCAGCACAAGCGCCGTGCTCCAGGTGATGTTTTCAAACACCTCGGGCACAGAGCGGCGCAGGCCAATGAGCACATAGCCGCCATCTTCTGCGGGGATCAGCACCACATCGTGCTGTACCAAGGCGGCTGCGGCTTGCTGCAAGTGGCCGGGGGAGAGTAGGGGGCAGTCGGTGCCCATGATCAGCAAAGGTGTTGCCGCGTGCTTGGCAAAGTGCTGCGCTACGATGGTCTGCATTTTGGTGCCCAAGTCCCCGTCGCTTTGCACTTGGCAGACCACGCCATTTGTCTTGCGCAGAGCACGAAAAAAGCGGTGCTGGGCATGCGGCGCGCACCACAGTGTGACGGCTTGCGGTGCAAAGTTATGCGCGGTATGCAGTGTGTGCAGCGTAAACCTGCGCTGCACACGCGCTGCACCAGCAGCGCCCAGCAGCGGGATGAGGCGGGTTTTGGCAAAGCCGGCCTGGGGCGCTTTGGCCATCACTGCCACGGCAGAGGGGCTGGGCACTGGCGCTGGCATATAGCCGTAGCGCTCTGCCAAAACGTCGGGCGCACTGCCAAAAAAATAGGCGGCGCGCAGCCGCCACATCAGCAGCACGGTACGCCACACACCGTGCTTTTGCCAGCGCCGCGCCGAGGTGGTCACTCGCTCGCGCAAACAGGCTGGTGCGCCAAAACGCGGCAGGCTTTTGGACAGCGCAATGTCTTCCATCAGCGCGATAGACGCAAAGCCGCCGCAGGCTTCAAAAGTAGTGCGCCGCATAAACATCGCCTGGTCACCGGTAGCGATACCGCTCAGGCGAGAGCGCAGGTTCATCATGCCCGCCACCATGCGCAGCGGCCACGCAGGGCTGTCCATCTGCACATTAAAACGGCCCCAATGCGCTGTATGCAATGCCTGCGCAATCAGGCTATCGGCATCAGGGGGCAGTTGCGTGTCGGCATGCAAAAACAGCAGCGCGGCAGTATGCGCACCTTGCGCGCCCGTATTCATCTGCGCGGCCCGCCCGCGGGGGGCCAGCAGCACGCAGTCGGCCAAGGCGCGTGCGATGGCCCAGGTGCTGTCGGTGCTGCCGCCATCTACCACTACCACTTCTGCGCCGCGTGCGCGCAGCGGCTGCAAGGCACGCAGGCGCTGGGCCAAGCCCTCGCCTTCGTTCAGTACCGGGATGACGATGCGCAGGCTCACAGCAGCGCGTCCAGGGCATCAAAGCCTTGCAGCACCGCCTGCACCGTCACTGCGGTCAGATAGTGGGCGGTGCGCTCGCGCACATGCGCTACCAGCGCGTCGCTGCTGCGCTGTGCCGACCAGTCTTCGCCTTCACCGCCAGCGCGCGCCGCAGCGCCTGAGGTAGCGCGCCACTTAGCGCACCAGGTAACCGACCACAGCCACATAGCACGGCGCAGCGGCACCTGCCAAGGCCTGGCAGCCTGGGCTGCCACACTGCCTACGGCCCGGGCCCAGGCAGCGTAAGCCTGGGCTACCTCTGCGGTACTTAGCACGGTGTGCGAATCGATATCCCAAGTGGTGGAGGTGTACAAAGTGGCGTGTGCTAGGTCCAGCGCGGCATAGCTGTAGCGGCATTTTTCCAAATCGACCAAGATGGCGCGTCCGTCTTCCCGCACTACAAAGTTACCCGGATGACCGTCAAATGCGATCATGCACTGAGGCGGCCGCTGGGGGCTGGCACAAAGCCGCTTTAAACGCATTACTTCAGCCTGCACCATTTCTATGCTGCTGGTCGCAGCGTCTGAAGCGGGGAAATAGCTTGCCTGCACCTCTATTTCGGTGAGTAAATCGCACAATGGATCCGGTGCATTGCGTAGCGGTGCGCGGGCATTGGCTTGCGGCAAAACCAGTGCGTGCATAGCGGCTAAGGCTTGCACGATAGCGTTTAAATCAGTCGGCAAAGCTGCATTGCGGCCCACAATTTCTTCTACCAAAAGCGCGCCGCGTGGTAAGTCTTCGCAAGGCAGTAGCTGCCCCATTAGCTTGGGCGCATAGCCGGCGGCACTGGCGCGTGTAAAGCAAGCCGACTGGTAGACCAAATTGTCCGTTGCGCTGAGCTGCATTTGGCTTTGTTTGGGAATCCGGGCCAACATGCCCGTGCCAAGCAAGCGCACATGGTCATGTGCCAAGCCTTTGTCTTTCAGGCGCTCCAGCGGCGAGCCGTGGTGGCGGTGGCCTTGCTGGGCTAGTGCGCGGGCCAGGGCCTGGCATAAAGGGTCGAGCGGCTGCAGTGTCATGGTGCATAGTGTCGCCGATGCTTGGCTGAGCACTATTGCAGGACAGGTCTGCGCCCCAACACATTTTGCGCCGTCACTTCGTAGGCTGCCGCCAATTGCAAGACCCCTAAATCATCTTGCGGCTTACCAATGATTTGCATGCCCATGGGCAGCCCCGCCTCGCTAAATCCGCAAGGTATGCTGATGCAGGGCAGGCCGGCAAAGGTAGCGTAGATCACCGACTCCATCCAGCGGTGGTAGGTGTCCATGGGGCGCGCGCCGTTGACTGTGATTATTTGTTGGGGCCAGCGCTGCTCTACTGCAAACGGCCATACCTGGGTGCAGGGCAGGGCGAGGTAGTCATAGGTTTCAAACAGGGTTAGCAGGTGCTGGTAAAAGCTGCTGCGCGTGGCGCTGGCGCGCATAAACTGTGCGCCGCCTAAGCTTTGGGCGCTGTCGTGCTCCCACAGGGCTTCGGGTTTGATGTGTTCGCGGTTTTTGGCTTGCAGTAAAAACGGCGCAATACGGGAGGCTACCAAGGCCTTGCGCCATACCAGCCAGGCGTCCCACACCCGCTCCGGTGCAAAGCCCAGGGCGGTGGGCTCAACGTGGCAACCGATGCTTTGCAGGCGCTTTAGGCCCTGCGTGCAGACATCCAGAATACCCGCTTCCATAGGCAGGTAGCCGTTCAAGTCGCCTAGCCACGCAATACGCTTGTTTTTCGAGGTAAAACTGCCATAAGCCGAATCAAATAGAGCACAATATGCTATTGAAAGTGGAGCGCGTGGATCGAAACCCGACTGCGTTTGCAGTAGCAGCGCCAGGCTTTTGACATCGCGTGCCATGGGCCCTTCGGTGCCCATCTGGGCTACCCACACATCGGCGGCAGGCCACATGGGTACGCGGCCCTGGCTGGGGCGCATACCAAAGACGTTGCACCAAGCGGCCGGGTTGCGCAGGCTGCCCATAAAGTCGCTGCCGTCGGCCACGCACAGCATGCCCGTGGCCAGCGCCGCCGCCGCGCCGCCGCTGGAGCCGCCGGGGGTTTTGCGCAGGTCATACGGGTTGCGGCTAGGGCCAAATACGGGGTTAAAGGTGTGCGAGCCCAGGCCAAACTCGGGCACATTGGTTTTGCCAATCACAATGGCGCCCGCCGCCTTCATGCGCTGCACCATCAGGCCGTCCTCTTTGGGCACAAAGTCGCGCATCAGCGGGCTGCCCATGGTGGTGCGCAGGCCCGCCGTGGGGGCCAAGTCTTTGATGGCCTGGGGAATGCCGTGCATCCAGCCCATCGATTGGCCCTTGGCCAACAGCGCGTCATAGCGGTCGGCCTCGGCCAGCAGCGCGGCCTCATCCCGCAGGCTCACGATGGCGTTGACGCGGGGGTTCACCTGGGCTATGCGCGCCAGTGTGGCCGCCATCACCTCACGGCACGAAACCTGCTTACTGTGAATGCTGCGGGACAGCGCATGGGCGCTGCTTAGATGGATGGCATCAGTGATTGCGCTAGGTGCTGAAGTCATATTTAAGGCTATATTGGGTTTTGTTACGTCCACACTCAAAGGTAATGCATTATGAAACGTCGCTCAATTTTTGCCACTGCCGCTTTGGCCATGGCTGTGGCTACCGCCTTCATCTCGCCCGCCGCCCTGGCCCAAGGAAAGACGCTTAAAGTGGTGCCGCATGCCAATATCACCATTCTGGACCCTATTTGGACCACCGCCTTTGTCACCCGTAACCACGGCTACATGATCTACGACACCCTGTTTGGCACCGATCTGGACGGCAAGGTCAAGCCGCAGATGGTAGACAAATGGAGTGTCAGCAAAGACAACCTGCTGTGGACGTTTACCCTGCGTGACGGCCTGGAGTTTCACGATGGCAAGCCGGTGACCAGCGAAGACGTGGTGGCGTCGCTCAAACGCTGGGCTAGCCGCGACAGCTTTGGTGGTGTTCTTGTCAAAGCCGTGGACGTGTGGGAAACACCCAACGCCAAAACCTTCAACATCAAACTCAAGGCCCCGTTTGGCGTGATGCTGGAGGCGCTGGGCAAACCGTCGTCTAACGTGCCCTTCATCATGCCTGCGCGCATTGCGGCAACACCCGGCAGCGAGCAGATCAAGGAGCATATCGGCTCTGGCCCCTTTAAATTTAACCCATCGGATTTCAAACCCGGCGAGCGCGTCATCTACACCAAGAACGACAAATACAAAGCCCGCAGCGAACCCGCCAATGGCACCACGGGCGGCAAGGTGGTGAACGTTGACCGGGTAGAGTGGGTCATCATCCGCGACCCGCAAACCCAGTTCAATGCGCTGATTGCGGGTGAGGTGGACGTAATAGAGCAGCCCGCGTTTGAGCAGTACGCCTCGCTCAAAGCGCAAAAAGATGTGCAAATTTTTGACATGACACCCTCGGGCTTTCAGTACATCTTTC
Organism: Polaromonas sp.; assembly: GCA_043766985.1. GTDB lineage: Bacteria > Pseudomonadota > Gammaproteobacteria > Burkholderiales > Burkholderiaceae_C > JAAFIP01. Next base: position 19,892 of record JAYUHM010000139.1, read on the forward strand.
GCTTTAACCATTTGCACGCCCCGTTTAACAACGTGAAAATTCGCCACGCCGCGATGGTGGCCATGGGCCAGGAGGCGTTTTTGAAAACCCAGGTGGGTACACCCGGCATGTACAAATACTGCCGCAGCATGTACCCCTGCGGCACCCCCTTTGCCAGCGACGCCACGGGCATTTACACTGGCATAGCCAACCCGCAAAAAGCCGCGCAAATGCTGAAAGACGCAGGCTACGACGGCACCCCGGTGCTCTTGATGCGCCCTACCGATTTGGCGGCTATTGCCAAGCTGCCCTTGGTAGCCAAACAGCAGTTGGAGGCCGCAGGCTTTAAGGTAGACATGCAGCAAATGGACTGGGCTACCTTGCTGGCCCGTCGCTCTAAAAAAGACGCGCCTAAAGACGGCGGCTGGAACGCCTTTATGACCGCGTGGACCGCTGGCGATATTTTGAACCCCCTGACCATGGCCATGATGAACACCGCCGGTGACAAAGGCTGGTTTGGCTGGCAAGACGACAAAGAGATTGACGACCTCAAAGTCAAGTTTGCCCAAGCCTCCAGTGATGCCGACAAAAAGAAAATTGCCGAGCAGATCCAGCTGCGCGCCATGGAGACTGCAACGCATGTGCAGCTAGGCCAGTACAGCAACCCTGCCGCTATCCGCAAAACCGTCAACGGTTTATTGGCGGCGGGTGCGCAGGTGTACTGGAACGTGTCGGTAAAGTAGAAAGGCATGTCAGTCTAGTTGCCCATGCTGCGCTTTCTCGCCCAACGTCTCTTGGCCACCCTACCAGTCTTGCTGGTGGTGGCCATCATCGTTTTTTTGATTTTGCGATTGACGCCAGGCGACCCGGCGGCCGTGATAGCGGGCAACAATTCAACCAACGAAGACATTGAGCGCATCCGCGAAGCTCTCGGTTTGACCAAATCCACCCTGACGCAGTTTTGGATCTGGATCAGCAACGTGCTGCAGGGTGATTTTGGTTATTCCTACTATTTGAACAAGCCCGTCAAAGAGCTTGTGCTGCAACGCATCGAGCCTACGCTGTCCTTGGCCGCTGGCACCATCACGCTGGCAGTGCTGGTGGCAGTGCCGCTGGGCACGTTGGCGGCCTGGCGCATGGGCGGTTGGTTGGACCGGTTTTTAAGTGCATTTTCGGTGGCGGGGTTTTCGGTGCCGGTATTTGTGACGGGCTATGCGCTGATCTGGCTGTTTGCCATTCAACTCGATATTTTCCCGGTGCAAGGTTACAAGCGCATCGGGCAGGGCGTGTGGCCGTGGCTGCAGCAGCTGGTGTTGCCGTGGTGCACGTTAGCTACTATTTACGTAGCATTGATTGCAAGAGTAACCAGGGCTAGTGTGTCTGAAGCCTTGACGGAAGACTACATTCGCACGGCGCGCGCCAAAGGCATCTCCGAGTCTGCCGTGCTGCTGCGCCACGCGCTGGCCAACGCGGCTGTGCCTATCGTTACCGTCATCGGCATTGGCGTGGGGCTGTTGATTGGTGGCGTGGTGGTGACCGAGACGGTGTACGCGATTCCTGGCTTGGGCTCGCTCACCGTGGATGCCGTGCTGAACCGCGACTTTCCTGTGATTCAAGGCTTGGTGCTGCTGTTCAGCGTGGCTTATGTGGGCATTAACTTGCTGGTGGATGTGTCGTATCTGTTTTTGGATCCGCGCATTCGGTACTGATGATGAACTTTTTTGCTTCGTCCTTTTTGTCACTGGGATCTGCTTCGCGGAATCAGGTCGGCGGTGCGCTCAGCTCCGCGGCTGTCCTCCGTGGCGGCCTAGGGCCGCCTACTCCCCCTTTATGCCGCTGCGCTGAGCGCACCACCGACCTGATCTTGCAAGGTTGGCGGGCGTTTGACCGATGCAAGCCGACCATGCTAGACACAGGGAGGGCGAAAGGAATACCACCTTTGTTCACCCACCATGCTCGCCGCCCCGGCGCTTGGGGTGATTGGCGTAGCGGCATAAAGGAGGAGGCAGCGGCCCTAGGCCGCAACGGGGGACAGCCGCGTAGCCAATCACCCCAAGTGCCGGGGCGTACAACAATACCAACGCAAGGGTGCAGTAAATCCCGAAAGGCCCACAAGCCATGAACAGCCTGCAACGCCTTGCCCACAACACCACCGTGCGCGTAGGCGCGTGTGTTCTGGGCGTGCTCATCGTCATCGCGCTGCTGGCACCGTGGCTAGGCACGCTAGACCCGGCTGCGATGGACTCGGCCAATATCAACAACTTGGTGGGGCTGCGCGGCAATTTTGCGTTGCTAGACGGCAGCACCGTAGCGCACACCTTTTGGTTTGGCAGCGACAGCTTTGGCCGCGACATCTACAGCCGTGTGCTCTACGGTACCCGGGTCTCGCTCACCATTGGCCTGACCACGGCGGTGGTGGCCATCGGCATCGGCGCGCTACTGGGCATGCTGGCAGGTTACTTTCGCGTGGTAGATGCTGTGCTGATGCGTTTTATGGACGGCCTCATGGCCATCCCCTCCATCTTGCTGGCCATCGCCTTGGTGGCAGCGCTGGGCGCACAACTGTGGACGGTGGTCGTGGCCATTGCCATCCCTGAGATTCCGCGTGTTACGCGCTTGGTGCGCTCGCTCGTGCTTACACTACGTGAAGAGCCTTTCGTTGAAGCCGCCAAGGCCCTGGCCACCCCAACGCATGTGATTTTGTGGCGGCATATTTTGCCCAACGCCATGGCACCCTTGATCGTGCAGGGCACCTTCGTCGCAGCCGCTGCGGTGTTGACCGAGGCGGTGCTCAGCTTCTTGGGCCTGGGCCTGCCCGCCGACATTCCTACCTGGGGCAACATCATGGCTGAGGGGCGCGTGCAGTTCAGCCAGTTCCCGGGCAACGTGCTGTTCCCCGCCATGTTCCTCGTGCCCACGGTGCTGGCCATCAACTTGCTGGGTGATGGGCTGCGCGATGTGCTGGACCCGAAGTTTTCCAAGCGCTGAACCTGCACGTTGCCCATGAACACTTCTTCACCGGTTTTGCGCATCGACAACTTGAGCGTGGCCTTGCCCGCAGGTGCAGACCGCGCCTTGGCCATCGACGGTGTTTCTTTGACGATCGAAGCCGGTAAAACACTGTGCGTAGTGGGCGAGTCGGGCTCGGGTAAATCGGTGATGGCCACCGCAGTGATGGGGCTGCTGGCCAAAGAACTGAAAGTGGCCAGCGGCAGCATCCAACTGACTATTGGCAACCGCCCCTCCACCGTTCACACTGAGCTTGCCTCAGTGTCCGGGATGTCTTCGACAAGCTCAGACCGATCAGAGAGTTTGGATCTCATGAAAGCATCCGTGAAACGCCTGCGCGACCTGCGTGGCAAGTCCATGGGCATGGTGTTCCAGGAGCCGATGACCGCGCTGAACCCGGTGATGCGCTGTGGTGACCAAATCGACGAGCTGCTGCGCACGCACACCGACTGGAGCACAGCCCAGCGTGCAGCAGAAGTGCTGGCCATCTTGGAGCGCGTCAAACTGCCCGAGCCCGCGCGCATGGTGCGCAGCTACCCGCACCAGCTCAGTGGTGGCCAGCGCCAGCGCATTGTCATTGCCATGGCCGCGATCTTGAAGCCCGCATTGCTGATCTGCGACGAGCCCACCACCGCGCTGGACGTGACCACGCAAAAAGAAATTTTGCGCCTGATCGCCGACCTGCAACGCGAGCAAGGCTGCGCCGTGCTGTTCATCACCCACGACATGGGCGTGGTGGCCGAGATTGCCGACGAGGTGCTGGTGATGCACCAAGGCCGCGCCGTGGAATACGGCGAGGCTGACCAGGTACTGCGTCGCCCCACTGCGGATTACGCCAAGATGCTGTTGGCGGCGGTGCCCAGCATGACCCCGCCGCCCGCCAAGCCCGAGGCTACGGGTGAGCCCCGCGTACGAGCAAAAGGCGTTGGCAAAACCTACACGAGCCGCGACTGGCTAGGCCGCGCCGAGCGCACCCAGGCCCTGCAAGACGCTGCCCTGGAAGTGCGCGCAGGCGAGACGCTGGGGATAGTAGGCGAATCCGGCAGTGGCAAGTCCACGCTGGCGCGCTGCATCATCCGCTTGATCGACCCGACGGTAGGTAGCGTGCACTGGGGTGCCGACAAAGTGTGCACCCTGCCCGAGAGCCAGCTGCGCCCACTGCGCTCGCACATCCAGGTGGTGTTCCAAGACCCGAACCGCTCGCTCAACCCTCGGCGCAAAGTGGGTGACAGCATCATCGAAGGCGCTATGAATTTTGGAGCTGCTCGTGCTATCGCTGTGGACTTGGCAGAGCAATTGATGCATAAAGTGCGGCTGCCGGTGGAGAGCTTGCAGCGCTACCCCAGCCAATTTTCAGGCGGGCAACGCCAGCGCCTGGCCATAGCCCGCGCACTGGCCTGCAAGCCGCAGGTGCTGGTGGCTGACGAAGCGGTGAGCGCGCTGGACGTGAGTGTGCAGGCGCAGATTTTGAACCTGTTGCGTGAAGTGCAAGCCGAGTTAGGCCTGGGCCTGCTCTTCATCACCCACGACCTGCGGGTAGCCGCCCAGCTATGCGACCGCGTGATAGTGATGCACCAGGGCCGTATCGTGGAGCAGGGCACCACCGCTGCGTTGTATGCCAATCCGCAGCAGGACTACACCCGCACGTTGTTTGCTGCTGCGCCTAAGGAGATTGGTGCTTAAGTATGTGGGACTTCCGTGCTTTGCTTGTTCCTGTTCCGTGCTCGCTACTGCGCTGTGCTCGCTCTGGCGCTTGGTGTGCACAGATCCGCGGCTGTCCCCCGGCCTGCGGCCTCCTCCTTTATGCCGCTGCGCTGTGCACACCGTCGGCCTGCTCCCGTACAAGACGTCGAGTGCGCCCCTCGACCTGCTCCCGCACAAAACCAGAACGAACCCAGGCGCACATCAGCCATCCACAGGTAAACTACAAACTCGAAGACAACACCCCTAGTCAGTGACGGTTCCTTCCAAAAGAATGAGAGCTTTACTTTGAACATCCTCATCGCCGGCTACCAACACGAAACCAATACGTTTGCCCCCTCACTGGCAGACTGGGCGGCCTTCACAGCGGGCCATACCTTTCCGACCTACATTCGCGGCCCGGCCATGCAGGCCAAGTTTGCGGGGGTGAACATTCCCATTGGCGGCTTTATTGACGCGGCTACTGCCAGAGGATGGACATGCATTCCCTCACTCTGGGTAGGTGCCGCCCCGTCTAGTTACGTGACTACCGATGCATTTGAGCGCATCGCCCATGAGATCTGCGACGACGTTCGAGCAGCGCTACAGACTGGGTTGGACGCCGTGTACCTCGACCTGCACGGCGCGGCCGTAGCCCAGCATGTGGATGATTCAGAGGGCGAACTGATCGCGCGCATCCGCGCCATCGTCGGTGATGCCCTGCCCATCGTAGTGAGCCTGGACCTGCATGCCAATGTGACCCAGCGCATGCTGCAGCTTGCCGACGCCGTGGTTAGCTACCGCACCTACCCGCACATCGACATGGCCAAAACAGGCGCGCTGGCGGCCGAGCTTTTGGCAAGGCGCGTGGCGCGCGGCAGCAAAGAGCCTATGCATGCGCTGCGCTTGCCCTACCTCATCCCGCTTAACGCGCAAAGCACCTGGATGCAACCGGCCAAGCGCCTGTACGACGAGCTGGCTGCGCTAGACGCACAGCACGGCACGCTGCTGAGCTTTTGCATGGGCTTTCCGGCGGCAGACTTTGACGAATGCGCGCCGATGGTGTGGGGCTATGGCGCGCAGGCTGAGCAGGCAGTAGCAGCAGTGCAGGCGCTGTACGCCAGTGCCGCGCCCTCCCAGCAGTGGAACCCCGGGGTACTGGACGCACCGGTTGCCATCGCCCGCGCAGTCGAACGGGCAGCGCAGTCAAGCAAGCCTATTGTGATTGCCGACACCCAAGACAACCCCGGCGCGGGCGGCGACAGCAACACCACCGGCGTGCTGCACGAGCTGCTGCGCCAAGGTGTAGGCAAGCGCTTTCCACGCCAAGTTGCCGTGGGTTTGCTGTTTGACCCGGTGGCCGCCCTGCAAGCCACAGAATATGCGCGAAATAGGGCGCTAGCCCAACAGAGCATAGCACAAGCAGCTATTAATAGTATAGTGTCTACGCTGCGTTTAACCTTGGGTAAAGCCGTCCCCACCTTCACCGGCCAGCTGAGCGACCCGCCCTTGCTAGCCGACTTTAAAGTGCTGGCAGTCAGCGACGGCAGCTGCACACTCACCGGGCCGATGATGACGGGCGTAACGGTGCACCTGGGCCCCACGGTGTGCCTGGAGATTGACGGCATCTTGATTGTGGTGACCAGTGGCAAAAAGCAAATGCTGGACCGCCAGTTGTTTCGCATGGTCGGCATTGAGCCCGAGGCGATGAAAATCATCGTGGTGAAAAGCTCGAACCATTTTCGCGCCGACTTTACGCCTTTGGTGGCTAACGCGGCCACCGATATCATTGTGGCCAAAGCTGCAGGGCCTATGGCCGCAGACCCGCAAGACTTGCCTTGGGAAAAGCTGAAAGTGTCGGCAAGTTTGCCAGTGAATTAAACTTTTGAGGAGTGTTCGCACCATGACAACCAACCTAGCCGACTGCACCGCCACCGAGCTGATCGCGCTCTACAAAACCGGCCAAGCCTCCCCGCGTGAGGCGCACGCCGCTGCTATGCAGCGCATTGACCGACTTAACCCCGTTCTGAAAGCTTTTTGCCATTTAGCCCAAGAATCATCAGCACAAGCCGCTATTAAAAGTGAAGCGACGTGGGTAGCGCACCGCCGCAGCGGCAGCCCCGTGCGGGCGCTGGAAGGTGTACCCGCCAGCATCAAAGACTTAATTTTGACCGCTGGCATGCCCACCTTGCGCGGTAGCCATACGGTGGACGAAAACCAGGCGTGGGATGTAGATGCACCCGTGACCGCACGGCTCAAAGAGGCGGGCGCTGTTATTTTGGGCAAAACCAGCACGCCCGAGTTTGGTTGCAAAGGCGAGACCAATTCGCCGCGCACCGGCATTACCCGCAACCCGTGGGACACCAGCAAAACGCCCGGCGGTAGCAGTGGCGGCACGGCAGCCGCGGTGGCCGCTGGTATGGGCGCTATCGGCGTGGGCACCGACGGCGCAGGCAGCGTGCGCATACCGGCGGCGTTTTGTGGCAACTTTGGCCTCAAGCCCAGCTTTGGCCGCGTGCCTGCCTACCCGCTGTCACCCTTTGGCAGCGTAGCCCACCTGGGGCCCCACACCATGAGCGTGCAAGACGCCGCGCTGATGATGAACGTGATGGCCCAGCCTGATGCGCGCGACTGGACATCGCTACCCTACGACGGCGTGGACTATGTGAAAGACTTAGACAACAGCGCGAATAACGGAATTAACGCAGGCGTTAAGGGCCTGCGTATCGCCTACTCCCCCACCCTGGGTTTTGCCAAAAACGTGCACCCCGAGATAGCCGCCGCGCTGGACCGAGCCGCTGTGCAGTTTGAACAGCTCGGCGCCATCGTCGACAAAGTAGACCCCGGCTTTGAAGACCCGCTGGACATCACCACCGGCCTGTGGTTTGTAGGCGCGTGGACAGTGTGGAACACCCTGAGCCCGGCGCAGCAAGCGGTTACCGACCCTGACTTTAAAGCCGAGGCCCAGCTAGGCGCGAAAATCAGCGCGCTGGACGTGCAGCGCCTGCACCTGCGGCGCGGTGCGCTGGGTAGCCATATGCGCCAGTTTATGCAACGCTACGACCTGCTGCTCACCCCCGCCGTATCCGTCCCCGCCTTTGAGGCAAGAGCGGCGGGCCACACCCCCATTACCCCCGAGGCCATGCTGGGCTGGACGCCCTTTAGCTACCCGTTTAACCTGACCCAGCAGCCTGCCTGCTCCATGCCCTGCGGCCTTACGCAAGCCGGGCTGCCGATGGGCCTGCAACTGGTGGGCCCCATGTTTGGCGACGCCCTGGTGCTGCGCGCCGCGCGGGCCTACGAGGCGGTCAACCCGATTGCGCGGCCCACGTTGAACTGGGCATGAGCCCACTTGCCACCATCTTGCGCCGCAGTCCGCCCATAGCCCTTCGTGCCGCACTGCGCACCGCGCTGTGGCTGTGGGCCTTGCCGCTTACGCTGTGCGGCCTGCCGCTGTGGCTGTTGATGCGGCTGTGGATGTGGCTCCCAAAGCGTTTTTACAAGCAAAATACGGCTCTAGCCCAATCAAATACGGCACAATATGCTATTGTATTTGTAGCGTACGGCATGCCAGCGGCCTGGCTGCTCAAACACCATCCGTTTGGCGAGATGGACGCCATGGCGATTGGCTGCTGTGTTTTTGCGCGCGACGCGGCGGCGCTGGCGCACACCCTGCCGCACGAGCTGGTGCATGTAGAGCAGGCCCTGCGTTGGGGTGTGCTTTTCCCTCTAGCCTACGGGCTGTGCAGCGCCTGGGCCTGGGCGCATGGCCGTTGCCCCTACGCGGGCAACCATTTTGAAAAGCAAGCCAACGCCAGCGTGTAGTTCACCCGCCACATGCCTGTGCAAAAATCTGCAGATATTAATCACTAAAGCGTTAACGATGCGGCGCATAAGAGTACTTTGCACCATCGTTACGTGTTTTCCGTCAGAACGCTTAAGTCGCTGACATTACACTCCTGCATCAAATGACGCTGAGCTGTCGAACTGCCATGAGGGTGTTGAAGAAATGATGTTGTCTCGTTTAAAGCTGAACTTGTGGCACGCCACACAGCCCGCGCCAGAGTATGCGGCTGACCATTTGGGGCCCGACCAGAAGGCCTTGGCCTACCTGGTGCCTCGCAAATTTGAAAGTCTCGAGGTTTGGCTGCTTTTGTTTTGCGGCGTCTACGGTATGCTGGTGGCGACCATCGTGCTGCAGGGTGCCCGTGAGACCATGCTGGCCTGCGTGGGGTTGATCTGCATGGCCGTATGGCGGCGTTACCACCCTGCGCGCAACCAGACGCAGTGGGCTCTGGGTGCGCTGGCGGTGTTGGTCATCGTCAGTTTCATTTATATCGACCCACGCTCGGGTGGCAGCATTGGGCCGTTTATGTTTTTGCTCATCATCTTGGCGCTGTGTTACCCGCTGCTGATGGACACCAATGTGGTCGTCGCCTTTACCGTGGGCCTGTTGGCCATTTACTTTGCCACCGGGTGGCACAAAACCGGCGCCGTGTCGCAAGAGCTGTTTGTGCTGCGCGGGGTCATGCTGATGGGCATGTGCGCCCTGTCGGGGCGTTTTGGTTTGGTGTTGCGCCGTTCTGAGCAGCGTATTGACACCTTGCGCCGCGACTTGGCCAGCCTGGCCTACAACGAGCACGGGCTGGCCCGCTATGGCGCGCGCTTGCTGCACACCTGCGCTGCCGAGATGCAGCCCTGTACGTTGGTACTGATGCCCCTGCCCAAAGACTGGCACGACGTGATGGACGTCAGCGGCCGCGGCAGCGACTACTCGGCGGCCCAGTCGAACAAGCTGCAAAACCAGGCGCTGCGCGAGATGGCCAAGCACCTCACGCTGGCCTTGCCCAACGCGTCGGTTGTCTCGCGCAACGCCCAAGGCGACTGGGTGGCGCTGGTGCCGTGGCTAGACCAGCAAGCCGCACTGAATCTGCTGGAGGGCCATTTTGGACGGCCGCTGCAACTGCCCTTTGGCCCCCGCAGCGACGAGATGTTTGTCGCCATTACCCCCTGCGCCGTGGTTAGCAATGGCAGTGAGGACAGCCTGGAAAAAATGTTGGCGCGCGCGCAAGACATTTGGCTGCGCGGCGTACGCACCGGCGCAGTCCACACGGGGCAGTAAGCAGCCAGTAAAAGGCCGCGCACACCGAGCGGCCCGCACACCGCAAGCCACCGCGCAAGCAAAAAAGCCCAGCTAATCACTTAGCTGGGCTTTTTTTGTTTGGGCTTCTTGCCAGCCCGCGCTGGTTTACGCTTCCGCTGGAATGCGCAGCTTCTGGCCTGGGTAAATTTTGTCAGGGTGGCTCAGCATCGGCTTGTTGGCTTCAAAAATAGCCATGTATTTGTTGGCATCTCCGTAGTACTCTTTGGCAATCGCGCTCAGGGTGTCGCCGCGCACCACGTCGTGGTACTCGCTCTCGTTGCCGCCGTCGGCCGCGCTCATCAGGTTTTCTACGTCGGTTACGCCGGCCACGTTACCGCAGCACAGGCTTACTTTTTCGACCGCTTCCTGGGTAGGTGCCTCGCCTTGCACGGTTACTTTGCCGCTGGCGCCGTCAAAGTCCACCATCAAACCGGTCTCGCCCAGGTTTTGTGCCTCGATATAGGTTTTGATACCTCTGGCCGCTTCCACGTTCAGCTCCAGCAGGGAGGGCGCGGCAGCCGGGTCAGCAGCCGCAGCGGCAGCGGCCTCTTCAACCTTTTTATGGCCAAACAATTTTTCGCCAGCTTCTTTGATAAAACTAAACATGCCCATGGTGGTGCTCCTAAGTAAAAAAATAATGAAAGCGGTGTAATGATAAATGCTAACACTGCAAAGTATGCACCGCTAAGTATGCGCGTTTTGTGACACTCCGTATCAGGGCATCCCCTGAGATGGGCAAGTTACCAAGGCCGTTGATAATGCGAGCATGACTTTTTTGGCACTCGACGTCGGTAATACGCGACTTAAATGGGCGTTGTACAACGCGGCACGTCCCGGCGCAACGGTTTTAGACCAAGGCGCCGAGTT
>JAYUHM010000140.1:0-4777 GCA_043766985.1 Polaromonas sp.
GCCGTTGGGCGTGTCTGCGGCAAAGCCGATGTTGAAATACTGTTTGTAGACCAGTTGGTCACCATCGAGCGAGGTGTTGAAATCAGGAAACTTCTTGAGTGCGGCAACCACGGCTTTGATGACGAAGGCCAGCATGGTGACCTTGGGCAAACCTTCTGCCCCGGGCTTGGCGCTCTTCTCGTTGTCTTTGTTGATCTGAACGCGAAAGGCTTCCAGCTCGGTGATGTCGGCGTTGTCGTGGTTGGTGACGTGGGGGATCATCACCCAGTTGCGGTGCAGGTTGGCGCCGCTGATCTTTTTGATGCGGCTCAAGTCTTTGCGCTCTACCGGGCCGAACTTGGTGAAGTCTACTTTGGGCCAAGGCAGCAGGTTAAGCCCTGCCCCGCCGCCAGCATTGGCCGCAGGTGCTTTGGCCGCTTGCATAAGGGTTTGCACAGCGCCGCTCATCACCGATTTGGTGAACCCTTGCACATCGCCCTCGGTAATGCGGCCTTTGTGGCCGCTGCCTTTGATCTCGGCCAGTGGCACACCCAGCTCGCGCGCAAACTTGCGAACGGACGGGGAGGCGTGGGGCAAGCCGATGGGGGCGGTGGTGGGGTTATGGGCTGCAACTTCTGTTCGCGCGGGGCTTGCCACAGTGCTCGCAGCGGCGGCGGCTTCAGAGCGAACGGCGGTGGCAGCTGACGCGGAGACTGCGGGTGCGGCTGGTGCAGCCGCAGACGCTACCACTGGTGCAGCGGCCGCTACAGGTACCGCGCCCACGCCTTCCAGAATCACAATCACATCGCCAATGTTGACGGTGTCGCCCAGTTTTACTTTGAGTTCTTTCACGACGCCTGCGGTGCTGGACGGGATTTCCATCGACGCTTTGTCGCTCTCTACGGTCATCAGGCTTTGCTCTACCTTCACGGTATCGCCCACCTTGACCAGCATCTCTATGACGGACACGTCTTTGAAATCGCCAATATCTGGCACCTTGACCTGAACCAAAGACGCTACGGTATTAGTAGCTTCTCCCGCAATATTCTGCTGGGCTAGAGGCATATTAGGCTGTGAAACGGCGGGTGCAGAAGCTGGTGCCGCAACTGCGGCAACGGGAGCGGCTGCTGGCGCAGCTACAGGGGCGGCAGTGGGTGCAGCTGCCGCGCCTGCGGTCTCCACCACCAACACCACCGAGCCTTGTTTGACTTTGTCGTCCAGCTTGACGCGAATCTCTTTGACCACGCCTGCCGTGCTGGACGGAATCTCCATCGAGGCCTTGTCACTCTCCACGGTGATGAGCGACTGCTCTATTTTGACCGTGTCGCCCACTTTGACCATCAGCTCAATGACGGTCACTTCATCAAAGTCGCCAATGTCGGGGACTTGTACTTCTACTAATGCCATGTTGTGTCTCCGGGGTTTTTACGCGTACAGTGGATTGATCTTGTCGACTTTAATGCCGTATTTTTTAATCGCCTCAGTCACTTTGGCTATGGGCAGCTTGCCGTCTTCAGCCAGCGCCTTTAAGGCTGACACCACGATGTAATGGCGGTTGACCTCAAAGTGCTCACGCAACTTGCTGCGGAAATCAGAGCGACCAAAGCCGTCGGTGCCTAGCACTTTGTAGTTGCGGCCTTTGCCTACATAGGGGCGGATCTGCTCGGCGTAGGCCTTCATGTAGTCGGTGGACGCAACGATGGGGCCGGTGGTGGTGGCCAATTGCTGCTCCACAAAGCTCACCCGTACTGTGGCTTCAGGGTGCAGCAGGTTATGGCGGTCGCAGTCTTGCCCGTCGCGGGTCAGTTCGTTAAAACTTGGGCAGCTCCATACGTTGGCGCCCACGCCCCAGTCTTTCTCCAGCAGCTCTTTGGCAAACTGCGACTCGCGCAGGATGGTGCCCGAGCCCAGCAGGTTGACCGTCAGGTCTTTTTTTGCCGCATCTTGCAGCAGGTACATGCCTTTGATAATCTGCTCCTCCTGGCCAGGCTTGAGGCCAGGCATGGGGTAGTTTTCATTCAAGAGCGTGATGTAGTAGTACACGTTGTCTTGCTTCTCCACCATGCGCTTGAGGCCGTGGTGCAGGATCACGCCGACTTCGTGCGCGAAGGTCGGGTCGTAGCTGATGCAGTTAGGGATGGTGTTGGCCATGATGTGGCTGTGGCCGTCTTCGTGCTGCAAGCCTTCGCCGTTCAGCGTAGTGCGGCCCGAGGTGCCGCCCAGCAAGAAGCCGCGCGCCTGCATGTCACCCGCTGCCCAGGCCAAATCGCCAATGCGCTGGAAGCCGAACATGGAGTAGTACACGTAGAAGGGCACCATGATGCGGTTGCTGGTGCTGTACGACGTGGCCGCTGCAATCCAAGAGCTCATGCCACCGGCTTCGTTAATGCCCTCTTGCAGAATCTGCCCTTTGACATCTTCCTTGTAGTACATCACCTGGTCTTTATCGACCGGGGTGTACTGCTGGCCTGCGGGGTTGTAGATGCCGACTTGGCGGAACAGGCCTTCCATACCGAAGGTGCGGGCCTCGTCTACGAGGATGGGTACGACGCGGGGGCCTAAAGCCTGGTCACGCAGGAGCTGGGTGAGGAAGCGCACATAGGCTTGCGTGGTAGAAATCTCGCGGCCTTCGGCGGTGGGCTCCATCACGTTTTTAAACACCTCCAGCGCGGGCACGGTAAAGCTCTCGTCGGCCTTCACGCGGCGGTGTGGCAGGTAGCCGCCCAGGGCCTTGCGGCGATCGTGCAGGTACTTCATCTCTGGCGTGTCGTCAGCCGGTTTGTAGAAAGGTAATGCTGCAATTTGGCTGTCGGGGATCGGGATGTTAAAGCGGTCGCGAAAGGCCTTGATGTCGTCGTCGCTCAGCTTCTTCGTCTGGTGTACGGTGTTTTTTCCTTCACCAATTTTGCCCATGCCAAAACCTTTGACGGTCTTGATCAGCAGCACGGTAGGCTGGCCTTCGTGCTTTACGGCTTTGTCAAACGCGGCATAGACTTTTTGTGAATCATGGCCGCCGCGCTTCAAGTTCCAAATTTCGTCGTCGCTCATGTGCGCCACCATCTCCAGCGTGCGCGGGTCGCGTCCAAAGAAATGCTTGCGTACGTAGGCACCGTCGTTGGCCTTGAAGGCCTGGTAGTCACCGTCGTTGGTGTCCATCATCAGCTTCTTTAACGCGCCGTCTTTGTCGCGCGCAAGCAGGGGGTCCCAGCCGCTGCCCCATAGCAGCTTGATGACGTTCCAGCCCGCACCGCGAAACTCGCCTTCCAGCTCTTGCACAATTTTGCCGTTGCCGCGCACCGGGCCGTCCAGTCGCTGCAGGTTGCAGTTGATGACGAAGATCAGGTTGTCCAGGTTCTCGCGTGCTGCCAGGCCGATAGCGCCTAAGGATTCGACCTCGTCCATCTCGCCGTCACCACAAAACACCCACACCTTGCGGTTTTCGGTATTGGCAATGCCGCGTGCGTGCAGGTACTTTAAAAAGCGCGCTTGGTAAATAGCCATCAGCGGGCCCAGGCCCATCGACACGGTGGGAAACTGCCAAAACTCGGGCATCAGCTTGGGGTGTGGGTAGCTGGATAACCCCTTGCCGTCCACCTCCTGGCGGAAGTTGAGCAACTGCTCTTCAGTCAAGCGGCCTTCCAGATAGGCGCGCGCATACACGCCGGGCGACACATGGCCCTGAATGTAGATGCAGTCGCCGCCGTGCTCTTTGCCCGGTTCGTTGTTTTCGGCATGCCAAAAATGGTTAAAGCCTGCGCCAAACATATTGGCCAGGGACGCAAAGGAGCCAATATGCCCGCCCAGGTCACCGCCGTCAGCGGGGTTATGCCGGTTGGCCTTAACCACCATGGCCATGGCGTTCCAGCGCATGTAGGCGCGCAGGCGCTCTTCCATGTCGGCGTTGCCGGGGTTGTGGGCTTCTTCGGAAGGCTCCAGGGTATTGACGTAGCCCGTAGTGGCCGAAAACGGCATGTCGATGCTGCTTTGGCGCGCATGCTCCAGCAGTTGCTCCAGCAAAAAGTGCGCACGGTCGGGGCCTTCAGCCTCGATCACTGCGGACAGAGCGTCCATCCACTCGCGCGTTTCACCGCTGTCGGTGTCATTGGCGGCAGAGCCGAAGAGGTTGTTGTTAGGTACTGCAGACATGCGGTGTCTCCTATGGTGCTGCTTGGGTTTGTCTCAATGCACGCGGCGTGGGCGTGCACGTAATTTACGTCATTTAGTGCGCAGACTCTATTATTTCACAGATTGCTTACGATTTCAAATTGTGCTTTTGTATTTCTTATTATGAAATATACTCTTTGCTGAGGTTTTGTGATCTGCTTGGTGGTTGCTGGGGATTGCTGGGGATTGCGCACCAGAGTTTGTGTACGCCCTGGCGCTTGGTGTGTACGGCTACGCGGCTGTCCCCCGTGTCGGCCTATGGCCGACTACTCCTCCTTTATGCCGCTACGCCGAACACACCAAGCGCCAAGGCATTGAACAGGGTAGGTATGCGGCGGTGGTTCGCCAACCACTTCGCAAGAGCTGGTCGGCGGTGCTACTTCAGCGTAGCGGCATCAAGGAGGAGTCGTTGGCCCTAGGCCAACACGGGGGACAGCCGCGTAGCTGAAGTAGCACCGTCGGCCAGCTCCCGTACAAAACATAGGCAAGAGAAACCACGCTCAGCGTAAACGGCCGATAGCCCAATAGCACATACCCCAAGCAGCAAAAACAAAGATGCTCTAAGATGCCCGCACCATGAACGCCACCATCCCCATCCATCTAGCCCAACCGCAAGAACCCACCTGGGGCGACG
>JAYUHM010000141.1:0-12538 GCA_043766985.1 Polaromonas sp.
AATCGCAAGAAGGCGCGCGGTGCATACGCCAGCCTAGCGTTACCTACATTCGCGCGTGTTTCTGGAGATTTTTGCAGCGCAAATTCTTCAACCGCCGCACCGTGACCAAGCAGGAAGCGCAATCCCCAGCGACCTTAGCCAGATACAACGCCAGAAGACGCAACCCCCGACTGCAACGTCTCCATAGCCAACAGCAAATCCGCCCACGCCTTGGCCTTGTCTGGCAGGTTACGCAGCAAATAGGCCGGGTGGTAGGTGACGATGACGGGGGCTTGGTAGCTGCTGCCTTGCAAGGTGTGCACGCGGCCACGCAGCTTGCCTAAGGGCTCGGCACTGCCGGTCAAGGCTTGCACGGCGAAGCGGCCCATGGCCAGGATGATTTTGGGTTGCAGCAGCGCGATTTGGCGCAGCAGGTAGGGCTGGCACATTGCTACCTCGTCGGCGCTGGGGTTGCGGTTGGCGGGGGGGCGGCACTTCAGTACGTTGGAGATAAACACATTGCTGTGCCGCTCCAGCGGCTTGCCGTCGATACGCATCGCGCGCAGCATGTTGTCTAGCAGTTTGCCCGCTTGGCCTACGAAAGGCTCGCCTTGCAGGTCTTCGTTCTCGTCAGGCGCTTCGCCAATGATGAGCCAGTCAGCCCGAGGGGCCAGTGCGGGCTCCAGGCTGGGCTGGCCCACGCCAAAGACGGTGTTTTTGCGGCCTGCGCACAGCGCGCACGCCTGGCAGGTGCTGACCGCTGTTTGCAGTTGCAGCCAGTCCATGCGCTCGATACCGGCTGGCAAGGGCTGCAGGGCGACGGTTGATTCGGATGGTGCGGCGCTGGGCTTGGCAGGCTGTGCGGGTGATGCTGCGGCAACCGCTGCACGCGCAGCCGTGGGGGCTGCCACGGCGTCAGTTTCTGGCCCCTGCGCGTCCGAACTGGCTGCTGCCTGCGCGCTGTGTGCAGCCCCCGCAGGAGCACTTTTCGCTACTGATTTAGTAGCTGCTTGCGCTACATTCTGTTGGGCTGGTGGCTGTTTTTGCTTGTAAAAACCAGGTTGCCAGAGCTGGATGCCCATGGCCTGCAACATAGCGCGTTGGCGCTCGTCTAGCGCCAACGCGGGCGGTGCGTCCTGCGCCGCGGTGGCCGTGTCGGTGGGGTCAAAACTCATAGTCTGTAGCTCATCACAATGGCGTCCTCGCGCTGGCTGTCGCCGGCAGGGTAGTAGCGTTTGCGCTCGCCCACGCGGCGAAAGCCGTAGTGTTCGTACACGGCGATGGCGCGGGCGTTGCCTACCCGCACCTCCAGCCACAGCCACTGCGCCTGGATGCCGCGCGCCCACAGTGCCAGCGCGTCCAGCATCACGCGGGCCCAGCCTTGGCGCTGGTGGTTTGGAGCTACGGTGATGTTCAGCAAGTGCACTTCGTCGGCGCCATGCATGGCTATAAAGTAGCCAATCACCTCGTCGTGCCCCCCTATGAGCGTGAGGCACTGGTAGCCCGCCGCAATGCTGTCGGTGATGTTGCCTTCGCTCCAGGGCCAGGCGTAGGCGGCCCGCTCAACGGCTACCACTTGCGCCAGGGCATCAGCGCGCATGGGCTCCAAGCGGGCCTCGCGCAGGTGCAGCGCTGCAGTGTCTGGGGGTAGTACGGGCAAGGCGCTCATGGGCGTCAGTTTACGCCGCATTGGCCGCATTGGCCGCGTGGGCCGCGTGGGCCTTGGCGGCGGCCACCACGTCACGCTCTGCCGTGGTAAGGGCTACCTTGTCGCGGATGTACAGCGGCAGGGCATCTTGCGCGTCCACCAAATTGCCTTCGGCCATTAACTGCGGGGCCAGGCGCAGCATGGCTGTGGCCGTGGGCAGGCAGGCCACGTAGGGCGCAGCCAGCATGGCGGCGGGCAGCTGGGCTGCGTAGGCCGGGCGCACATTGCCCGCCAGCGTGGTGGCGGCAAAACCGTCCAGCAATTCCATATTTTCTGGTGTTTTAAGGCTGTAGCCCAATAGGGCATAGCACAAAAAGCTATTAAATTTATAGTATGCATAGTACACCTCGCCCATGCGCGCGTCCAGCGCGGCGCACACCACCTGGGGTGCGCTGCTGGCAGGCAATGTGTGGCGCGCCTCGTCGGCCAGCGCCATCAGTGTGTCGATGGGCAGCACCTTCACACCAGCGGCAAACGCCAAGCCCTGCGCTACCGAACACGCGGTGCGCAGCCCGGTAAACGAGCCGGGGCCACGGCCAAAAGCAATCGCGTCCAGCTGGGCAAACTGCAGGCCAGCTTGCGCCATCAGGGCTTGAATGGCGGGTATCAAGGCCTTGGACGCCAGCGCGCCGCCTGCGCCGGTATGGGCGAACACCTGCGCGCCGTGCTGCACGGCAATGCTCATGGTGTCGGTGGAGGTGTCAAAGGCCAGGAGCTTCATGGCGGTGCTCACGCTTTGGCAGGCACTAGGCGTGCAGGGGCCGCCTGGCTGGCCGCGCGCACACCCACCACGATACCCAAAGTCACCAAGGTCAGCCCGGCAATCAGGTTCCAGTACAGTGGTTCATTCAAGAAAATTACCGCGCCCAGTGCTGACAGTCCGGGCACGATGGCAGTCAGCATGGTGCTGCGGACAGGGCCAAAATACTGGATCATCTTGGTGAACGTGATGCCCGAGATCACCACCGAGCCACCGCCTTGCCACACGGTGTGAAAAATGATCTCGCCCCAAGGGGCGCTGGCCAGCTTGCTGTGCAACACACCCGTCCACACCAGCAGGCTGTACACCGGGATATAGGTGAGCGCAGAGAACACAATCACCGCAATGGTCGCGGGCACCGCGCCCAAAGCGTATTTGCGGCAGTTCACCGCATAAAACGCCCAGCACGTAGAGGCGCAGACAAACAGCACGTCACCGCGCCACACCTGGCTGGCGCCGTCCGGATTCAAGGCCGCCTTGAACAGCGACACGCCGCCCACCATCAAGGCACCGCCAAAAATCATGCTCAGGCCAATGATGCGCCCCCGGCTTAAACGCTCACGTAGTAACCAGACCGAAAACAGGGCGGTAGACAGTGGCAGCATACCCGGCATCAACACCGAGCCGTGCGCGGCAGGTGCGAACACAAATGCGCTGTAGGCCAACACCGAATAGCCCACGCCACCCACGGCGCCTACCAGCAGCGTGATGCGCCAAGGCAGGGGCGACAAGCCCAGCCAGGTGCCTTGTTGGGCGCCCTTTTGCGCGCCGTCTTTGCGCATCTTGCGCACCATAAAGTAACCCCATGGCAGCAGCACCAGCGCCGCGCCAATAAAGCGGCACAGCACAATGTCCAGCGGCGTCAGGCCTCTTAATGCCATAAGCCGGGCTACGACGATGAATGAAGTCCAGATGGTGATGGTGATGACGGCGGCGGCGATGCCAACGGTCTTGGGGGAGAAGCGCATGGGGTGATTATCGCGGGTTAGTTACCCAGTTGCCGCCAAAGTTGCTTGTCGCGTTTGGAGTCGCATTAGAACGCCGCAGCAGCTGTGTGATGTGCACACGGTAGAGCGCTACCGTGTGTGCGGGCTTTCCGAACGTCACTTAAACGGATTAGCCAATGCAAACCACAGGCCAATGCCCGTGGCGATGATGAACGCGCCGTCCAGCACGCCGACCAATAAAAACACTTTGGCTTGCAGCGGCTCCATCAGCTCTGGCTGGCGGGCGCTGGCGTCCAGGAATTTGCTGGCCATGATGCCGATGCCTATGCATGAGCCTATGGCGCCCATGCCAATCATGTGGCCTACGGCCAAGGGGAGTAAGTTGATTGCGTCCATAGAGTGCTTTCTTTCTCGAGGTTAAAAATCGGTGTTCACCAGGCTTTGCGCGTGGACTTGCGGGTGAGCAGATAGACCAATGGCCCGAACGAGCCCAGCACCAGCGTGGCGATGATCCATGGCCACACATTGCGGCCTGTGGTCTTGGCGTCGTGCCACATCCACACCATGGCCAATGTCAGCGCGATGACCAAATCGGCCAGAACTTGGCTTGCGCCAAAGCTTTTAAAGTGCGGTGCGACGAGGCCCCAGTAGCCGACTTGCCATAGCGCCACGGTGCTGAGTGCGCCAAATAAAACCAGAGTGATAACTAACAAGATGCGTTGCATGGGAGGGCCTTTCAAGTGGTAGTAAAGTGGGTGTGCGGCCAGTATCCAGCGCCCCAGTCATGCGCGCAATTACCTTGGAGGTTATTGAATTTGCGTGCTGCTGTGGTTCAATGCGGTGCATGAACGTGCTGACCCATACCCTGCCCATCACCTTGCAACAAGCGCGCAAGGCGCGCCGTCTGAGCCAGCTGGAGCTGTCGATGCGCGTGGGGGTGTCGCAGCGGCACGTGAGCTTTGTCGAGAGTGGCCGCGCCCAGCCCAGCCGCGAGCTGTTGACCGCCTGGCTGCAGGAGCTGGACGCGCCGCTGGTGGTACGCAACGCGGCCATGTTGCAGGCGGGCTATGCGCCGGTGTACAGCGCAGCGCCGCTGGATGACCCTCGCCTGGCGCAGGCCAACGAGGCGCTGGTGCAATTGATGCAGGCGCACGACCCGCAGCCTGCGTTTGTGATCGATGCGCAGTGGAACGTGCTGCACATCAACCGTGGTGGCCAGTGGCTGGCACTCACCTTAATGCCGTGGGCCGCAGCGCTGTTGGCTGACCGCACGCCAGCCAGCGCGCCAGTTAATCTGCTGGACATGCTGTCGCACCCGGAGGGCTTTACCAGGCACATGACCAATTTGGCGGAAGTGGGCCCCGCCTTGCTGGCGCACTTGCGAGACGATGCCTCGGTGCAGCCCGCACTGACACCCAAAGTAGCGGCTTTTGCCGCGCTGCTGAAGGGCCGTTTGGGCAGCCAAAGCCTGTATACCGGCTGGCCCAGCCAGGCCGCACCGGTGCTGACATCGCGCTTTGCCACTGTGCATGGCGAGCTGGCGTTTTTCAGTATGTTTACTACTTTTGGTACGCCGCAAGACATCACGCTGGCGTCGCTGCGGGTGGAGCATATGTTTGCGGCCGATGAGGCGACCCGCCAAGTGCTTGCCGCGCAGGTGCGCTAATGGCCGCTGTTTGTCAGTGCAGTTGGCGCAAAAACAGCACGCCAGCGACGGCGGCGCCCAGCACCAGCACGACCAACACAACGCGCAGCGCGGTGGTGAGCTTGCGGCCGGCAGCTTCTTCGCGCTCTACACGTGCACGGCCACGCGCTTCTGCGGCCAAAATTTTGCGCTCAGAAGAATCGGCGGTGACCAGCTCCGTTTTAAAGTACTGGTGTCTATTTTTTGCAGTGATGGACAAATCGTCGTCAGACATATCGGCAGCTTTGATAGAACGTTAAGGGCCAACCCAAGCGGCTGGCCAAGGGCCATTGTAGTAATTCAGCGCGGATATGACGCCCTTTTCCGGCCAAGCGGCGGTGACAGGCCGGATAAGCGGTAATTTTTGGCATTTTTGCGCCGGGGCTTTCTGGCAGTAATAATCTGGCTATGACTGTACCCGCCCCCACCAGCGCCGCACCACCTGCCTACACCCCCCAAATTCGCCTCTACCAAGACTGGCTGGCGCGCGAGCGGGGCCTGCACTTTGACAGCTACGACGCGCTGTGGCGATGGTCGGTGACCGACCTGAACGCCTTTTGGCAGTCTGCCTGGGATTATTTTGCCGTGCAGTCGCCCACGCCGCACAGCACTGCGCTGGCGCACAACCGCATGCCGCAGGCACAGTGGTTTCCGGGCGCGCAGGTTAACTACGCCCAGCAGGTGCTGCGCCACGCCGAGGCAGCCCATGCGGCAGGCTTCATGGCCATCATCAGCGACAACGAGCGGGGCGAGGTGCGCGAGCTGTCTTGGCCCGAGCTCAAGCGCCAAGTGGCCTCGGTCGCGCTCAGCTTGCAAGCCATGGGCGTGCAGCGCGGCGACCGTGTGGCCGCCTATATGCCCAACATCCCCGAGACCATCGTGGCCTGCCTGGCCACCATCAGCATCGGCGCGGTGTGGAGCGTGTGCGCGCCCGACATGGGCACGCCCGCCGTGCTGGACCGCTTTAGCCAAATAACCCCCAAGGTGCTGATAGCCGTAGACGGCGTGTACTACGGCGGCAAGGCCATGGACCGCAGCGCGGTGGTGCAGGCGCTGTGCGCGGGCCTGCCCAGCGTGCAGCATGTGCTGCTGCTGCAAACGCCTTATGCCAAGCAGGGCGCTATAAATACAGAAGCAGCTTGTGCTATGTTCCATTGGGCTAGCAGCCGAAATGATGCACAAACAGCGGCTTTCGCACCCGAACCATTGCCTTTTGACCACCCGCTGTGGATTGTCTATTCCAGCGGCACCACCGGCCTGCCCAAACCCATCGTGCACGGCCACGGCGGCATTGTGATGACGCTCCTGGTACTCAAGAGTTTAGGCAATGACATTGGCTGCAGCTACCAGGCCAACTCCTGGGGCGAGCGCTTTCACTGGTACAGCTCCACCGGCTGGGTGATGTGGAACGCGCAAATGGCCGGCCTGGCCACCGGCACCACCATTTGCCTCTTTGATGGCAACCCCTCGGGCAGCAAGGAGGCCGTGGACTGGAGCGTGCTGTGGCGCTTTGCCGCCCGCCACCGCGTCACGTACTTTGGCGCTGGCGCAGCGTTTTTTACCAACTGCATGAAGGCGGGTTTGGACATAGCCAGCTGCGGCGATTTGCACCGCGTGCGGGCGCTGGGCTGCACGGGCTCGCCGTTGCCGGCTGAGGTGCAAAGCTGGGGAATTAACCAGTTCAAAGCCATTAGAGATACTGAGATCTGGTGGTGCAACATAGCGGGCGGCACCGATTTTTGTGGCGCTTTTATCGGCGGAAACAGAAGCTTGCCGCAAATCCCCGGCCAAATGCAATGTCGCCTGCTTGGCTGCGCCGTCGAGGCGTGGAATGAGGACGGCAAGAGCGTTATCGACGAAGTAGGTGAGCTGGTCTGCACCGAACCTATCCCCTCCATGCCTCTGTATTTTTGGAATGACGAAGGCGACAAGCGCTACCTCTCCAGCTACTTCGACATGTACAGCAAAGACGACGGCCAAGGCAGCCGCAAACCGGTGTGGCGGCATGGCGACTGGCTCAAGATCGGAGCTGACGGCGGTTGCATCATCTATGGCCGTAGCGATGCCACCATCAACCGCATGGGCCTGCGCATGGGCACCAGTGAGATTTACAGCGCGGTAGAAAGCCTGCCCGAAGTGCTTGACTCGATGGTGGTGGACTTGGAATATTTGGGCAAAGAAAGCTATATGCCACTGTTCGTCGCACTGCGGGGTGGCATCACGCTGGACGACGCTTTGAGAGACAAAATCAACAACGCCATCAAAGTGGCCCTGTCGCCACGCTTTATCCCCAACGCCATCTTGCAAGTGGCCGAAATCCCGCGCACTTTAAGCGGCAAAAAGCAGGAGTTGCCGATCAAGAAGCTACTGCTAGGTCAACCGCTGGAGAAAGTGGTGAACCAAGATGCCATGGCCAACCCCGGCTGCCTGGAGTGGTACGTGCAGTTTGCTGCGCAGCATGTGCAATTATCTGCCTGAACCCTGTTTTAGGCCAACGGGTTGCCCTCCGCCACCATGCCGCCCCATTGGTCCATGGTGATCAAGCCACCCACCGTATCGGCCTTGTTCTGGTCACGCTTAGGCAGTACGCCCTGGATGGCGTCGATGCGCTTCCAGCCGGGAATGTGCTGCGCACCTGTCACCTCGTCGGGGATATAGCGTGAAGGCTCGATGCGTTGCATGCGCGGGATATAGCGTGGGCAGTTGGTGATCAGCGCAGTGATGTTGACCTGGATGGCAAACTGCGCACCGGGAAAGCGGCCCACCAGTGCTTTGTCATCCGTCAGCGTAGCTTTGCCTTGCACGCGTAGGCGCGCGGGCCGGTCAAAGGCCATGAACAGCATACCAATCTGCGACGTACTGGCCACATTGCCCATGGAGTAGTACATGCCGTTGCCATCGTAGTTGGGGAACAGCAAGGTGCGGTCATCCAGTATCTTGACAAAACCGGGTGCACCGCCTTTGTAGCTGACAGTGGGTGAGCCTTTGGGGTCGACCGAAGCCAGCCAGAACATTTCGGCGGTGTTGATAAAACCTTTGTCGTGCTCGCTCAGCTGGTCGTGCACGATGACGGAAAGCTCGGCGTTGGCCAGGTTGCGAGTGTCAAAGCGGTCCTGCAGTTTGCGTGCTGCGTCGGTATAGCTAAATTCATGCATCACAGTCTCCTTGCTTGCAAAAACTCACACCTGCTCGGCGGTGGACTCTGCCGCTTGGCGTAGGCCCTGGTCAAAGTTCACTACAGGGCGGCGGCGGGTGCGGTCTAGCATCAGGCGTGTCACGTCGGGGCGCGAGTAGTGGCCCACCGGGTCGGCCGCAGCCTTGGCCACCGAGATCATCGGCAGGCTGATGTCGGCGTACAAAATGCCTTCCTGGTCTTCAGGCAAGCCTTCGCACAGAGGGCGGCCATCGGGCCCAAAAATCATCGAGAAGCCGCCACCGGCTTTACCGGTCTCAGGGTTGAGCATGGCGCGCTTGTCGGGCGTGTCGCACAGCATCTCAAAGGTGTCGTTGCCGGTCAGGGCCACGGCGGCCAGTACGTAGCAGCTGCCCTCTACCGCATAGGTTTGGCTGGCGGCCAAGTTCACTTGGTGGCCCAGCGCGTAGGCCCCGCCCCGGTACAGCGTGAAGGATGGCCAGGCGGCCACATGCACCTGCTCGTTCATCGAGTACATCGCGTATTTGGACAGAGGCTGCAAATGCTCCCAGCAGCACAGGCCACCTACCCGGCCCACGCTGGTGTCTGCCACCTGAAAGTCCGAGCCATCGCCCTCGCCAAACAGCGTGCGCTCCACATGCGTGGGCTTGAGCTTGCGGCGGGCGTAGATGAGCTTGCCGTCGTCACCGATCAGCGCCTGCGCCATGTACAGGCTGCCACCGTCAATCTCGGTAAAGCCCATCATCACATTGATCTTGCCGCGCCCTGCGGCCTGGCACAGCGCCGTCATCTCAGGGCCGTCTACCCGCATGGCATTGGCGTGGTAGCGCGGCACAAACTGCAGGCCCCAGGCCGGTGGGCCTAGCCATAGCCACCAAGGGTAGCCGGGTATCCAGGTTTCTGGGAAGGCGATGAGTTTGGCACCCGCTGCGGCAGCTTCGTCAATCAGCTTGATGGCTTTGGCAAGCGTGCCTTGCAAGTCCATAAACACGGGCGCCGCCTGAACGACTGCGGCTTTAAAGTTACTGTGCAGCATGGGATATCTCCTGGGTAGTAGTTGTACAAAAGCGGCTTGAGACGCTTACGCATGCTAGAACCTGAGAGTAAAAACCGTTTGCCCGCACGCGCGTGCCAATTGGTCTGCACGCGCGCCCAGTCAACCGCATTGGCGTGGATGCGGCTTGGATTGCCAAACACGTTGCGCGGCGCTAACATCACACTCTTGCGTTTTTTGGTGCACCGCGCATGGCCACCGTTTTGTCGATCAACAACCTTGCAACAGCCCGCCGCGCGTCGGCGTGGCGCGACGCGGTGTGCGACACTTTTGTGCGCCTGGAATGCACACCCCAGCGGCATGCGCCCATGCATGGGCGCATAGAGGCAGGCACATTGGGTAGTCTGCATGTAGCGCGCGTGCAAAGCTCTCCGCAGTTTGTAGAACGCACTTGCGAACGCGCCGCGCAGGCGGACGAAGCCTTTGTGCTGCTGAGCGTGCAGCTGCGTGGGCGTACCATCGTGCAGCAGGGCCGCTCGCAAGCGGTGCTCACCCCCGGCAGCATTGCGTTTTACGACACCACGCGCCCCTACACCCTCACGCTGCCCGGCGATTTTGACCAAATCGTGCTGCACCTGCCACGCCAAACCTTAGAGGCCAAAGCGGGCCGAGGCCTTGACCACATGGCCGAGCGCCTGCCCGCGTCAGACCCGTTTGCGCAAGCCGTGATGGCGCTGGCACCGCAGTTGCTGCGCATCGTCAACTCGGCGCCGTCGGCGCTGGCCGAGCGCACGGCGGCGGCGGCGGTGGAGCTGATCTCGTTGGCGCTGGAGTCTTTGGCCGAGGACGCAGCGCACAACGAAGACGCAGGCGCCTTGCCGCACGGTCTCTCTGCCGACGCCTTGGTGTGGCGCACGCGCGAGCTGATCGGCCGCCAGCTGGACGATACCCAGCTCAGCCCCACCCGCCTGGCCTGTCAAGTGCACGTATCACTGCGCCGCTTGCAAGAGGTTTTCAAAAGCCACGGCACAACGCCGTCCGACTGCATTTGGGATATGCGTCTGGAGTTTGCGCGCGGCTTGCTGGCGTCGCCCCAACAAGCCCACGAATCGGTCAGCACCATTGCCTACCGTGCGGGTTTTAGCGAGCTGGCACATTTCAGCCGTCGCTTCAGGCAGCGCTTTGGCATGTCGCCACGCGACTACCGCGCTACGCTGCAGTGAAGGATATTTACCGGTCTTTTAAGCCACTAGCCTAATAGCGCATAGCACTGGCAGCTATATAATACGTAGCACTACCTCTTATTCACCAGCACAATCCCCAGCCCCACCAAAACCACCGCCACCAGCAAAGAAAGCGTCACGGCTTCATGCAACCACAGCGTGCCAAACAGCAAGGCAAACACGGGCGTCAGGAACACGAAGGCGCTCATTTTGCCGGCGGGGTAGCGGCCCAGTAGCCACATCCAGGTGAGGTAGCTGGCAAAAGCGCCCACCACAGTTTGCACCAACAACGAGGTGACGGCAAAGCCTGACCACGCAAAGTGCCAGCGCTCGCCCAGCGCGATGGACAGCAAAGGTAGGCTGAGCGCGCTAAAGCCGATTTGGTAGAACAGCAATTGCTCCGCAGGTATACGCGCCAAGCCGCTGGAGCGAATGACCACGGTGGTGAGGCCCCAAAACATACCTGCCGCCAGTGCCAGCGCGTCGCCCCACCAGGGGGCGTTGCTGCCGCGCAGGCCGTCCCAAAAGGCAAACACCACGGCGGCAAAGGCGCAGGCCAGGCCTAGCCACTGCACCGGGCGCAGGCGCTCGCTGGCGACAAAAAAGGGCAGCACGGCGGCCACCCAAAACGGCGCGGTGTACAAAAACACCGTCAGCCGCGATGCGCCGGTGTGCTGCAAGCCGATGTAGATGCAGGCAAACTCCATAGCAAACAAGGCACCCGCCAGCAAGCCCGGGCCCAGGGTGCCATCACGCGGCACCAGGGCTACCTTGCGCCAGCGGCACCACAGCCACAGCAGCAGCGTAGCGCCGGCAAAGCGCAGTGCGGCTTGAAACACCGGCGGCACCTCGGCCACGGTGGCCTTGATCAGCACTTGCTGAAAGCCCCAGAACACGCAGCAGGCCAGCAATAGGGTGTAGGCCAGGGTATCGAGGTGGGTTTTGCGCGGTGTCATGGCTTTAGGGGCTCCATAGTGGGGGGGATTGTGAACCTAGGCCAACACGTTACCATGTCACTGATGTCCAGCATTGATCATAAATGGCTAGAAGACTTTATTGCGCTGGCGCGCGAGCGCAACTTTAGCAAAGCGGCGCTTACGCGGCACGTGACGCAGCCGCAGTTTAGCCGCCGCATCCGCGCGCTGGAGCTGTGGCTGGGCACTGATGTGGTCAACCGCGCCGCTACGCCCCTGTCGCTAACCGATGCGGGTGAGCTGCTGCTGCCAGTGGCGCGCCACACCGTCAGCACGCTTAGCGAGGTGCAAGCACGCATCCACAGCACGCAACGCGGTAGCGACGGCGTGGTGCTGGCCACGGGGCGCACGCTGGCGCGTACTTGGGTGCCCATCTGGGTGCATGGGCTGCGCCGCGTGATGGGTGCGCAAATCAAGCTGCGCCTGCTCACGGGCTCGATCAGCGATGCCGTGGCTGCACTAGAGCAAGGCCATGCCGACTTCATGCTCAGTTACGGCCATCCGCACTTGCAGCTAACACTGGAAGGCGGCGCGTTTGACAGTGTGACCGTGGCGCAAGAAGAGCTGGTGGCGGTATCGGCCCCCAGCGCGTCAGGGGTGGCCCGGCACGCACTGCCCGGCACAGCCCAAAAACCAGTGCCGGTGCTGCGCTATGGCCCCAGCCTGACCCTGCATTTGATTTTGCAAGACGCACTGGCCAGCGACCCGCGCACGCTGCATGTGCGCGAGGTGATGGTGTCTGATTTTGCAGAAGCTTTACACGAGCAGGCGCTGGCGGGCCAAGGCCTGGCCTGGCTACCGCGTGCGTTGGTGCAAACGGATCTGGACCAAGGCCGCTTGGTTCTGGCCGACCCGCATGGCCCGCTTATCCGCTGCGCGGTGCAACTGTTTCACCCGCGCCGTTCGCGTAATGCTTTGGCACAAGCGGTATGGAGGGCTAGTGTGGGGGCGCACTGAGGTTTTTTTGTTGCTGGGCTTTAGACCTGTGTGCGCGCAGAGGCTTGGTGTGTACGCCCCGGCGCTTGGTGTGTACGGCTACGCGGCTGTCCCCCGTGTTGGCCTAGGAGTCTGGGCGGCAGAACGATTTAGCCGAGTCCAGTTCACTCCACAGGAGC
>JAYUHM010000142.1:0-30364 GCA_043766985.1 Polaromonas sp.
GCCGTTAACGACTGCATTGATCAACGCCTAGCCAATTTTGGAGCTCCTGTGGAGTGAACTGGACTCGGCTAAATCGTTCTGCCGCCCAGACTCCTAGCCGCTTGCGCAAAATAGGCACTACGGCCAGGCTGAGGGCAAAGTACAGCGGCATGCTGACCAGTACGATCAATGTGAGGGGCACGCTGTAGAACAGCATGACGGCGATGAAGATGACGCTGAACAATACATCGAGCAGCACGGTGAGTGCGTTGCCGGTGAGGAAGCTGCGAATGTTCTCCAGCTCACGCACGCGGGCCACCGAGTCGCCTACCCTTCTAGCTTGAAAGTACGCTAGCGGTAACTGGATCAAATGCCGGAACAGCCGTGCACCCAGCTCTACGTCAATGCGGCTGGTGGTGTGGCTGAACACGTAGGTGCGCAGGGCGCTGAGGATGCTTTCAAAAATCACCACGACGACCAAGCCGATAACCAACACGTCTAGCGTAGTGACGCCGCGATGCACCAGCACCTTGTCCATCACCACCTGAAAGAACAACGGGCTGACCAAGGCGAAGAGCTGGAGGAACAGGCTGATCAGCAGCACCTCGCTCAGCAGCTTGCGGTATTTGACCAGGCTGGGGATAAACCATGAAAAGTCAAACTTGGCCAGCTCACCTGCCAGGCTGGCGCGGCTGGTGACCAGGATGAGCTGGCCAGTCCATTGCGGGGCGAATACTTCGATGGGCTCGATGGTGGGGCGGCCACCGCCCTCTGCGGACGGGTCTTGCATCAGCAAGCGTTGGCCGTCGCACTGGGCTATGAGAACGTAGCGGGTGTGGTTGCTTTGGCCATCGCTGTTAGAGCTGCGCATCACAGCCAGTGCGGGCAGCGGCTGCAAGTGCAAACGGTCTGCGGCGCAGGTAGTGAGCTTGGCTTTAAGGCCTACATGTTTGGCGGCCAGCAGCAGCTCTTGTGCCGTGGCGTCGCGGCTGGGTGGAATGTTAAGTTGGTGGCCCAGGGTGTTGGCGTCCAGGCTGACGTGGTGCAGGCGGGCGAGTAGGCCTAGCGCAGCAAGGCCACTACGCAGCGCTGGCGCTGCACGCACCTGTGCACTTGGGTCTACTTGCGCCGCAGATGGATGCTGGCCAGTGGCCGTGACAACTTCCAAATTACCCCCCTGGGACGCATTTGTTTACTAAATGTTGCGTCTTGGAGCGAAATTTAACGGAATTTAATTGCTTACAGTGAAAAAAAAATCTTAAGTTTGTAAAAATATGTACAAAATGCAATCAACTGAACCAAACTATCAAGCGGATAGCAGCGGTGATTTTCAGGCGCTGTTGGAATTAACCGACACCACAGTTTTTTGAACGGTGCTACCTTCTGGGTATGCCATCTCAAGACATCCTTGCCAGCTCGGGCGCGCAAACCGACTTTAGCCAGTCGATGAGCTATGGCGACTACTTGGCGCTGGAGCAGATTTTGAGCGCCCAGCACCCCAAGAGCCCGGACCATAACGAGATGCTGTTCATCATCCAGCACCAAACCAGCGAGCTGTGGATGAAGCTGATGCTGCACGAGCTGCATGCGGCTATCTGCTGTGTAGCCAGCGACGACCTGAGCAGCGCCTTCAAGATGCTGGCGCGGGTGAGCAAGATCATGGAGCAACTGGTGCATGCCTGGGACGTGCTGGCCACCATGACGCCGCCGGAGTACAGCGCCATTCGGCCTTACCTGGGCAGCTCCAGCGGCTTTCAAAGTGCGCAGTACCGGTGTGTAGAGTTTGCCTTGGGCAACAAAAACGCCGGCATGCTCAAAGCCCACGCCCACGCGCCCGCGCTGCTGGCCCAGGTGCAAGCCGCACTAGAAGCGCCCAGCCTGTACGATGAAGCCCTGCGCCTGCTGGCACGCCGTGGCCTGGCCGTGCCCGCCAGCCACACCCAGCGCGACTGGACCCAGCCCTATGTGATGAACGACGCCGTAGAAGCCGCCTGGCTGGTGGTCTACCGCGCGCCCAAAGAACATTGGGACCTGTACCAATTGGGCGAGGAGCTGACCGACCTGGAAGATGCCTTTCGCCAATGGCGCTTTCGCCATGTCACCACGGTAGAGCGCATCATCGGCTTTAAGCCCGGCACGGGTGGCACCAGCGGTGTGGGCTACCTGCGCAAAATGCTGGACGTGGTGCTGTTCCCGGAGATCTGGAAACTGCGCACAGATTTGTAGGGGTAGGCGTTTTGGGCCATTTTTAACAAGAAAATCACCGTCTAGCCCAATAGAGTATAGCACAAGCTGCTACTATTTTAGTAGCAACTTGTTTTAGTTGCCACCGTACAACCAAGGCATACCCAGTACCTCGGTGCCCTTGAGCGCCAACACCGCGTCCCGCGCCAAAGACCACGGCGCTGGCAGATGAAAAATGCGGCCATTGCGCCGGGCCGTGTCCACCACGCGCTCGCATCGGGGTTTGCGTACCTGTTGGTATTGCTGTAGCGCGTCGTCCCAGTTGGCCGTCATGGCCACCCGGTCTGCCAGCGCCACGGCGTCTTCCAGCGCCATGGCGGCGCCCTGCGCCAGATAGGGCAGCATGGGATGGGCTGCGTCGCCCAGCAGCGCCACCTGGCCTTGCACCCAGCTGCGCGCAGCGGGCCGGTCATACAAATGCCAGCCTTGCCAGGCACCGTCTTGCTCGCCCACGCAGGCAAGCAGCTTGCGCAGCGCCGGGCAGGCACCCTGCACACTGCGCGCCACGGTGTCGGCGCTGGCTGCACTGGCCCAGCCCGGCACGGCTTGCGCCGCCGCCTGCTCGCTCAGCACCACCAGGTTTAAAAATTGACCATTGCGCACCGGGTAGTGCACCACATGCACGTCGCGCCCCCACCACACCCCTATTTGGTTGGCTTGCAGCTCGGGTGGCACTTGCGCTATAGGTACCATAGCACGGTATGCCGCATGGCCAGTGGCTTGTGGCGCACCATCGGCAAAAATGGCTTGGCGCATGGTGCTCCACAGGCCATCGGCCACTACCAAGGCATTGCCAAACCTTGTTTGCCGGTTGGAGTGGGCGTGCACTTCAAACCCGTTGCGGCTTGGCGCCGACAGCGGGAGATTCTGGCTGATGCTTTGCAGGGTTTCGCCGCAATAAATGTGCACGCTGACATGGCGGTGCACGGCATGCAGCAGCGCAGCGTGCAAGTCAGCCCGGTGCACGGTGGCATACACCTGGCCGTAGCGCTGGCGCGCCGCCTGGCCCAGCAGCATGTGGCTGATGCTGCGGCCAGTGGCCGCGTGGCGCACCACAATGGCTTCGGGCAGGCAGGCTTTGGCCAGCACCGCGTCTGCCACGCCCAGCGCGGCCAGCGCGCGCATGGCGTTGGGGCCCAGCTGAATGCCAGCGCCCACTTCGGCAAACTCAGTGGCGCGCTCCAGCAGCATGACCCTCTGGCCCCGGCGTGCCAAGGCCAGCGCGGTTGCCATACCGCCAATACCACCCCCGGCCACCAATACAAGCTGATTTATCACACCAGAGCCTCCCAGCCCTTTAAAATATTGCACGAGAAGCTACAAAATATATAGCTTCACTTTCCACCCCAATGCCCCGGACCCCGATGCACGAACCCATTGCCATAGTGTACGCAGACGATAGCCTCGTCGTCCTTAACAAACCTGCCGGTTTGTTGGCCGTGCCCGGGCGCGGGGCCGACAAGCAAGATTGTGCCAGCCAGCGGGTACAACAGCGCTACCCCGATGCCTTGGTGGTGCACCGGCTAGACCAAGCCACCTCGGGCTTGATGGTCATGGCGCGTGGGCTCATCATGCAGCGCGCTATCAGCCGATTGTTTGAGACCCGTCAAGTCAACAAGGAATATATTGCGGTGGTGCAAGGCCAAGTACTGGCGCCCAGCGGCAGCATTGACCTGCCCCTGGCGGCCGACTGGCCCGCCCGGCCACGCCAAAAAGTAGACCCCGCCGCTGGCAAACCAGCGCTAACCCACTACACCGTGCTAGCGCGCGATGCGCAGGCTGACACTACGCGGCTGGCTCTGGTGCCGGTGACCGGGCGTACCCACCAGCTACGGGTGCATTTAAGCGCCATGGGCCACCCCATTTGCGGCGACACGCTGTATGGGGCCAGTGGTGCACCCCCCAGCGCAAGCAGGCTGCACCTGCATGCGCAGTATTTGGCGCTGGCCCACCCCGCCCGTGGTGAACCCATGGCCTGGCAGGTGCCAGCGGAGTTCTAGCTGCGGTCTACGCTGTTTTGCAGCGCGGTTTGGGCCACCGCGTCCAGCGCTTTGTCAACCAAACGGCCGTCCGAGACCAAGCGAATCTGGTCTTGCGCGCGCAGTTTGTCCATCGTGCGCTGCGACATGGAATGCGCCTTGCCGCCGCTGGCCACAAACATATACAGCGTGCGGTGCGGGCTGGCCCATGTTAGCTGCGCGCGCATCCACTCGCCCTCCAGCATCAGCTCTACCCATGAGCCAATCGGAATGGCCATGCCGGGCACTTGGCCAGCGGGACTGGGTTGCGCCACCAAGTCTGTTTGCGCCGGTGCAGCTTGCGGCGCCACCGCACTTTCTGCCACAAAGCCAACCTCGGCCGCTTCGCGTTTGCCCATCCACACCCCGGCGCGCTGGTCTTCGGCCAATGGTGGCGATTTAGACGGCGCAAAGTCTTCGGGCGCTACAGCGTTGCCCCCTTGCGCCGTGGGCGGTATTTCGGCGGATGCTGCGTACAAGGCTTCCAGCTCGGCGCGGTCGGTCAGGGCGGCGTCCAGCTCTGCCGCCTGCAACTGGGCCGCTTGCAAGGCTGTGGCCGCTGCGGCGTCGACCGGCAGGGGCGCGGGCTTGGGCCGTCCGCCTTCCAGTGCGGATTCGTGCATCCCAATCAGCTGCGTAAAAAAGTCGGTAATGTGCTCTGGTGGAAACTCAATCAACTGCAAGCCCTGGCGCAGTTTGGCCAACATGCCGGGGATAATTTGCACCAACCGTTTGCGGTTGCGCTTGGCTACCCGGCGCTGCACGCTCCAGTACAGCTCGCCCACCAAGTCTTGGTAGCCTTGCGGGTCGCTGGAGCCATCGGTGCAGCCCAGTTGCGACTCGGCCACGGCCTGCGCCCACGGGCCACACACAAAGTCAACCACCACTTGTGGCACGTCCACCCCCTCGGCATTGGCGCGAAAGTCTTGTGCCAAAAACTGCGCCAGCATGTTGCGCTGCTCGGCGTGCAGCAGGGCGCGGGCGGCCTCCTCTCGGCGCGCGCGTTCTTGCGTGTCTTGTACTGCCCACGCTGCCTCCAAGTCGTGCAGCACTTCGCCAAACGCCAACGATGCCGTCTCGCCACCCTGCGTTTTTTGGTGCAGCGCGGCAAGGCTTTTTTCTACCGACTGAACAAAGGTCACATAGCCCCGGTCGCGCTCAGTGGCAAAGGCCAAGCTGCGGCTGGTTACTTTGTCTAAAAACTGGCGCGCCGCATGCTGCTTGTCGCTAAAAAAGCGGGCATCAACTTTGGCAATGTCCATCAGCAAAGGCTCTAGCGTTTGCAAGTGCGCGCGCACTTGGGGCAACAGGCGCTCGTCGGCAATCAGGTTGTCCAGCATCAGGCGCACCACCTCTTCACCCAGCTGTTTGCCCAGGTGTTTGCCATCGGCCAGTGCCATGCGGGCAGCCGCTTTTTTGCGGGCGGCATCGGCGTCCGGGTTTTCTGCGGCTTTGCGGGCCTTGCTCTCCAGGCGTTGCACCATGGCTTCTACCTGGCGCATGTCTTGCAGTGCCACCACCGATGCAGGCACGGTGTGCAAAAAATCTTGCGGTTTGCGTGTGACATCGCCGTCCAGCTCGCCAGACAGCAGGCGGCGCAGTCGATCCAGCGTTAGCAGGGTACGCGCGACTGAGTTGCCCACCGCGCCTACCACACTGGGCTTGGCGACGCTACTTTGCACCTGGCCGGGTGGCACCACGCTGGCCGCCTCTACGCCGCATGACTTGAGCCATGCTGTCAGGTCAATATACTGTTTGCGCAGCAAAATACCCAAACGCCCCGCCAAGGGTGACAAAACGGCACCTCGAATATCGCTGTCGCTGATTTGCTCGGCAATACATCCGCGCAGTGCGCGGGCAAACATTTCGGGGCGTAGCGGGTTAATTTGCGGTTGCACGGTGATCCAACCCAGCAGCGAACTCATCAGCGCGTCCAGCGGCGGCACAACATCGTCCACCGCTTGGCCAATTTCCTGCAAGGCGCGGGCAATCTCGATGCTCTCGTCCAAGTCGTCTTCTTCAAACAGCTTGAGATCTTCAAAGCGCATCATTTGCGGCGACTGCAGATCGACCCCAACGCCCTGAAACACGGCTTCGCGCAGGCGCTGGTTAAAGCTCAGCTTGATGGCTTCTTTGCGCGTCAACAACAAGTTCGCGGCCTCCTGCACTGGCGGCGGAAAGTTGGGTTTTACCTGCGTGCTCAGCACCTTGTCGGCATTGCCCACCAGCGCATTGAGAATCTTGTCTATTGACCCGTCCGACTGTTTGAGGGCCGCATCCAGGCAGTCGCGCAGCGAGATTCGCGCCCCGATGGGGTCGTCCGACACGCCAAGTTTGCTTTGGATGCTTGGATTCATAGTGTGACTATTATGGTGTGGCGCGGGCCGGTATGCCAATCAAGTGTTTCGCCCATGCCACACATTTGCGCCATGGGCCCGCGGTCGCCTTAGGCCAGCGCCTTGTAGCGCATGCGCTTGGGTTTGGCACCCTCTTCGCCCAAACGCTTCTTCTTGTCCGCCTCGTACTCTTGGTAGTTGCCGTCAAAAAACGTCCACTGGCTGTCGCCTTCGCAGGCCAAGATATGGGTGGCAATGCGGTCCAAAAACCAGCGGTCGTGGCTGATGACCATGATCGAGCCGGGGAATTCGAGCAGCGCGTCTTCTAGCGCGCGCAAGGTTTCTACGTCCAGGTCGTTGGACGGTTCGTCCAGCATCAGCACGTTGCCGCCCGCAATCAGGGTTTTGGCCAGGTGCAAGCGCCCGCGCTCGCCGCCGGACAAGGTGCCCACGCGTTTTTGCTGGTCGCCGCCGTTGAAGTTAAAGCGCCCGCAGTAGGCGCGGCTGGCCACGGTGAACTTGCCGATTTGCAGCATGTCCAGCCCGCCAGATATTTCTTCCCACACAGTTTTGTCGCCGGTGAGGTTCTCGCGCGATTGCTCTACAAAAGCCATCTTTACGGTGGAGCCAATGTTGACCTCGCCGCTATCGGGTTTCTCGGTGCCCGCAATCATGCGAAACAGCGTGGACTTGCCCGCGCCGTTGGGGCCGATGATGCCGACGATGGCACCGGCTGGCACGGTAAAACTCAGGTTGTCGATCAGCAGGCGGTCGCCAAAGGCTTTGCTCACGCCCTTGAACTCGATCACGCTGGCACCCAGGCGCTCGCCCACGGGGATAAAAATCTCTTGCGTCTCGTTGCGCTGCTGGTGTTCGTGGCTGGACAAATCTTCAAAGCGGGCGATACGCGCCTTGCTCTTGGCCTGGCGGCCCTTGGGGTTCTGGCGAATCCATTCCAGCTCTTTCTTCAAAGCCTTGGCGCGGGCATCTTCGCCCTTTTGTTCTTTCTCCAGGCGGTCGGTCTTCTGGTCTAGCCAGTCGCTGTAATTGCCTTTGTACGGAATGCCTGAACCTCGGTCCAGTTCCAAAATCCATTCTGCTGCGTTGTCCAAAAAGTAGCGGTCGTGGGTGATGGCCACCACGGTGCCCGAGAAGCGCAGCAAAAACTGCTCTAGCCAGTCCACGGACTCGGCGTCCAAGTGGTTGGTAGGTTCGTCGAGCAGCAGCATGTCGGGCTTGCTCAGCAGCAGGCGGCACAGGGCCACACGGCGCTTCTCGCCACCGGAGAGGTGTTTGATCATCGCGTCCCATTCAGGTAGGCGCAAGGCGTCGGCAGCGATGTCCAGCGCGCGGCCGTCGTCGTCGCCCGCCGCGCCAATGATGGCCTCTAGCTGGGCCTGCTCGGCGGCCAGCTTGTCGAAGTCAGCATCTTCGTTACCGTATTCGATGTACACCTCTTCCAGCCGTGCCTTGGCGGCGATGGCTGCGCCCATGCCGCTCTCCACCGCCTGGCGCACGGTTTGCTCGGGGTCCATGATAGGTTCTTGCGGCAGGTAGCCAATGTTGAGCCCCGGCATCGGGGTGGCCTCGCCCTCAATCTCGGTGTCCAGCCCGGCCATGATCTTGAGCAAAGTAGATTTGCCCGAGCCATTGGTACCCAGCACGCCAATCTTGGCCCCGGGAAAGAAAGACAAACTGATGTCTTTCAGAATGTGCCGTTTGGGCGGCACAATTTTGCCTACCCGGTTCATCGTAAAAACGTATTGCGCCATAGCGTTGAGATTTCCAAAAAACAGTTTCAAATACCGGCAGCTCACCAGCCCGGTTAACCCTTGATTGTCCCCGATAACGCGGGTTTGATAGTGAAAACCACTCTATCTAGAGCGTAAAGTGGCTCTGTGCTGGCGTTTTGGGCTGAATTTTTTGGTTTTTTACAGTTTTTGGTCTTTTGGGAGCCGGGGATGACAGGCGACCTGAGTGCGTTTGCGGCGGTTGAAGAATTTGCGCTGCAAAATTTCCCCCAAACGCGCGCGACGTCAGAAAGTAATTTGGATCGAATGAAGTGTCAGTGTTTTCGCAAAAAAGAACTCATTCTTTTTTCAGACAAGAAAAACTGTGCTGCAGCTGGATAGATGAGAAGATTTAGTGAGAGCTTGAACAGCCCAACCACATTCAAGCCGCGTGTGGCGAAATTGGCGGCAAGCAGAGTAAGTAGCGCGGCGCAGGCAGCAATAAAAATTGGACGTATTGGCTTATCGTTGTTCATGTAAGCGGTGGTTGAAAGTGTTTGTGATGAAAATTTGGAGCAACGCGCGCGGTACAAACGGCAGCTTTAAAACCATCTGATTTCGCGCGTGTTTGTGGAAAATTTTGCAGCGCAAATTCTTCAACCGCCGCAATGTGACCAAGCTAATGCGTTATTTCCGCTAAGCAACTGCATTTGACAATACATATAATCGTATGCATAATTGCAAGCAATTAACATCACATGGCAAGAATCCAAGCGCGCTAGCAATCTGCTAAAACGTGGCTTTGATTTTACGCAGGCCCAACTGTTATTCAACGGGCCGACAATGACGCTGGAAGATGCGCGTGATTACCAAGGTGAGCAGCGTTTTAATACCACTGGGTTTTTAGGCATCGCTATAGTCACGATTTGCCATACTGAAACTGAAGACGAGATTCACGTTATTTCTATGCGAAAGGCGCAGCCCCATGAAATCGACACACTCTCCCGCTACCTCTAAGCCCGCCAGCGCGAAACCCGCAATCTCCAAGCCACCGCGCCTGCGTGTCGCCCTGAAAGATGTGAGCCGCGAAGAATTTTCTGCAGCGCTCAACACGCAGCTTGGCAAGCAGCGTGTGTCGATCATGCTGGACGGCTCGATCATTGCATTCTTTAAAGCCAAGGCGGGTGAGCGCGGTTACCAGACGCTGATTAACCAGGCGCT
Source organism: Polaromonas sp. (assembly GCA_043766985.1). Lineage (GTDB taxonomy): Bacteria > Pseudomonadota > Gammaproteobacteria > Burkholderiales > Burkholderiaceae_C > JAAFIP01. The sequence goes on from JAYUHM010000142.1 coordinate 9,529, forward strand.
GTACCAAGCTATGACGGGCGAACAGATAGAGTCTACGTTGCGCCGGGTTATCCGCGAAGAGCTACATGCCGCGTAATAGCTGTTGCGCCTTCTCAAGGTCTTGTAGCGTATCAATATCCGTCACACAGCCCACATCTTTCACTACCAATTCAGTAGCATGTTGTGCTTTAATCAATTGGGCTGCTCCCTTATTTCCCTTTAAATTAGCTAATTGCTCAGCATAAGCACGGCCAAAACCCACTGGGTGGCCGCGCTGGCCTGCATACATCGGATAGACCAGAGATGCTTGCTGCAACGCCTGCGCGACGGCCAGCAAAGTAGCAGGCTGAATCAATGGCAAGTCCGCGGGCAATATGAGCCAGCCTTGGGCATCTGGCGTGGCGCGCACCGCTGCGGCGATGCTGTCGCCCATGCCGGGGTGGCCAACGCCCTCTACGTGGTAGGGCAAGCCGGTTTCGCGCACAGCAGCCAGCGTCCAGTCGATGATTTTTTTACCGCCGAGCAGAGCTTGCAGCTTGTGCACTTGGCCGCCGGACGCGGTGAAGCGCTCACCCCGACCAGAGGCCAGCACGATGACCGTCGGGCGGGTTGCGGGGACTGTCACTACGCAGAGATCACTGTCGCAGGGCGCTTAAGCTGGCAGTTCGCAGCCTTGTGGCATGTCTGCGCCTACATGCACAGCGTTTTTCACTTGCACAATTTGCGCTATCACCGACACCGCAATTTCGGCGGGGGTTTTGGCACCGATGCGCACGCCTACGGGGCCATGCAGGCGCGCCAGCTGAGTATCGGTCAGTTCAAAATGCTCTTTCAAGCGGGCTTTGCGGGTTTCGGTATTGCGTTTGGAGCCCAGGGCGCCTATGTAGAACGCGTCGGAGCGCAGGGCTTCCATCAGGGCCATGTCGTCCAGCTTGGGGTCGTGTGTGAGGGCGACGATGGCGGTGTGGGCGTCGGCCTTCATCTCACGCACCACGTCGTCGGGCATACCCAGTACGCGGGTGACACCCTGCATTTGCAATGTAGCGGCGTATTCTTCGCGCGGGTCGCACACCAGCACTTCAAAGTCGAGCATACCGGCCATTTGCGCTACGGCTTGGCTAAGCTGGCCCGCGCCTATCAATAGCAAGCGCCATTTGGGGCCGAAGGTGGTTTTTAAGGTCAAGCCATCAAAGGCAAAAGTGTCGCCACGCTGGGCTGCGCTCAGGCTTACTAGGCCCGTGCTTAAATTCAAGGTGCGTGCTACCAGCTCGTGGGCAGAGGTGCGCTCTAGCAGCGCTTGCACCCAAGCAGTTTCCAGCAAGGGCTCTTGCACCAAGCGCAGGCTTCCGCCACAGGGAATGCCAAAGCGCGCGGCCTCGGCTTTGGTCACGCCGTAGGCGATCATCGACGGTTTGTTGGTGTCGCCGTCCGAGATATGGTCGCCGCGTTTGATGCGGGCGATCAGGTCGTCCTCTACGCAGCCGCCCGACACGGAACCACTGACGACCCCGTCATCACGCACGGCCAGCAAAGCGCCGGGCGGGCGCGGGGCGCTGCCCCAGGTTTCTACGACAGTCACTAGCGTACACGCATGCCCCGAGCGTTTCCAGCTCAGGGCATCTTGCAGTACGCGCAGGTCTAGACTTTCCATAGGTTAAGACCTTTGCGGTTCAGTTCAAGTTGGAGTTCAATTTACGCCGATTTCAACGCCTCAGCGGTCATGGGCAAGGTGCGAATGCGCTTGCCCGTCAGTGCCGCCACCGCGTTGGCAATGGCAGGCACCACCACGGCTGTCGCAGGCTCGCCGATACCGCCGGGTTTTTCGGAGCTCTTGACCAAGACGATGTCGATCTGCGGTGCCTCATTCATGCGCACTACAGGGTAGTTGCCGTAGTTGGTTTCCTGCACACGGCCTTTATCGACTGTGATCTGTTGCATCAAACCTGCGCCCATCCCAAACACAATGCTGGACTGGATTTGGCCTTCGACGATATCGGGGTTGACCATCATGCCCAGGTCTGCTGCCACAGTGACTTTATGCACCCGAATTTCGCCGTTTTGAATCGACACTTCGGCCACTTGCGCCATATAGGTGTCGTAGCCTTCCATCAGCGCTATACCGCGTGCGCGGCCTGCGGGTGCTGCTGTGCCCCAGCCGGCTTTTTCGGCGGCAAGTTTCAGCACGTTGGCAAAGCGCGGCTTGTCTTTGAGCAAGGCCATGCGGTACTGGTACGGGTCTTTGCCAGCAGACTTGGCCAACTCGTCCATGAAGCTTTCGTTGGCAAAAGCGTTCATGTTGTGGCTCACTCCACGCCAGTAGCCGTTACGCAGACCGGTGTCGTAGATCATCAAGTCATGCTGGGTGTTGGGGATTGCATAGGCGGTCACGGCGGCCTCAGCCATGAAGGCATCCAAGGTGTCTTTGGGCAGCCCAAAGGCGCGCTGGGTTACCGACTGCGACGCCACCTTAAAGTGCATGGCTACCGGGTTACCTGCGGCATCTACACCGGCTTTGAGCTGGTTGACACCCATGGGGCGGTAGTAGTCGTGCGTCATGTCGTCTTCGCGCGTCCACACCAGCTTGACGGGTTTGGACACTGCCTTGGAGATTTGCGCCGCCTGGAGGATAAAGTCCAGCTCAATGCGGCGACCAAAGCCGCCACCCAGGAAGGTGGTTTGCACGGTGACATCTTCGGGCTTGATACCCAGAGCACCGGCTACCGCGCCCTGCGCGCCTTGCTGGAACTGTGTGGGGCCAATGAGCTGGCATTTACCATCTTTGAAGTTGGCGGTGAAGTTCATGGGCTCCAGCGCCGCGTGGGCCTGCATAGGGCTGATGTACTCGGCCTCGATCACTTTGCTGGCACCCTTCATGGCGGCAGCTACGTCGCCCACAGGCTTGATGATAGGTATCACCAAACCCTTAGCCGCCGCGTTTTTCATGCCTGCCAACATACTTTGGTTGCTCAGCGCTGCGCCTGCGCCTTCGTCCCACACGATGGTCAGCGCATCGCGCGCCATTTTGGCGCGCCAAAAACTGTTGGCTACCACGGCCACACCATCGGGAATTTGCACCACGTCCACCACGCCGGGCATGGCCTTGGCCTTGGTGGCGTCAAAGCTCTTGACGGTACCGCCAATAACCGGGCACTGGGCCAAGCTGGCGTACACCATGCCGGGCAGTTTGACGTCGATACCAAACTCTGCGGTACCATTGGTTTTGGCGGGCGTGTCCAGGCGTTTGGTGCGTTGACCCACGATGCGGAAGTCTTTCGGGTCTTTCATCGGTGGCTTCTCGGGCACCGGCAGCTTGGACGCTGCCTCGGCCAGTTCGCCATAGGTGGCCGTCTTGCCGCCGCCCATCACTTTGCCGTTGTCGGCCTTGAGCGTGCTGCGGTCTACATTCCATTTGGCAGCGGCGGCGCTTATCAGCATTTCGCGTACTTGGGCGCCGCCCACACGCAGCTTTTCCCAACCGTCGCGCACGGCGGTAGAGCCCCCGGTAATCTGCGCGCCCAACAGCGCGTTCACATAAACGGCGTTCGGCGGGGCAATCGCCACCTTGATGGTTTTAAAGTCGACGTTGAGCTCTTCGGCAATCAGCATGGGCATGGCGGTGTACACACCTTGGCCCATTTCTGAGCGCGCCGAGATCAAGGTAATGGTGTTGTCGTCGGCAATGTGCACCCACGCATTGGGGGTGTGCAAGGTGCCAGCGGCCTGTACTTTGGAGGCTGGAACGCTCATGCCAATCAGCAAGCCACCACCTGCGATGGCCGTGGTTTTGATGAAGTTGCGGCGTGACGTAGACGCAGGGGAGGAGGTCATCGTAGTGTTCATGTGGGTTCTCCTTTAAGCGCGCATCATCGCAGCGGCATCTTTGATGGCGGCCTTGATTCGGGGGTACGTACCGCAGCGGCAAATGTTGCCGCTCATGGCCGAATCGATCTCGGCATCACTGGGGTTTTTGTTGGTGGACAGCAGGGCAGCAGCGCTCATGAGTTGGCCTGACTGGCAATAGCCGCACTGGGGAACATCGTGTTTGATCCACATGACTTGCAACGGGTGCTTGTTGTCTTTGCCCAGGCTCTCGATGGTGGCCACTTTGGCACCGGCTACCGAAGACAGCGGGGTTTGGCAAGAGCGCACGGGTTTACCGTTGACGTGCACGGTGCATGCGCCACACAGCGCGGCGCCGCAACCAAACTTGGTGCCGGTCATGCCCAGCTCGTCACGGATAACCCATAACAGAGGGGTATCGGCTTCGGCGTTGGCCGAAACGGCCTTGCCATTGATGGAAAAATTGACGCTCATTGCTATATCTCCTGTTATAAAACCTTCGAACGGTAATCCTGTACCAAGGTAATGTACTTAGTGGCAACCCTAGTTTGCTGCAGTATTCTCAAATTGCTACATATGAACCGGTGCATTCTGTCGCCCGATTGACAGTGAACCCAGGCACCGCCGGGGTTTGGCGAAGCGTCTACACTTGCGGAATGCCCGAAAACACCTCCTCTATTGCTGATCTGCGTAAAAGCTACACCCGCGGCGAGCTGGACGAAGCCGCCTCGCACAGCGATCCGTTCAAGCAGTTTGAGCAATGGCTGCAGGAAGCCATCCAGTCTGAGGTACCTGAGCCGAACGCCATGACACTGGCCAGCGTAGGCAGCAACCTGCGCCCCAGCACGCGGGTGGTGCTGGTAAAGGGTTTTGATGCCCGCGGCATTGTTTGGTACACTAACTACGAGAGCCGCAAGGGGCAAGAGCTGGCGGGCAACCCGTTTGCGGCACTGCAATTTCACTGGGTAGAGCTGGAACGTACGGTACGCATCGAGGGCTTGGTGGAGAAAGTCTCGGCACAGGAAAGTGATGAATATTTTCACAGCCGCCCGCTGGACAGCCGAATAGGTGCCTGGGCCTCGCCACAGTCGCAGGTGATTTCGGGGCGCGGCGTGCTGCTGGCCAACGCTGCCAAGTACGGTGCGCAGTTTTTGCTCAACCCACCGCGCCCACCGCATTGGGGTGGCTACCGGCTGGTGCCTGACGCGTGGCAATTTTGGCAAGGGCGGCGCAGCCGTTTGCATGACCGGCTGCGCTACACCCAGGATGGCAGCCACTGGGTACGTGAGCGCTTGGCACCTTAAGGATTAACCTGCAGGAAGGCTGCAGAAATCGCGCCCCAGTTTCCACCCACATCGCGGCTGCGGACGTACACAATGTGTTTGCCCACTGACAGGCTGGCGGTGTTGATGCTGCCCACAATACTCTCTGTCTTGGCGTCGAAAGACCCGATCTTGGTCGTAAGCGCCACAGGCGTAGCACCACTGACCCACGGGGGCGTGTCTACGTAATACTCCGCAGCCGCAATATTTTGTGCAGGCTGTACACCGTTGCTATTGTTGTAGCGCGTATTGTTGGCGGTGCCCGTCAAAGCCACCGCAGTACCTACTTGCACTCCCGTGGTGGATGCCGTGCCACCCAAAGCCAAGGCCGAGATATCCGGCCCTGCAGGCGTGATGTAAGGCGTACGCACCACTTTGGCGGCATAGATCAAAGCGTTGAGGTTATCGGGCCTGATTTTGTTGGTATAGGTGCTGCAGCTTTGGAAAAAAGAGGTACCCAGTTCTATCGTGTAGGCCGCAACGCCCAACTCACCATAACTGACCGAGTCACTGGTGCCGTCTGTGGGATACAAACCGATAGACTGCTGGGGCGTATAGCCATTGAAAAAGGCCAGCTTGCGGCCCAGTGTCTGCAAGTCGGTGGCATTGCCAGACAGGGTGTTTGTGCTACCCCAAGGCCACAACACCAGTTGGCTAAAACTATGCAGATCAATATGGATACCGCTATTGGTTCTGGGCGCTGCATCGGTCACGTTAGGCCCGCGCTGGTCGGGCCAGAGGCTGCGCACATAGGCCTCGACGGCTTGGGTTTCGGGCTCTGAGGCAGCGGCCACACCACGGTAGGTCAGGTCACACTGGTTACTGCTGGAGCCCAGCCCGCCAGTGAGGTTAAAGGTAAAACTGAAATTGCGGTTCAGGTCGGCACCCCGGGTGTTGCTGGTGGCTCCGCAATAGGCTTGATTGGTGTTTTTTCTCCAAGACAGGCCCGACTCGGCTTTTTTGCGGCCATCGGGATTCGTTTGCAACATGAGGTGTACCTCGTGGTGGTCCAGAATCCAGGTCGCATCGGCGTTCACGCCATAGCCGTTAAGCAGCCAGCGCGCAAACTCCAGGTTTAACGGCGCTGTGGTGTATTCACGGGCATGAATGGCTGAAGTGACAAACAGCTTGGGCTTGCTTGCTGTGTTGGCAGCATTGGTAAGCTTGAGCACTTTGATGTCGTAGCCACCCAAATTGACGGTCTTTTCCCAAGACTCGCCCACATCAACCCAGCTCGCCAAATTCGGTTTGCTGGCAGCAAAACCCTCCGCTTGACTGAATGTTTCTTCGACGGTTTCGTAGCAGGGAAAGCTTGGAATTGTCCCAGGTGGTGCGACCACCTTGGCACCCGAGGGCGCAGCTTGCTGTCGGCGTAGGGTTTCGGTTTGTATATTGTTCAGAAATTGTTTGCGCTGCTGCATGAACTCGGTGGCAGGCAGCAGCTTGAACCCGAACTGGCGCAATTGCGCCATCTCCTGTGGCGTCAATTCGAACACCAGATAGCCGGTCTCGTAATTGGCTTCAAGCAGTTGGGCGTGAAAGCTGATGGCAGCCTTTCGCGCAGTCTCCAGGTTAGGAAAATAGGCCTTGTAAATATTGCTTGCCGCCTTTTCCTGCTCCTGCATCTGGCGCGTTTGTTCTGCGGTGTCAGCTGCTATGGCTGCATGCAAATAAGTGCCGCCTGCGATTGCCAATAGAGCATGTGTCAGCAACGATAGTTTGCGCTGTTTCATAGGAAGCCTTTCTGAACAGAGGGGAGAATCGCAAGTGTATAGATGGGCACCTGTATGTCAAACCTGAACCGTGGCGGTAATTGCTGATTGCAGGGCCTGCCAATCCCTTTGCGCTCTCTGACATTCGGAGTGATCTGCGCATTGAAAAAGTTACATTTAAACACCGCAGTAACAATTGAACTTCAACTGCTGGATTGTGCTTTTGCGCTGGCGACGTTTCACCTGGTTCGCAAAGTCCAAACTACGTCACCAAGGCAGCGGGCAATCTTCAAGCCGCCAAAGCAATAGCCGCCCGCACTGCGGACAACTGCCTGCGCGAGACGAACAGCGCCTCCTCCACACCGCGCAAACGCACCGCCCAGCCCTCCACGTCACCACTACCCTCGCCTGCGTCGTCTGCGTCTTCCACGCGATCAGCAGCGCGCTCCACATAGCGCTCTAGCGCGCGCATGGCCCGTTTGGACACCAGGGTGTTGCGGTGTATGCGCAAATAATGCTCGCCGTAGCGTTCTTCCAGGTCGTTCAGCGCGCCGTCCAAAATATAGCTTTTTTGCACCGTGCGCACGGTGATGTACTTCAGCTCGGCTTTAAAGTACAGCACATCCGCCAGGGGCACACGTTCGGTGCGCCCCCGGTCCTGGATAATGATAGTTTCACGCATCAAATTGAGCTCAAGCCCAGTAGAAATGGGCACAAGCTGCTCTTTTTTTTGCAGCGCCTTGGTCAGTGCTTTTTCCAGCCGCTCCAGCCGCACCGGCTTGGTCAGGTAGTCCAGCACCTCCAGGTCGAACGCTGCCACGGCATGCTCGGCATGCGCCGTAACAAAAATAATGCCCAGCTCGGGCCGCACGCTGCGCAGCTCGCGCGCCAGCTGCATGCCGTCGGCGCCGGGCATGTGGATGTCCAGCAGCACCACGTCGCACGGGGTGCTGCGCAAAAATGCCATGGCCTGCATGGCGTCGCTGGCCTCACCGGCTACGCTGCAGGCAGGCTGGGTGCAGTCGCCCAGCAGGGTGCGCATGCGGGCGCGGGCCAGCTGCTCATCATCAACAATCAACGCACTTAAAGTGGTCATCCGGGCACCTCTATCCGTACTTGGTAAATTCCGTCCACCATGGTGGCGCGAAAGGTGGATTGCACATCGTGCAGCAGCTTGAGCCGGTCGCGCACGTTGTGCAAGGCCACGCCATTGCCCTTGGCCCCGTGGCCTGCGGGCACGGTGTTGGTCACCTTCACCACCACGCGGTTGCCGCGCCGCTGGGTGCTTACCTTGATGTCTGCCCCCTTGGCACTGGGCTCTACCCCATGTTTGACGGCATTTTCTACCAAGGGCTGCAGTAACAGCGGCGGCAGCAGTGCCTGGTTAGCCGCATCGTCCACCACCCATTGCACCCGCAGCCGTGGGCCAAAGCGCACTTTTTCTATGTCCAGGTAGCGCTGGGCCAAGGTAATTTCCTGCTCCAGGGTGACTGCGTCGCCACGGTCTACCAGCGCGCTGCGAAACAACTCGGCCAGGTCTTCCAGCACTGCCTCAGCGCGGGCGGGCTCGGCGCGCACCAAGGCGATAGCGCTGTTAAGCGTGTTGAACAAAAAATGCGGCCGTATGCGTGACTGCAGTTCGGCCAGCCGTGCGTTGGCACTGGCCGGCGCCCTGCCCGCCGCACGCCATACCAGTGCGGCTACCAAGGCCGCAGCAAACAACGCCCCCGAAGCGGCACTGGCAAGCCAAGGTGCACTGGCCGTAAAACCAATAAACGCCAAAATACCGCAGCCATACAGCCCCGCCAGCACGCCCAGCGCTATGCCGCCCAGCCATTGGCCAGCACGGGGCAAGAGTTGGAGCTGTTTTTTCAGGGCGCAGGCCGTTATTAACCAAGCCAAAGTCGCGGGCAGTGCCGCGCCCGTCATCAGTGCCAAGCGGGCCAACCAGTCCAGCAAGCTAGCGGCACCAAACATCACGCCCACCGCCAGCACCGTTTGCACAAACAGCACCGCCCGCAAGATCACGCCTACCTGGCAAGCATCAAAAATCAGCACGGGAACCGTGGCGCCCGGTGCGTCAGACAAGGGCGAGGTCTGCTCCAAGCGGCTGGCCAAGGGGCCGGTTGCGTCGATGGTAGAGGTGCCAAATCGGGTTTGCATGGGTCAAAGTTAGAATCTAACGGTAAGTATGCCAGCCTTAGGCCCCATTGCAACCGCAACCGCACCCCAAGTGCCTGCCACACTGCCACAGACCCTCACCCGTTAGAGCCCGTTATGAACCAATTTGACAAAAAATCCCAAGCCTGGTCGGCCCTGTTCTCCGAACCCATGAGCGACCTCGTCAAGCGCTACACCTCCAGCGTGTTTTTTGACAAACGCCTGTGGGATGCCGACATCACCGGCTCGCTGGCCCATGCCGAGATGCTGGCCGCGCAGAAGATCATTTCCAACGAAGACCATGCCTCCATTCAAAAGGGCATGGCGCAGATTCGCACTGAGATTGAAGCGGGCCACTTTGAATGGAAGCTTGACCTGGAAGACGTGCACCTAAATATCGAATCACGTCTGATCAGCCTGGTAGGCGACGCGGGCAAGCGCCTACACACAGGCCGCAGCCGTAACGACCAGGTCGCCACCGACGTGCGCCTGTGGCTGCGCGGCGAGATAGACTTGATTGGCGGCCTGCTGACCGACCTGCAAAAAGCGCTGTTAGAAGTTGCTTCGACGAATGTTGAAGTCATCTTGCCCGGCTTTACCCACCTGCAAGTAGCCCAGCCGGTCAGCTTTGGCCACCACATGCTGGCCTATGTAGAAATGTTTGCGCGCGATGCCGAACGCATGCTGGACGTGCGCAAGCGCGTGAACCGCCTGCCTCTGGGCAGCGCTGCGCTGGCCGGTACCAGCTACCCGCTGGATCGCGAGCGCGTAGCCAAAACCTTGAACATGGTCGATGATAAAGGCCAGCCTCAAGTTTGCCAAAACTCACTGGATGCCGTGAGCGACCGCGACTTTGCCATCGAGTTCACCGCAGCAGCCAGCCTCGCCATGGTGCACATCAGCCGCCTGTCTGAGGAGCTGATTTTGTGGATGAGCCAAAACTTCAGCTTCATCAAAATCGCCGACCGCTTTACCACCGGCAGCTCCATCATGCCGCAGAAAAAAAACCCCGACGTGCCCGAGCTGGCACGCGGCAAAACCGGCCGCGTGGTGGGCCATTTGATGGGCCTGATCACCCTGATGAAAGGCCAACCCCTGGCCTACAACAAAGACAACCAGGAAGACAAAGAGCCGCTGTTTGACACCGTGGACACGCTCAAAGACACGTTGCGCATTTTTGCCGAAATGATCGGCGGGCAGCTCAACCCCGCCACTGGCCAGAAAGAAGGCGGCATTACCGTCAACGCCCCCGCCATGGAACAAGCCACCCTCAAAGGCTACGCCACGGCTACGGACCTGGCCGACTACTTGGTGAAAAAAGGCCTGCCCTTCCGCGATGCCCACGAAACAGTGGCCCACGCCGTCAAAGCCGCCATCTCGCACAACGTCAATTTATCGGAACTGCCTTTGACCGTGCTGCAAGGCTTCAACGCCAGCATTGAGAAAGACGTGTACGGTTGTCTAAGTTTGCGCGGCTCGCTCAACGCCCGCAACACCTTGGGTGGTACGGCACCTGCGCAGGTGCGGCTTCAGGTGGCGCGGCACCGGACGCGCTTGGGCTGAAGAAGATGCTTAAAGTTTAGAGACAACTCATCAAATTCAAAATAAATCGGATGATGGCTAGCCGCTCGATGATCCTGCGAAAAATTATTGCGCGCGAGAATTTCAATAAAACAAACTTGCAACGCTTTAATTCGTACTACCGGGAAAGCGCTCCTCGACCACCGTCTTAAGGGCGGCGAGAAGGTTTGGCCCCTTACTCACTTGGTCGTTTCCACCAAGACTCTTGTATATGGGTTCAACTATGGCTGCTCCTTCCTGCGCAGTCGCCCAATCAATCTTTGTTGGATCTAGCGCAGCAAGATCTTTGATCTTGGGAACCGCTTTTTGTGTGAGAACTGCTGATACGACCATAGCAATATAAAACAATAAATTCGTACGATCTTTCGGCGCCAAGTCGTCTCTGGAACGAAGGTATGAGTGCGTCGTCTTCGTGATTTTCGCGGCGACCAGATAGATCGCAATAGGAAAATCCGGACTGAAAATCTGTATGTAATCCTCGTCTTTCTTAATCAGTGATGAAGGCCGCGCTCTAGCGTCATCAGGGCGCTGCAGGATCACCGCCATCATCGACTGGGCCAGTGCGCCAATGCTTATGATGTTTTCGACAGGTCTTCCAGCCTGTTTTTGTGAATTTTTTCGACGGTCATAAAAAATCGAGTACGGCGCCAGATATGCCTCTATGTCCCGATGAATCTTCTCAGTAGCTCGTAACGATGCAGTGGGAATTGAAGTCTGACTATTCGTCGCTTTAATGATTCGATCTCTGGATTGCGCATCAGTGGCCACAATGACCCTAACCATCACAGTCCGCTCATCACCATCTGAATTTGCATCTCGGAAATAATTAAAAATCTCTGTTGACGTCTGTTGCCCATTGACGATTTGCGGATCTTCCACTGTCAAGACCTTCCCGGCCTGAACTGCATTTTTTGCAACCACCGTCACTCCGTTATTCAGCCACCAAAAATCCTCAGGGCCTCGCGTTTTTAACGATTGTTGCATTTCCTCATTGACTTGGTTGCTTCCTTGGTAATCTCGGACATTAGCCTCAAACAAGGATTTTCGTAATGCGCCGTTTTCATCTCTGACAAATTTGATGAATTCATTTAATTTGACTAGAGTGATGTAACCACTGTGACCGGTCAGAGCCTCGACAAACTGGATTTGAAAGGAAGTCGTTGGCTCTCGTCGAGCCAGCTCCAATAGGTCTGATGCACCGTAAAAGGAGAAAGAAAAGTCAGCAGTCTTAAACAGATTTTTGATGACAGCCTGTAAGTCGTCCGATTTCGCCTTGACATTCGGATGAACTTTTGCGCTATCGCCCCGAGTCGCATAGATGTAATGAAACCGAAGGGATGGAAATCGAGAGGCTGTCTTCTGGAAAAGATTGCGAAAGAGTTCGACCGACGAACGCAGTCCATCGTTATAGCGAGCTTTAAACGTATCAACTTGATTGGCTAGTGACATAAGATGACCAGAAACCGCGATGAATCTATTTAAAGTGTCCTCGTCAAAGCCGCTGCTTGTCTTACTCTGAAAAATTACCAACTCGATCAAGACATTTTTCTTCAAGACATTGTGATCGAAATCATCCAGCACCAGTTCTCCGTTTGCAAATGTATAAATTCCGTCGATACCGCCGTCCCCGGAATTTCCAACAAGTCCTGACTCAATTTCGTCGTCAGACAAGTCATAATTTTTTAACGCTTGTTCTACAACGTAGGTTTCAAAAAAATCTGCTGCTCGAGAATCTGGTGCTCTTGCAAGGCGCTGTTCCTCAATAATTTGATCTAAGATGAGTTGATCGTTATTCATTTCTAGTTTCCGACAGATGTTTGATTGAGAAAGTGCATTCGTTGCTATTTATTTTTATTCATTGAACAAGGCTTCTTAGGACGAACTGCATCGGCAAGGGAGCTTCGTCCGTGATCGTCCGTCGACGCGGCTCGCCCCGGGCTTATCAAACGTGCGAAGGACTTCCAATAGTTCGACAAGCTTATAGAAGACGACCTACGATTACGCTGGCACCGCATGCAACTTAATCCCCAGCGCACTCACGACCTTGAGAATAGTAGCGAACTCAGGATTACCTTTCGGTGACAGCGCTTTGTACAGACTCTCGCGGCCCAGTCCGGTGTCGCGGGCGATTTGGGTCATGCCTTTGGCAGGGGCTATGTCGCCTAGTGCCGCGGTGATCAGGGCTGGGTCGCCTTCTTCAAGGGCGACCTCCAAGTAAAGCGCCATATCTTCGTCGGTCACCAGGTGCTCGGCGGTATCCCACGGACGGGTTTTAACGGCTTTGGTCATGGGATGCAGCACATTTCAGGCAGCATGCAACTCTTGCTTAATAGTCTCGCGCACCACATCAGCCAGCCTGCGTCCTTGTGCAAACTCGGCTAACGCTTCATTCATCAGCGTTTGGTAGCTCCCTCCCGTCATCTCGGCTTGCACTTTAAACACGGCTAGCGTCGCGTTGTCCACGCGCATGGTGATGCGCGATTTGCCACCCTGCGCTGCTTGCAGCTTCGTCAATGCAGGCACATCTTTTACGCGCTTGGCGGTGCTGAAGTCCATCTCAGCGTATTGCTTAAACACAGGGTCAGAATTGTTGCTCATAGCTTCTCCTTTGCGGTTGATTGGCTTTCCAAGCCGAAATTAATCGCGGCACCTCGCCGCGCAGTGTCCACACCACAACCAAAATTCGACTCTTGGCGCCGATGCCCAGCGTGACAAACCTGGCCTCGCTAAGAGCATCGATATCCTCTCGCGTCAGTGCATATGGGTCTAGCAACACCATCTTGGCCTCTTCAAACGTTACGCCCTCGTGGTTGAGCAGATTGAGTCGCGCCTTCTCTGGGTCAAATTCAATGTGCATAGCAGTTATTGTATGCACAAACGTATGTACGCGCAACTCTTCTTCGTTAGCTGACCTTTGTCCAACCCTTCTTAAATAAGTTCATTGCAAGGCCAAACGCTTGTCAGTCGCGGGCTCTTGTTAGCAGCCACACCCCGGTGCACAACAATGCCGTGTAGTTCAGCACCATAAACCAGGGTGTATTCCAGGCAATACCATCGAAGCCGCGCTGGGTGATGGGGTACAAGACCGGAGAAGGATAAAAATCGGCTGAGTGGGTAACGATGTCGATCACGATGTGCGACCACCAGCCCAGCAGCGGTATCCAGAGGTGGTGCAGTACGAACCATAGCCCTAACGTCACAGCACCCGCCACAATGGCGCTGTGCAAGATGCAGTGCATGTGGTGCGACAGCAGCTCCACCAAAGGCGGCAGAACCGGCTGCTGGCTGGGTAACTCAATGGCATAGGCCCATAGCTTTACCCATGAGCCATCGCCAAATATGCTCCAGCCCAATACCGGCAGCATATGGCCCAAGTCGGGTATGGCAGCCATGGCTACGGTGGCTGCTGCCGTGCGCCAGGGTATAGGCCAGCGGCGGTGGGCCAGGCCTACGCCGGCACCAGCCCACAATGCGTGTGAAAAGATGTCCATGGGCAGCCTTTTAGCTGTACTAATCCTGCTTGAGCGCCACACCACGCAAGCGCAGGGCGTTGGTAATGACCGATACCGAACTCAAGCTCATGGCCAGTGCAGCAATCATGGGGGACAGCAACCACCCCGTTAGCGAGTACAACACCCCCGAAGCCAGCGGTACGCCCAGTGCGTTGTATACAAAAGCAAAAGTCAAGTTTTGCTTCATGTTGGCAATGGTGGCAAGTGACAGTGCGCGCGCCGTGGCAATGCCGCGCAAGTCGCCTTTCACCAGCGTCACCTGGGCACTGTTCATGGCCACATCGGTGCCCGTGCCCATGGCAATACCTACGTCAGCTTTAGCCAGCGCCGGTGCATCATTGATACCATCACCTGCCATGGCCACCATGCGGCCTTCCTTTTGCAGCCGTGACACCAGCGCTAGTTTGTCTGCCGGTTTGACCTCGCCATGCACTTCGGTGATGCCCAACTGCTGGCCTACAGCGCGCGCGGTGGTTAACCCATCGCCGGTGGCCATGATTACGCGCAAGCCTGCAGCGCGCAGCGACGTCAGTGCGTCCAGAGTGGTGGACTTGATGGGGTCAGACACCGCCAGCAGGCCAGCCAGTCGCCCGTCTACGGCAAGGTGCATCACGCTGGCCCCCTGGCTGCGCAGCTCTTCGGCTTGGTGCGCCAGGGTGGCCACGTCTACGCCCATGGACTGCATCAGTGCGGTATTGCCCAACGCAAGCTGTTTGCCTGCAACCATGCCCTTGACGCCAATGCCAGATGCCGAGTCAAACTGCTCGGGTTTGTCCAGCACCAGGTTTTGCGCATGCGCAGCAGCAACGATAGCTGCGGCCAATGGATGTTCACTGCCTTGGTCCAAGCTGGCGGCCAGGCGCAGCACGTCGGCTTCGGTAAATTGGCCAGTGGCGACTGCGCTTTGGAAAGCAGGCCGTCCCTGCGTCAGGGTGCCGGTTTTGTCTACGATCAGTGTGTCAACCTTGCACAGGTTTTCAATCGCTGCGGCATCACGAAAAAGCACCCCGGACGTAGCGCCTCGCCCAGTGGCCACCATGATGGACATGGGCGTAGCCAGCCCCAACGCGCAGGGGCAGGCAATGATCAACACCGCCACCGCATTGATCAGGCCGTAGACCCAGCTGGGCTCTGGCCCAAAGAACCCCCAGCCAAAAAACGTGAGCAACGCAATGCTGACCACGCCCACCACAAAATAGCCCGCCACGCTGTCCGCCATGCGCTGCATCGGTGCGCGCGAACGCTGCGCCATGGTCACCATTTGCACAATCTGGGCCAGCACGGTGGCAGAGCCCACGCGGTCGCTTCGCATCACCAACGCGCCACTGGTATTGAGCGTTGCGCCGATCAGCTTGTCACCCACCCGTTTAGTGACCGGCATGGGTTCGCCAGTGAGCATGGATTCGTCCACCGCGCTCTGGCCTTCGGTAACCACCCCGTCAACCGGCACTTTTTCGCCAGGCCGCACGCGCAGCAGGTCGCCGATGTGCACATGCGTGATGGGCGTGTCTTCTTCTTTGCCATCGGCGTTGATACGGCGTGCGGTTTTGGGTGCCAGCCCCAGCAGCGACTTAATGGCCGCCGACGTTTGTGAGCGTGCTTTGAGCTCTAACATCTGCCCCAGTAGTGTGAGTGAAATGATGACCGCAGCGGCTTCAAAATACACGGCCACGCGGCCCATTGACATAAACGCTGCCGGAAACACTTGCGGGCTGATAGTGGCGACCACACTGTATGCAAAAGCCGCGCCCGTGCCCAGGCTAATCAGCGTCCACATATTGGGGCTGCGATGGATAACGGACTGCACGCCGCGCACAAAAAAAGGCCACCCAGCCCACAACACAATGGGCACCGTCAACACCATCTCAATCCAGCTTTGCGTCGCCATATCAAACCATTGCAGGCGATGGCCCAGCATGGCCAGCACGGTCACCACCACGGTAAGCGGCAGCGTCCACCAAAAGCGGCGCCTGAAGTCAATGAGCTCGGGGTTTTCGTCGTCGTCCAGGCTGGGTTGCACGGGCTCTAGCGCCATGCCACACTTGGGGCAGCTACCTGGGTGGTCTTGCCGAATTTCGGGGTGCATGGGGCAGGTGTACACCGCATTTTCAGCGTGGGGTACAGGCTCGCTTCCTGGTGCTGTTGGATGATCAGTGCCGGAAGCAATATGCTCAGCGCTGCTTGCCACTGCATATTTTTGAGGATTGTCTGCAAACTTAGTGCGGCAATTGGCACTGCAAAAATACACCGTGCTGGATTCATGCTTGAGGAAGTGGGGCGATTGCGCGGTCACCGTCATGCCGCAAACAGGGTCCTTCAAACCATCCTGCCCCTGCGCTTGCGCTTGCGGGAGTGTACGCATATCCATAAGTCAGCCTTGCAAAAATGCCGGGGTCGGCACATCAAAACCAACATTAGCACTGTTTACTGCGCATTGACAGCTTCGCTTGACGCTCGTCGCACCATTCTTTAGTGCGACCATCTATATATAGCTAATGGTTGATATATATCAATGCACAGAGATGTAGCGCACCCAACAGTGCCCACGGCGACGCTAAACCGCGATACACCAATCGGCACGAAAAGCGGCCTGCTCGTTCTTGCGCGCATAGCCCAGCGGGTTGGCCACCACGCGGCAACTGTGGCTGCCGTGGTGGTGCACATAGTCACTCGGGCAATGCAGGTGGCCGTGCAGCCACAGCTGGGCATGGCCCAGCAAATGGTCCAAGCTGTTGCAAAACCCGGCGGTGGACGGGGTAAGGCCGTAGCGGGGGTCGGCGCTGCGCAGGCTGGGCGCGAAATGGGTGACCACCACGATAGGGGCGTTCGCGCTGTCAGGCTGGCTGCTTTCTTTTGCCAGCGCGTCTTGCAGCCACTGCTGGCAAGCCAGTGCTTGGTCACGCACCGCTTCGGCCAACCACACTGCGCCGTGGCGTTGCGTGGCGGCTTTTTGCAGGTAAAAATTGGCCGCCCGAAAGGCTTTGCTGCGCAGGCGCAGTTGCGCGGTTAGGTCGTCTTTGGCTTTGCCTAGCAAGGCCAGTGCATCGAAATCGCTCCACAGCGTGGTACCTACAAAACGCACAACACCCGGCCCGGCCGGGTCGCCAACGGGCCTGGCCATAGTAACCACCTGGCGCTCTAGCCAGGTGATGCCCAGCCGGGTGCATACCTCTTGCAGCCGCGCGTGGGTAGCGTCAAAGTCCAGCGCATCGTATTCGTGGTTACCTGGGACAAACAGAACCGGCGTGGGCCAGCCGTGCAATGGTGAGAACCGCTGCAGTCCAAAATCTGCATCGGTGAGGCCCGAGCCAGCTTGATACGAGCCAATGTCGCCTGCCAGCACCAGCACGTCGGCACCGGGTGCTGGGGTGGGTTGAAAGTGGGGGTGGCTTTCCAGGTGCAGGTCGGACAATAGCTGAATGCGCATGCCTTGAGTTTAAAGCTCAAAGCTGGAGGGCTGCGTAAACATGCGTTGCAGTGCCCCGCGTACTTCGGTTAAGCGTGGGTCGTGGGGGTAGGCATCGTCGGTCGTGTCGTTGATGCAGAAAAACTCAAGCTGTCCGTCTAACGATACCAAGCGCTCCAGGACATCGGCTTGGTCGGCCGCACCGGTAGCTACGTACAGGTGGCTGTAGTCCCTTACTTTGGCCATGCCGCTGGCAAGGGCCCAGCGCAACACAAAGTCAGACACGATGGTGGGTTTGTCCCAGGTGCGAAAGACGGTGGAGCGCACCTGGCTGAACATGTCGGGGGCCAGGTTCTCTAGCGCTACCAAAAGCGACTTGCGCATGGGCCTGGGAGAATGCGCAAAGGTGCGAAAAGTGTGCTGGTAAGCCTGCACTGCCGCGCCAAGGTGTGGGTCGATTTTCGCGTCGCCAGCGCTGTACTGTTGCGCCTTGGCTTTGAACCACGCGTTAGACATTCTGCAGGCATTCTCCAGCGCACTGGCGCCTTGCGCCATCGGCACATCGCTTACCTCTGGCTCATCAGACCAGGCCAGGTAAAAGCCATCGTCAAAAAACCAGTCAGCGACATTGACGGGGGCACCAAACAGCACATCGTCGTTCAGGTAAAAGTACCGCTCCGCTAGACCCGGAATGCGGTGAATGTAGGACTCGATGTTGCAGGAGTCAAACGTGGGCAAGTGCTGCGGAGGGATGAGGTCTTGGTGGTCCACCACCGTCAGCCGGTCTGACGCACGCAACCACGCGGGCGTTTGGGCGTCAGTCACCACGTAGATTTGCCCGTGGCCTGGGAAAAACCGCTCCAGCGCGCGCAGGTTGTAGCGCAGCTCGTCGTTGTCCCGAAAGCGGCCTTCGACATTGCCGTACTGCGCCATGGCACCCCGGTGGCTGGCGCTTAAGCGGCTGGCTGCGTTCTTGCGCTTGGCGCGCCAAGCGCTGTCGTTACCGTTTACCCACAGGTAAACGATATCGATAGCTGATGTGGGCTTGGGCAACCGCTGCTTACTTGTACTTGTCTTTGTCTTTACCACGCGGAATTACCGTGGTGGTGATGGTGGCGCGCACAGGCTCGCCCGTCTGCACTTTAGGGGGTGACGTGTCTTTTTTCGTCTTTTTAACTTCTTTGTTGGTTTTTTGCTGACCTTTGGCCATGGAGTGCTCCTGTATTGATTGTGAATGCAGCTGTATTATCCATGGCAATGCCCTCTGTTTCAACACGTGCCCTTCCATGACCCGCGCAATCGAGATTCAAGAACGTGAAGTCGACATCACCGCCATCCGGGCGCAGGGTGCGGGTGGGCAAAACGTCAACAAGGTGTCCAGCGCTATCCATTTGCGCTTTGACATCCCGGCGTCGTCCTTGCCCGACGACGTCAAGGCGCGGCTGTTGGCGCTGCGGGACAGCCGCATTACGCAAGACGGCGTTTTGGTGCTGAAAGCGCAAAACCAACGCACCCAAGACGCCAACCGGCTGGACGCCTTTGCGCGCCTGCACGAGCTGGTGCAAAGCGTGGCCAAACCGCCTGTAGTGCGCCGCCCTACCAAGCCCTCTTATGGCTCCAAGCAGCGGAGGCTGGAGGGCAAAAGCCAGCGTTCCAGCATCAAGGCGTCGCGCGGCAAGGTGGTGGATTGACAGCATGCGCCCCAGCGCGGCACTGCCCGTCAATATATTTCAAACCACGCCAAGTCAATTTCACGCTACGCCGCCCGCAATCCGCGCTACGATGGCGCCAGTTCAAAAAACAAAGAGACGCACCATGACCGACCTGTCCAAAATCACCTGCATCGAAGACCTGCGCCAGGTCGCCCAGCGCCGCGTACCCCGCATGTTTTACGACTACGCCGACAGCGGCAGTTGGACCGAAGGCACCTACCGTGCCAACGAGGCAGATTTTCAGAGCATCAAGCTGCGCCAGCGCGTCGCCATCAACATGGAAGGCCGCAGCACCAAGACCACCATGCTGGGCCAAGAGGTGGCCATGCCGGTGGCTATTGCACCGACGGGTTTAACCGGCATGCAGCACGCCGATGGCGAAATTCTGGGCGCGCGTGCGGCCAAGGCCTTTGGCATTCCGTTCACCCTGTCCACCATGAGCATTTGCTCCATCGAAGACATAGCTACCGCCACTGACAGGCACCCGTTCATGTTCCAGGTGTATGTGCTGCGCGACCGCGCTTTTATGGAGCGGCTGATAGACCGCGCCAAAGCGGCTAACTGCTCGGCACTGCAAATCACCCTGGACCTGCAAATACTCGGGCAGCGGCACAAAGACATTAAAAACGGCCTGACCGCGCCGCCCAAGCTGACGCTGCCCAACATCATCAACATGGCCACCAAGCCGCGCTGGTGCCTGGGCATGCTGGGTACCCAGCGCCGCGAGTTTGGCAATATCGTGGGCCATGTACAGGGCGTAGAAAACATGAGCTCGCTGTCGGCCTGGACGGCCCAGCAGTTTGACCCGACGCTGAACTGGAACGACGTAGAGTGGATTAAAAAGCGCTGGGGCGGCAAGATTGTGCTCAAGGGTATTCAAGACGCGGAAGACGCGCGCCACGCGGTCAACAGCGGGGCAGACGCCTTGATCGTGTCTAACCACGGCGGCCGCCAGCTGGACGGTGCACCCTCGTCCATCACCGCCTTGCCGGGCATTGTGGACGCGGTGGGCAAAGATATTGAGCTGTGGATGGACGGTGGTATCCGCAGCGGCCAAGACGTGCTGAAAGCCCGCGCTTTGGGTGCCCGCGGCACAATGGTAGGCCGCGCCTGGCTGTATGCGCTGGGGGCCTATGGCGAGGCGGGGGTTACCAAGATGCTGCAAATCATCCACAAAGAGCTGGACTTGACGATGGCCTTTTGTGGCCGCACCGACATCAACACGGTGGACAAAAGCATTTTGTTGCCGGGGACGTACCCGGTGGCATAACCGGTCTGTTTTGCACTGTTGCAGGCCTGCAGCGCGATGCACTCGCTTGTGCAATTACTACTGATTCCATAGCTGCTTGTGCTATGTTCTATTGGGCTTGAGGCCAAAAACGCTTGTAAACCTGCGTAGTCGCTGGCTAGAACGAGGATGCGGGAACCGGGTTTGTGTACGCCCTGGCGCTTGGTGTGTACGGCTACGCGGCTGTCCCCCGTGTCGGCCTATGGCCGACTACTCCGCCTTTATGCCGCTACGCCGTACACACCAAGCGCATGGGCGTACAAACCAAAGGTTATCTCACCTGCATCAGGGCTTCACGGCCTCCAGCGAAAAACCGGCCACCTT
>JAYUHM010000143.1:0-12448 GCA_043766985.1 Polaromonas sp.
AGGCGATGTAGCTTGCAGTCATCTATCTATAACGCTCTACCCTCACCGCTGGTGGACTCGGTTGTGCTGGCTTCTGCCGCCCAGACTCCTAGGGCCAACTACTCCTCCTTGATGCCGCTCCGCTGAATGCACCGTCGGTCAGCTCTTGTGACCATGGTCGCTATCAACCGTCGCGCACCTACCGCATTCGATGCCCTGACGCTTGGTGTGTACGGCGTAGCGGCATAAAGGGGGAGGCAGCGGCCCTAGGCCGCAACGGAGGACAGCCGCGTAGCCGTACGCACCAAGCGTCAGGGCGTACACACACCCTAGCGCCAGGGCGTAGAAACCAAGCGCCAAGATGTACACATCAACCACCAGGGCGGACGATCAGCACCCAATCGCGGGTACATTGACAGCGCAAGACGACTCACAATACACCACGCATCGCCATAGAAGCGACCTAAGTAGTTACGCCAAAACAGTGCAAACGCAGTTCCAGCGCACTCCGCTCCGCAAAGCGCGACACCTTAGCGCGAAACTTGAGACCCAGGCCCACCCAGCGTCGCCAAGCGCGATACCCCTGCACGAACCGGACCCAGACCCAGCCGCACCGAAAGCCGCGCAAACCTAAGGCCGAAACGTCGTGCGAACCACTGAGCCCAAGCCGCCAACCAAGTGGCGACCCAGGTTGCCAACTAGGCCGCCAAACGATCCGAATCCTGGGCTACAGCAGGCTTGTCAAACCCGCGAAACTTGCCCTTCTTCAGGTGCACCAACAACAAAGAGATGGTGGCGGGCGTGATGCCAGAGATGCGCGAGGCCATGCCCAAGGTCTCGGGCTGGTGCTTGCCCAGCTTTTGGCGCGCCTCAATACTCAGGCTGCCCACCTGTGCATAGTCCAGCTCGGCGGGCAGTCGCAGGTGCTCGTAATAGGCGGCGCGGGCTATCTCGTCGCGCTGGCCGTTGATGTAGCCAGCGTATTTGATGGCAATCTCCACCTGCTCCACTACGTCGGGCGCGGTTTCACGTGAAACATCCGGGCTGGCAAAACGGGTGGCCAGCACGGGCTCTTTGTTTGGTTCCTTGCTAGGGTCCTTGGCAAAAGTCTGCAGGCCCATCAGGCTGTCGTAGTTTACGTCGGGTCGACGCAGCAGGTCGGCCAAGTTGTGCTCGTGGCTGATGGCTTTGCCCAGCACCCGCTCGGCCTCGGCTGCGGGCAGGATGGTGGGGTTCACCCAGATGGATTTGAGGCGTTCGGTTTCACGTGAAACAGCCTCGCGCTTCTTGTTGAATGCCTCCCAGCGGGCATCGTCCACCAAGCCTAGTGCCCGGCCCTGCTCGGTCAGGCGGGCGTCGGCATTGTCTTCGCGCAGTTGCAGGCGGTACTCGGCCCGGCTGGTAAACATGCGGTAGGGCTCGGTCACGCCCTTGGTAATCAGGTCGTCTACCAGCACGCCCAGGTAGGCTTCGTCGCGGCCGGGCAACCATTTGTCGCCCGTGTAGGCTATGCTGCCCGCCGCGCTGCGTGCGGCCGCAGTGGATGCGGACGCGCCGCCCAAGCCCATCGCCCGGCATTGCAGCGCCGCGTTGATGCCGGCAAACAAGCCCTGCGCTGCGGCTTCTTCGTAGCCGGTGGTGCCGTTGATTTGCCCGGCAAAAAACAGGCCGTTCACGGCGCGGGTTTCAAAGTTGCTGCGCAGTTCGCGCGGGTCAAAGTAGTCGTATTCAATGGCGTAGCCGGGGCGGATGATGTGGGCGTTCTCCAGGCCTGCAATGCTGCGAATCATGTCGTACTGCACGTCAAACGGCAGGGAGGTAGAAATGCCGTTGGGGTACACCTCGTGGGTGCTCAAGCCCTCGGGCTCCAGGAAAATCTGGTGACTGGTCTTGTCGGCAAAGCGGTTAACTTTATCCTCTACGCTGGGGCAGTAGCGCGGGCCTACGCCCTCGATCTTGCCGGTGAACATGGGGCTGCGGTCAAAGCCGCTGCGGATGATGGCGTGCGTGCGCTCGTTGGTATGGGTAATCCAGCAGGGCAACTGGGCCGGGTGCATGTCTGCCCGGCCCATAAAGCTGAACACCGGCATTGGGGTCATGCTACCGTCGGTTTGCCGCATGCCGTCGCCGGGTTGCTCTTGGCATAGGCTGTAGTCAATGGTGCGGCCGTCAATGCGCGCGGGGGTGCCGGTCTTCAGGCGGCCTTGGGGGAGCTTCAGCTCTTTCAACCGGGCCGACAGGCTTACCGCCGGCGGGTCGCCCGCCCTCCCCGCCGCGTAGTTGTTCAGGCCCACGTGGATCTTGCCGTCCAAGAATGTACCGGCGGTCAGCACCACCGTGCGGCTGCGAAACTTGATGCCCACCTGCGTTATGGCGCCCACCACCCGGTCGCCCTCGACCATCAGGTCGTCTACAGCCTGCTGAAACAACCATAAGTTGGGCTGATTCTCCAGCCGTTTGCGAATGGCCGCCTTGTACAGCACGCGGTCAGCCTGCGCCCGCGTGGCGCGCACGGCGGGGCCTTTGGAGCCATTCAAAATACGAAACTGGATACCGCCCTCGTCGGTGGCAATGGCCATGGCGCCGCCCAGCGCGTCGACCTCTTTGACCAAGTGGCCCTTGCCAATGCCGCCGATACTGGGGTTGCAGCTCATCTGGCCCAGCGTTTCAATATTGTGCGTGAGCAACAGCGTAGCGCAGCCCATGCGCGCAGCGGCCAGCGCGGCCTCGGTGCCCGCATGGCCACCGCCAACCACGATCACATCAAATTCCTGGGGGTAAATCATTACAGCCTCATGCACGTTGCAGACAACCTGCCATTTTAACAGCGTAGCGCCAGTTTCGCCGGTGTGTTCCCTTGCAAGCCGCCGCAGCCTATATTTGACAGGCACTATTTGCTATACAAATAGAAGCGCGAAGGGTTGGCCATTCGCACTACCCCGGTTGTGGTTTACAGGCGCATCGGGTGTGCAAAGAAGGGCCAATCGGCATAAGATGCCCTCCCCTTTGCAACCACCCCCAAAAGGAGATCCCATGAAACTGTATTACAGCCCCGGCGCCTGCTCTTTGTCGCCCCACATCGTGCTGCACGAAGCCGGATTGAAGTTCGACCCCGTGCTGGTCAGCCTGGACAGCCACAAACTCAAAGACGGCAGTGACTACTACCCGTACAACCCCCTGGGCTATGTGCCCCTGCTCGAGCTGGACGACGGCACGCGCCTGAGCGAGGGCCCGGCTATCGTGCAGTACATCGCCGACCAGGTACCCGATAAAAAACTCGCCCCGCCTAACGGCAGCCTGGCGCGCTACCAGTTGCAGTCGATGCTTAACTTCATCACCTCCGAGCTGCACAAGCCCTTAGGCTCAATGTTCAGCAAAGACCTGCACGACGACACCCGGCGCGCCACCAAAGAGCGCGTGGCGGGCCGCCTGCAATGGCTGGACGGCCAAGTGGAGGGCAAACAGTACGCCATGGGCGACACCTTCAGTGTGGCCGACGCCTACATTTTTACCGTCACCAGCTGGGGCCAGTATGTCGGCGTAGACCTTGCCGCATATAAAAACCTCAGCGCCCTGTGTGCACGCATCGCCGCGCGGCCCGCCGTGCAAGCCGCCATGAAGGCCGAAGGTTTACTTAAATAGCCGCTCTTGTTTTAATAGCTGCTTGTGCTTTTGTCTATTGGGCTAGAGACTAATTGGTCATAAACCCGGTAGCCAAATGCCGCATGCCCCGTTATCATGCGGGGCATGACGGCACCCCTTGAACTGCACCACGCCGCGCTGCACCTGTCGCTACGCCCCGAGCTGGGTGGCTGCGTGGAAGGGCTATGGTTCAGCGGCACGCCGGTACTGCGCAGCAGCCGCCCCGGCACGCTGAAAGACGTGCAGCTCAGCGCCTGCTACCCGTTGGTGCCTTTTTCTAATCGCATAGCGCAAGCGCAGTTGCAATGGAGCGGCACCACCCATCCGCTGCTAAAAAACTTTGCCGACGAGGCGCACGCCATTCACGGTGTCGGCTGGCAGCGCGCATGGCAGGTGCTGGACGTGCGCGATGACTTTGCCATGCTCAGCCTGGAGCACCGTGCAGATACGGCCTGGCCCTTCGCGTTCGATGCATCGCAAATATTCCGTTTGAAGGGCAACGCCCTGGAGCTCACGCTGCGCATTACCAACCAGTCCCCCCGCGACGCGCCAGTGGGCTTGGGATGGCACCCGTATTTTGTTAAACGGCCGGGCGCGCAGCTGCAGTTTGCCGCCACCGGCCGCTGGGAGATGGGCGGCGACAAACTGCCCACACAGCGCACCCCCAGCAGCGGCCTGCACACCGCTTGCGCCGCCCTGGACATCGACAACTGCTTTGACGGTTGGGCGGGCAGCGCCACGCTGCGCGATACGCGCCTAAGCGTGCGCCTGGAGGCCGACCTGAAGCGCCTGGTGGTCTACACCACGCCGCAAAAAGACTGTATTGCCATCGAACCGGTAAGCCACGTCAACAACGCCATGAACAGCCCCAGCAGCGCCACCGAGCTGGGCGTGGTGGTGCTGGCGGCCGGACAATCGTGGCAAGCCCATATGAGCATCCACATGCAACCAACCGTTTAAACCATGACCTGGACCACCGTTATCACCGAGCCCAGCGCACTGGGCGAATGCCCGTTTTGGCACCCGCAAGAGCAGATGCTCTACTGGGTGGATATTGCCGGCTGTCGAATCAAACGCGCCAACACTTTTATGGGGACGGTTGACAGCTGGCCCGTGCTGGTGGAGGGCCAGCCCAGCGAGCCCGGCAGCATGGCCCCCGCCGCAGGCGGCGGCTTGGTGATAGCCCTGCGCGACCGCATCGTGCGGGCGCGCACCTGGGGCGGCGCGCTGCAGACGCTGCAGGTGTTCAGCCACGACCCAGCCACCACCCGTTTTAACGACGGCAAGTGCGACCCGCTGGGCCGCTTTTGGGCGGGCACCCTGTACGAGCCGCGCACCCAGCGCACGGCAGAGCTGTTTAGCCTGGACGCGCGCGGCACCACCGCTGGTGAGCCGCCCCACGTAGAGCGCAAGGCCGGCAACGCCACCATCGCCAACGGTCTGGCCTGGTCGCCCGATGCCAAGACCGTCTACTGGGCCGACACCCCCCAGCACGCCATCTGCGCGTGGGACTACGACCTGGCCAGCAACGCCATGACGCACCAGCGGGTGTTCAAACAGTTTGCGCCCAAGCCCGAGGGCTGGCAGCCCTTCCAGACCGACAACGGTGGCTACCTGGGCCGCCCTGACGGCGCCAGCGTAGACGTGCAAGGCAACTACTGGGTGGCCATGTACGAAGGCCAGCGCGTGCTGCAACTGTCGCCCAGCGGCGAGATACTGCAAAACATTGCCGCCCCCGTGCTGTGCACCACCATGCCCTGCTTTGGCGGTGACGACCTGCAAACCCTGTACCTCACCAGTGCCCGCCATGGGCGCAGCGCAGACGATTTGGTAGCGCAGCCCCAGTTGGGCTGCGTGTTCAGCATGCGCGTGGAGGTGCCGGGCTTACCGGTGAATTTTTTTGAAGACTAGCCTGTGACGGAGGGCGTCGTGGCTATCGACGCACTTTAACGCGCGGCGGCCTGCCCGCAGGCCAAAATGTCCTGCTCAATATCGGGCGCAAAAACCAAAGAGCCTTGCTGGTGGGCCAGCGCCAAAGCGGCGCGCAGCGCGGTCAGCACGCCCGGCGCCTGGCCTGGGTTTTGTGCCTGTTGCAGGCGTGCACGCAAACGCATGTATTCAGGTTCCATCCAGCGTTCACCGGCGCTGATGCGCTCGTCGATGCGCAGCAGGGCGTCCATACCGTCCTGAAAGCGGCCATGCTCCAGGCACGCACGCGCGTACATCACCACCCAGGTGGTAAGGTAAGCGCTGTGCTGGCTGAGCAATACGTCAATACAGGTTTTGGCTTTTTCCAGGTAGGCTGCCGCGTGCAGGCTAGACACCGGCTGCATCAAATGGCTCAGCGCGGTGATCAAATCGGTATAGGGGGTCCAGATGGGCAATTGGTGCTTGCTGGCGTAGTCGTGCGCTTCGCTGGCGTAGTGCGCCATATCGTCGGGGCGGCGCAGCAAGCCGCTGACATGGCCGCCGCAAAATACCAAAGCCTGGCAAATGGAGATGTGGTTGTGGCTGCGCTGCGCATGCAGCAGGGCCTGGTCGCGCCAATGGTCGGCGGCCTCGGTCAAATTGCGCAGCGTGCAGGTGGTGGTCAGGGCCAGCAGCACCGAGCACAGGTGGCTGTTGGAGCTGAAGCGGAAATTGATGGAGTTGGCATGTACCTCGGGCTGGTACAGCGCTAAAAACGATTCAAACTCTTGTTGTGCCGTGGCCAGCTCGCCCTGGATCATGCAGGTAAAGCCCATGGCGCGGTGCGACAGCAGGCGGGCAATTTCGTCCTGCCCCTGCGCGGCATCTTGCACTTGCAGTGCCAAGGCCCGAAGGTCGGCCAAGTTCCAGCCGCCCAGTGCTATCGACCATTTGAGGTAGCGCACCGACACGCGGTATTCGCTGTCGGGAATGTGCTTGCACAGTGCATAGGCGCGCTCCACCACATTCACCAGTTTGCGCGAGCCAACGCCGCGCGTGGCGATCAAGGGCCCCGCGACCGCCATGCAGATGACCAGCTCACGCGCATCGCGGGCGTCGCTCTCAGGCATGCCCGCCAGCATCTCCAGCGCGCGGCTGTAGTGCGCCACGGCCTCTTTAGGTGCCAGCTGGTTGACGGCCAGCTCGCCCGCGCGCTCCCAAAAATACACCGCACGGTCCAGGTTACCGGCTTCGGTGTGGTGCAGCGCCAGCAGGTGGGGTGCCGTGGTGGACGAGACGGCAAACTGCTCTTCCATCACCTGCGCTACCTTGGCGTGCAGGCGCACGCGATCCGCCCGCAGCATGCGTTGGTAGACCGCATCTTTCACCAGCATGTGGTCAAAGCTCAGCACGATGCCGTTGGGCGTGCTGCGTTGTACAAAAAGCTGGGCGTCCAGCAGCTCTTCAATGGCTGCCTGGGTGTCTTCCATCAGGTCTTGGGCGCAGGCCACCAAGAGCGACATGTCAAACTCGCGCCCCAGCACAGCCGCCTGCTGCACGGTCATGCGGCCATACTGCAATTGGTCCAGGCGGGCCAGCAAAATATCGCTCAGGGTGGAGGGAATGCCTTTGGCGCCCAGCGGGCTGTCAAAGTCATCGCGCAACAGCAGCGCGTGCGCCAGCTCGGTGGCAAAAATAGGCACGCCGTCGGAGCGGTCCACAATCTGGCGCATCAGGGCCTCGGGCATTTGCCTGGGCGCTGCCAGCGCCGTCACAATGGCGCGAATGTCAAGCTCGGGCAAGCTGTCCAGGTGCAGCACGCTCACGTGGGCGCCATCGCTGAACATTTTGTCCTTGGTGGGCCGCGACGTGGCAATCAGCATGGCGCTTTGCCGGGGTAGTTCATTGACAAAGCGGCTCAGCAGGTCGTTGGTGCTGGGGTCGGCCCAGTGCAGGTCTTCCACCACCACCATAGAGCGCTCGCGCACCAGGCTGTGCAGCCAGCGCAGCAACGCGCTTTGGATACGGCTGCGCACGACGTCAGCGCTCAAGCCCTGCATATGGGGTGCGCTGATATTGCGCAGCCCCAGCAACTCGGCCAAGGCAAAGAAGTCGTCGTTGCTGCCCAGGCCGTATTGCACGGCCAGCGCTTCCAGCTTGCGCTGTTTTTCGGTGTCGCTGTCGTCGTAGCGGATTTTGGCCGCCGCCTCGATGTGTTGAATGCAGGGGTACAGCGGGGTTTGGCTGTAGTCTGGCGAGCATTGCAAAACCGGCGCCAAAGCGTTGCCGGGCCCCACATCGGCATACAGGCGCGTAATCAAATGGGACTTGCCCGAGCCCGCCTCACCGCGCAGCAAAATCGCCTGGCCGCGCCCATTGCGCGAGCGCTCAAACTTGTCCCGCAGAAAGGTCAGCTCCACATCTCGGCCGATCAGCGGCCCCAGGCGCCTGCGCCCGCGCGTGGCCTGAAAGCGGCTTTGGCTTTGCTTTTCTGACACCAGCTCCCAGGTGGTTACGGGTTGGCCCGAGCCTTTGAAGCTAGCGGGCCCCATGCTGTGAAACTCAAACAGGTCGCCTGCCGCATCGCGCGTGGCCTGGGTCACCAAAATGCTGCCCGGAGCGGCCAGGTGTTGCATGCGCGCCGCCAGATTGGGTGTCTCGCCAATGGCGCCTATCTCGTGGGTATCACCGGCCCCTACCAGCTGGCCTATCACCACCATGCCGGTGGCCAAGCCCATGCGTACCTGCAGTTGCGCGCCCGCAATCGGCGGTACGCGCTGGATGGCGCGCAGCACGTCCAGGGCCGCGCGCAGCGCACGCTCGCAGTCGGACTCGCTGATGCTGGGGTAGCCAAAATACACCAGCACGCCGTCGCCCAAATATTGCGCAATATAGCCCTTGTGCCGCTGCACCACCGCACGCACGCATTCGCGGTAGGCCTGCGTCAAGGTTTGCAAGTCTTCGGCGTCCAGGGTGCTGGACAGCGCAGTAGAGCCCACCAGGTCGCAGAACATCACGGTGAGCAGGCGATGCTGGTGGTTGCTTACCGGCGATAGCGAGGCGCCCGGTAGGGCCGTGACAGGGTGGGCCGACACGTGCACTGCGGCGACTGCACTCTTGTCTTGGGGCGCGCTGGGCGGCGCGGACATGGCTGGCGGTGCTGGCGCCACCGGCTCGGCCAGCGCAGCAATGGCTTGCAGCAAGATGCGCCGGTGCCCTATGGAGGTGATACCCATGTCGCGCAAATCATCGACGGTGATGTCTGGCAACACATCAAAGCTGATGTCGTTGGCAAGAAACGCCTGCGCGTAGCTGTCAAGGCCCAGTGTGCCGAGCCATTGCGACAGGCTGGGTGGGCTACTGGTCGACGTCATACTGCGCGATGGTCTGGGTATGCACACATAGGCCGTAGCGCCAAGCGCGCTGTTAGCGCAACTGCTGCATGGGCATGGACTCGCGCAGCTCTTCGTTCATGGCGTTGTTCAGGCGCACATAGCGTTTGAATTTGTCTGTTAAGTCGCGCAGGCGGGCCGAGATACCAATGCAGATGATGGACATCAGCTTGGCCGCCACCTCGGGGTGGTCGGCGCACATGTTTTGCAGCATCTGCCGGGTCAGTATGGCGCAGCGGGTGGGGGCACTGGCCGTGCAGGTGAGCGAGCGGGCAGCGCCGTCCATCAAACCCATCTCGCCCAACGCGGTGCCAGCGCCTAGAACGGTCACCACAATTGGCCCGCTCTCGTGGGCGGCAGAGGCCTCAAAGGTGGTTTCGCCGTCCAGTATCCACAGCATGTAGTTGGTGCTGGTTTTGTCACCTTCTTTGATGATGATTTGCCCAGTGGCGTACTGCCGAGCGCGCATGTAGCTGGCGGCAATTTTGGCTTCGTGCTGGGTGAGGGGAACGATGGATTTGGCTTCGCATAAAAACCCCACCAACAGCTCCGCGTCCAGTATTTGCAACTCTTTTGCACTGGCGGTATCCGATGGCGCTGCGGTTGAACCGGCGCGGGCACCAAAAATTTTTTTAAGCATGGAGAATTTGCCGAAAGTGGGAACCGCCCCCTGGCAGGTGACGGTCGCTGAGCCCAAGCCCGCAATGGTAACCCAAGCCACCGGAGAAAATGTCGCTGCGCCAGCAAAGCAGGGCTAATTTGTGCAATGGCCAGCGCAAATTTGCGGCGATGGGAGGGCAAAAAAAAGACAGCCCAACACTTGTAATGCTAACGACTACTAGTTGCAGCGCCAAGCAGCTCACAAAGCGTTTGCAAAAAAATCAGCCAATCACGCGCTCTTTGGGCAACCAGCGCGACTACCATTGCGGCATGGACCCAGCTATGCACCACCTCACCGACCGCATCCGCGCCTGCAGTGCCGACAAAACGCCACTGCGCATTCGCGGCGGCGGCAGCAAAGACTTTTTGGCCGACCAGCTGCAAGGCGAGGTGCTGGACATGACAGCCCTGCGCGGCATCGTCAGCTACGAGCCCAGCGAGCTGGTGGTTACCGTAAAAGCCGGTACACCACTGGCCGAGCTGGAGGCGGCGCTGGCCGAGCAAGGCCAGTGCCTGCCCTTTGAGCCACCGCGATTTAGCTTGAGCGGCCAAGCCGCCGCCGACCCTACAGGGACGGTCGGCGGTATGGTGGCCGCGGGCCTGTCTGGGCCCGCGCGCGCCAGCGTAGGCGCCGTGCGCGACTACGTGCTGGGCGTGCAAATGCTCAACGGCCGCGCCGAGCACCTGACCTTCGGCGGGCAGGTGATGAAAAACGTGGCGGGCTACGACATGTCGCGCCTTTTGGCGGGCAGCTGGGGCATGCTGGGCGTGATCACCGAGGTCTCGCTCAAGGTGCTGCCCGTGGCCCCAGCCGAGGCCACCCTGTGCTTTGCCATGCCCCAAGCCGAGGCGCTGGCGCAACTGAACCACTGGGGCGGCGAGCCCCTGCCCTTAAACGCCAGCGCATGGGTAAGCCAGGCCGAGCATTACGCCAACCAACCCATGCTGTTGGTGCGCCTGCGCGGCGCGGTAGCCGCGGTAGAAGCGGCGTGCAAAAAAATGCTGCTGCAACACCCAGGCACCCGCATGGACAACGCCAAGGCCCAGGCCGACTGGACAATGCAGCGCGACATGCAGTTGCCGTTTTTCAGCCCGCCGCCAGGCCAGGACGCCTGCCTGTGGCGTATCAGCCTGCCGCAAACCGCGCCGGTGCTGGCCTTGCCGTACCCCACTTTGATCGAATGGCACGGCGCCCAGCGCTGGCTGTGGGCCCCGCCCAGCGAGGGCGAAAGTCTGCGCGACGCGGTGCAGCTGCTGGGTGGCAGTACTACACTATTTATAGCAAACCGTGCTAATAGCCATTGGGCTGGTAGCCGGTTTGACCCCTTAAAACCGCCGTTAGACCGGATTCACCGCCAGCTCAAAGCCGAGTTTGACCCAGCCGGTATTTTTAACCCCGGCCGCATGCCGTGGTTCGCTTGACGTTTTACGGGACACCCCATGCAAACCAACCTGAGCCCCGAATACGCAGGCACCACTGACGGCCAAGACGCCGAAGCCATTTTGCGCAAGTGCGTGCACTGCGGCTTTTGCACTGCCACCTGCCCCACCTACCAGCTGCTGGGCGACGAGCTGGACGGCCCGCGCGGCCGCATTTACCTCATCAAGCAGGTGCTGGAAGGCGCTACGCCTACCCGCAAAACCCAAATGCATCTGGACCGCTGCCTGACCTGCCGCAACTGCGAAACCACCTGCCCCAGCGGCGTGCAGTACGGCCATTTGGTGGATATTGGCCGCAAGCTGGTAGACGAGAAAGTACCCCGCCCCGCAGGCGAAAAAGCCCTGCGTTGGGCGCTGAAAGAGGGGCTGACCTCGCCGCTGTTTGCACCCGCTATGGCAGTTGGCCAAGCCGTGCGCGGCCTGCTGCCCGCCGCGCTAAAAAGCAAGGTGCCCGCCAAACAAACCGCCAAGCCCTGGCCCACGCGCCAGCACGCCCGCAAAATGCTGATGCTGGGCGGCTGCGTGCAGCCCGCCATGGCCCCCAACATCAACACCGCCACCGCCCGCGTGCTGGACGCCGCCGGCATCCAAACCGTGCTGGCCGCCAAAGCCGGTTGCTGCGGCGCGGTGAAGTTCCACCTGAACGACCATGACGGCGGCAAGGCGCAAATGCGCGCCAATATCGACGCCTGGTGGCCGTATGTGGACGGCGCGCAAGGTGCGCAAGTTGAAGCCATCGTCATGAACGCCTCGGGCTGCGGCGTGACGGTCAAAGAATACGGCCACATCCTCAAAGACGACCCCCATTACGCCGCCAAGGCCGCACGCATCAGCGCGCTCACCCAAGACCTGAGCGAGCTGCTGCCCCTGCTGGTAGAGCAGCTGCAAGCCAAGGTCAAAGCGCAGCCGGGCGTGATGGCCTTTCACCCACCCTGCACGCTGCAACACGGCCAGCAGCTCAAAGGCGGGGTAGAAAAGCACCTGGGTGATTTGGGTTTTGACGTGAAGGTAGCCACCAACGAAGCGCACCTGTGCTGCGGCTCAGCGGGCACTTACTCGGTACTGAACCCCGACATCGCCTACCAGCTGCGCGACCGCAAGCTCGGCCATTTGCAGGACGCGCAGCCCACGCAGATCATCTCTGCCAACATTGGCTGCATTACGCATTTGCAAAGCGGCACCTCCACGCCCGTGCGGCATTGGGTGGAGATGTTGGACGACGCGTTGGTTTAATACTTCTACCGCCACCGCCACCGCCACCGCCACCGCCACCGCCACCGCTAGTGTCTTTGTCACTGTGTTGGCACGCGCGCTGGTCTTTGCTCTCTACTCAGGCTACGCGCACTGCTGCGGCGCTGTGCAGTAGCCGCCCTGAGCCCCGGGCCTTCGGCAAGCATCTGCAGTACTCGCAATGGGGGAAATTTAGA
>JAYUHM010000144.1:0-12401 GCA_043766985.1 Polaromonas sp.
TGGTAGGCGATGTAGCTTGCAGTCATCTATCTATAACGCTCTACCCTCACCGCTGGTGGACTCGGTTGTGCTGGCTTCTGCCGCCCAGACTCCTAGCCCAGGCGCACCAACTGCTCACGCAGCTTGGCCAGTGCCGCTGAAAAATCGGCCACGCGTTTTCTTTCCAGCTCCAGCACCTGCGCAGGTGCCTTGGCCACAAAGGCCTCGTTAGCCAGCTTGGCGTGGGCTTTGGCTATCTCCCCCTCCAGGCGGGTGGCTTCTTTGCCCAAGCGAATTTTCTCGGCGGCCTTGTCTACCTCCATGTGCAGGCACAGGCGCGCCTCGCCCACCACGGCCGTGGGGGACGCCTCTGCCGCGGTTTGCCAGGCGGCCTCACTGTCGAATACCTTGACTTCGTTCAGCTTGGCCAGCGCTTGCAACACTGGCGCAATAGAGGCAATAAAGGCTTGGTCGCCCACCACGTACAACGGCAATTTGGTAGCCGGAGACACTTGCATTTCACCGCGCAAATTGCGGCAGGCGTCGACCAAGGATTTGAGCTTGGCTACGTGCGCTATGGCAGCCTGGTCGATCTTCTCCGGCTGAGCCTCGGGGTAGCGCGCAATGCTGACAGACGCGCCTGCAATGCCCGCCACGGGCGCCACTTTTTGCCACAACTCTTCGGTGATGAACGGAATGATGGGGTGGGCCAAACGCAAGATGGCTTCCAGTGTACGGATGAGCGTACGGCGCGTGGCGCGTTGCTCGGCCTCACCACCAGTTTGAATTTGCACTTTGGCGATTTCCAAATACCAATCGCAAAACTCGTTCCACACAAAATCGTAAATCGTGTTGGCCACGTTGTCCAGGCGGTATTCTGCAAAGCCTTTGGCTACTTCAGCCTCAGCGATTTGCAGGCGTGAGGCAATCCAGCGGTCAGCCTGGCTAAAACGCATGTAGCCGTGGAAGGGGCCCGCCTCGGCGATCACGTTGCCCGCGGCGTCCAGCACAGGCGCTGCACATTCGGCCTTGGTGTGGTCTTTCAGGCCGCAGTCATTGCCTTCGCAGTTCATCAGAGTAAAGCGGGTGGCGTTCCACAGCTTGTTGCAAAAGTTGCGGTAGCCTTCGCAGCGCTTGCTGTCAAAGTTGATGTTGCGGCCCAAGCTGGCGAGGGCAGCGAAGGTGAAGCGCAATGCGTCGGCGCCGTAGCCGGGAATGCCATCGGGGAATTCTTTCTCGGTGTCTTTGCGCACACGCGGCGCGGTCTCGGGCTTGCGCAGGCCGGTGGCGCGTTTGTCTAGCAGCGGAGCCAGCGCGATACCGTCGATCAAGTCCACTGGGTCGAGCACATTGCCCTCAGACTTGCTCATCTTGCGGCCCTGGCTGTCGCGCACCAGGCCGTGGATGTACACATGCTTGAACGGTACACGCCCGGTAAAGTGCGTGGTCATCATGATCATGCGGGCGACCCAGAAGAAGATGATGTCGTAGCCGGTGACGAGCACGGTGCTGGGCAAGTACAGGTCGTAGTCGGTGGTGCTGGCGAGGTCGAGCGCCGACAGGCCGCCCCGAGAAGCGAGGGCCCCCACGGGGGGCAGGGAGGACACGCTAGTGCCGACCGTGGGGCTGCCATGTTCTGGCCAACCCATGGTGGAGAAGGGAACCAATGCGGAGGAGTACCAGGTGTCCAGCACGTCGTCGTCGCGCTTGAGCGGCCCGGTACTGCCTGCAGCAGCGGCTTTGCTGCGCGCTTCTTCTTCGTTTCGGGCCACAAAATAAGCGCCCTGTTCGTCGTACCACGCCGGGATCTGATGTCCCCACCACAACTGGCGGCTGATGCACCAGTCCTGGATATTGCCCATCCACTGGTTGTAGGTGTTGACCCAGTTTTCGGGCACAAACTTCACTTCACCACTTTGCACCGCGTCGATAGCCTTTTGCGCGATGGATTTGCCTGTTGCGTCGTTCTTGGTCATCGCCACAAACCACTGGTCCGTCAGCATCGGCTCGATCACCTGCCCCGTGCGCTCGCAGCGCGGCACCATCAGTTTGTGTTTTTTCACCTCAACCATCAGGCCCAATGCATCCAAGTCGGCCACCACTTTTTTACGCGCCACAAAGCGGTCTAGCGTGCGATAAGCCTCGGGCGCTTCGTCGTTGATTTTGGCATCCAGCGTCAACACACAGATCATCGGTAGCTTGTGGCGCTGGCCCACCGCGTAGTCGTTTTGGTCATGCGCGGGCGTGACCTTCACCACACCAGTGCCGAAGGCTTTGTCCACATAGTCGTCGGCGATCACGGGGATCGTGCGGTTGCACAGCGGCAACGCCACCTGCTTGCCGATCAGGTGCATATAGCGCGCGTCCTCGGGGTGCACCATCACCGCTCCGTCGCCCAGCATGGTCTCTGGGCGCGTGGTGGCTACCGTCAGGCCTTTTTCCATCTGCCCGTTCACCATCTGCGGGCCATCGGCGAAGGGGTAGCAGATGTGCCACAAGAAACCGTCTTCCTCAGCGCTTTCTACTTCCAGGTCACTCACCGCTGACTTTAAAACCGGGTCCCAATTCACCAAGCGTTTGCCACGGTAGATCAAGCCTTGCTCGTACAAGCGCACAAAGGTTTCGGTCACCGTTTTGGACAGTTTGTCGTCCATGGTGAAGTATTCGCGGCTCCAGTCCACGCTGTCGCCCATGCGGCGCATTTGGCTGGTAATGGTGTTGCCGGATTGTTCCTTCCATTCCCACACCTTACTCACGAAATTTTTGCGCGCTACATCGGGCGTAGGCCCCATGTCGTGGCGGCTGATGCCTTGGTCTTTCAGTTGGCGCTCCACCACGATTTGCGTGGCAATGCCTGCGTGGTCGGTACCCGGAATCCAGGCGGTGTTAAAGCCCCGCATGCGGTGGTAGCGCGTGAGGCTGTCCATGATGGTTTGGTTAAACGCATGGCCCATGTGCAGGGTGCCCGTGACGTTGGGCGGGGGTAGCTGGATGGCAAAGTCTTTGCCTTGTGCATGGGCTTCGCTGCTCGGCTGGCCGGTGCCGCGCACGCCTGCTGCGCCGTAACCTCGGCGCTCCCACTCGGGGCCCCAGTGGGCCTCTAGCGCTTGGGGTTCAAACGACTTGGCTAAAGAATCAAGTGCGGGCTGGGCGATTTTGTCGGTCATGGCGGTTGGAGGCGGCATCCCGCAGGATGGCGCTGTGTGTAAACGCTCTCAGGGGCGTGGTGTCAATGGGCAAAGGTTAACGGATGGGTCAACAGCGTGGGTAGGCTATTTTATTCGAGTGCTGGGCGCGGCCAAAGCGCCTTTAGGCGCAGGGCATGCTACCGGCCCGCGCCAAAGCACGGTTGGAAGCAGTTTAGGCCATAAGCCCAATAAAACAGGGCACAAAGTGCTATTTATTATGTAGCAAATATTGCTCTACTTGTGCCTTGCTGGGCGTACCCATCACGCCGTGGCGCTGGGTGCATTTGATTGCCGCCGCCGCGCTGGCAAAGCGAATAGCGCTGGTTTCGCCCTCCATGCTGCTCAAAGCCCAGGTGAGCGCGGCATGGAACACGTCGCCCGCGCCAGTGGTGTCTAGCGCCGTCACGGCAAAAGCGGGCAAGCTGTGCAGGCCCTTCCCGCGCGTCCACATCACGCCGCGCTCACCCAGGGTGACCATGGCTACCTGCGCGCCGGCCTGGAGTGCGCGGGCCAGGGCATCGGCTGGGCTGGCAGCATCGGGCGCGTAGCAGGCCAGGCCGGGCTCAGAGAACACGGCCCAGCGCGCTGCGGGCACCAGTGTTTGCAAAACGTGCTGTGGGGCCACGTCGGCATCCAGCACGCCGAGTACGTCGTTAGCCTTGGCCCATTGCAATGCAGCCAGTGAGCCGTCGCCCCAGCGCGGGTCTACCAGCACGGCGCGGGCGCCACGCAGTTGGCTCACGTCCAGCGCATGGGCTTTGGCCAGGGCATCGCCTCGGTGGTTGAATATTTGGCGCTCGCCGCAGGCGTCTACGATGACGCTGGACACGGACGTACGACCGCCCGCCACGGTTTCTAGCTGGGTCTGTACCCCACACGCCTGCACGGCGTCACGCACAAAAGTACCCGCTGCATCGTCGCCCACGCGGCCCAGCAGCTTGACCTGCAGACCCAATTTGGCCATGGCCATCGCTGCGTTAGCCGCCATACCGCCGGGCAGCATGCGGTAGCTGGTGGCGGGGGTTTTGGTGGGCTGGCTGGCGAAGTGGTCGATCTCAAAGTGGTGGTCTACGGAGGCGTGGCCTACGCAGGCGAAGAAATTGGTCATCGGCCTATGATAAACGGGCTGGGCATGATGCTATCGAGATCCCAATGGTGGTTCGCGAATAGAGACGTTGGAGCGCAGTTCAAGGACCAAGGTACCCGCGTCACTGGCGATTGAGCGCATGCAAATCGCCCTCCTACTGGAGTTACCCAAAATCGGTCAATTTGCATACGCTCAATCGCCTCCACACATGGTGGCGCGCTACCCGTAGTCACGGGTGACGCTTTGACGAAACTACAGGTAGCGCGCTACTTTGGTCACTGCAAGGTTAGGTGTTTATCAGCCGCCCGAGCCAACCTGGGCAACACCCGTACCGCATTAGCCGTGGTGAACTGCGCCAACGCCTCCAACGACACCCCCCGCAAATCCGCCACCACCTGCGCAATACGCGGCAGCTCTGCCGGGCTGTTGATGCCCTGCGGCACACCCGCTGCGCGCTGCTCGGCCGTTACGTACAGCCAGTGCGGGGGAATGTCAGGTGCGTCGGTCTCCAGCACCAGCGCGTGGGCCGGCAGCGTGGTGCACAGGTGGCGTAGCTGGGTGGCGCGCTCGTAGGTTATGGCGCCGCCAAAGCCCAGTGCAAAGCCGCGCTCTAAAAACTGCTGCGCCTGCTGGTCTGAGCCGTTAAACGCATGCGCAATGCCGCCCTGCACTGCAATGGCCCGCAAGCCTTTGAGCAACTGGTCGGCGCTGCGGCGCACGTGCAAGATAACGGGCAGGCCGTGCTTGCGCGCTAGCTTGAGCTGGGCGCGGTAGAAGCGCTCTTGCTTGGCGCGCGTGGGGGCCTCGCACAGCTGGGGTACAAAATAGTCCAGCCCTATCTCACCCACAGCTACCAAATGCGGGTCGTCATGGTGCAGGTTTAGAGCTTCGTCCAAAACCTCCAAGTCTTCGTCATTAGCCCGCGGCACGTACAACGGGTGAATGCCCAGCGCGTAGCTGTCGCCCTGCGTGTGGGCCAGCGCGCGCACCGCGGCAAAGTTGGCCACCTCTACTGCGGGCACAATGCAGTGCGCTACACCATTAGTAGCAGCTTGTGCTCGTATTTGTTGGGTTTTGCCTGCAAACTCTGCTGCATCCAGGCGGCAATGGGTGTCTATCCACATCACGTCAGCCTCCGCTGCATGTCAACCAGAGCGAAAAATAAAATACACCGCGCCCACCATGCACAGCCCCCGCAAAGCGCACACACCCATTGCTGGCCGCCAGCAGCACAATGGGTTGCAGCGACAGGGGTATGGCTTGGAACAGGGTGGAAGCTTGCATAAGGCAAATTATCCGGGAGTTATGGTGCTACCTGCTGGAAAGTGGCCTATTTGCCTACCAATATGGCCTCAAGCCCAATAGGGCATAGCACAAGCAGCTACTAACTTTATAGCATAGGCAAGTTGTCATCCAGTGTCATAATTTGCTTACACCGGTTCAACCGCACGGTTGCACGGCCACAGCACAAGGCAAATTCCATGGAAACCAAATGGCTTGAAGATTTCATCAGCTTGTCGGAGACGCGCAGCTTTAGCCGCTCGGCGCAGCTGCGCCACGTCACGCAGCCTGCGTTTTCGCGGCGCATCCAGTCGCTGGAGTCGTGGGCGGGCACCGACCTGGTGGACCGCAGCAGCTACCCCACGCGCCTCACGCCTGCGGGCGAGACGCTGTACGCCCAAGCGCTGGAGATGCTGCAAAGCCTGCAGTCCACCCGCGCCATGCTGCGCGGGCACAGCGCCGCCGGGCAGGATGTGATTGAGTTTGCCGTGCCGCACAGCCTGGCGTTTACCTTCTTCCCGGCCTGGGTGTCGGTACTGCGCGACCGCTTTGGCCCGATCAAAAGCCGCCTGATTGCGCTGAACGTGCACGACGCGGTGCTGCGCCTGGTAGAGGCCAGCTGCGACCTGCTGGTGACCTACCATCACCCTTCGCAGCCTTTCCAATTAGACCCTTTGCGCTATGAGTATGTGAGCTTGGGCACCGAGACCATCGCACCCTACGCCCAGGCCGATGCGCAGGGCCTGCCCATTTTTGCCCTGCCAGGCCGGCCGGCGTCGCCTTTGCCCTACCTAGGCTACGCCCCGGGTGCCTACATTGGCCGGGTGGTCGATTTGATTTTGAAAGACGCTAAAACCCCGAATCACCTGGACCGCGTGTATGAGACCGACATGGCCGAAGGCTTGAAAGCCATGGCTATTGAAGGCCACGGCATTGCTTTCTTGCCCCAAAGCTCAGTGAAAAAAGAGCTGCGCGCCAAAAAACTGGTATTGGCGGGCGCTGGCCTGGAAATGGCGATGGACATTCGCGTGTACCGGGAAAAACCGGTCGTGAAGGAAGGCAGCAAAGACCATTCCAAATCCAGTGAGCGCAGTGCCAAGCGCACGGCACTGACGCTGTGGGACTACCTGATAGACAGCTCTGAGGCCACCGCACAAGCGTCCAGAAAACGGGTGGGCTGAGCACTGCCCAGCTACCAATCCGATTTTTAGCTTTAATGCCTTTTTGCTTCAGGCGGCTTGTTGAATGCCGCACAACACCCAGCCGGTGTTGCCATGGCGCGTTTTCGTTAAATGCCATATCTCATTGAACCGCTCGTCAGCGTCCCCGCTGCCATCGCGCAGAACACCAGTAAAGCGCACGCTGACGATGTAACGCGCCACACTTTCATCGACCGCCAGCACTTGCGCTTGCACACTGACCACCTCGGTCTTCTGCGCCGAGCTGCCGCGCTCGTCCATGTCCACCTTCAGGTGCGCAAACATCTCTGGCGTGGTGAACTGGCGAATATCGTCCAGATCGCCCACATCGTTCCTGCTGCCAACAGCCCCAGCATGACCATCGACGCCAGTTCATCGCCAAAGCCCAAGTGGGATGCCAGCGCCGCCAAACCCTAGCCAGCAGCCAGCCCAGCCACAGGCCCCATCCAAGAGCGCGAAGAAGCTGCCGCAGCAGTGGCACCTGCGGCACCCGCTGCTGGCCATTATTGAAAAAGCAGCATTTTTAAGATTTAAACTTCGAAAAATACGGAGCGTTGCGTTGCACCCCACCCCACCCCACCCCTCTTTGGTCCGAATTCAAAGCAGGAAAATACGGGCAAACACTCCCGTTTATACGAACCTAAAACCCACATTACTTAGTAAAAACATGGCATTTTTGCCATAAACTTTGATCTAGCAAGTGCGCCGGGGGCCTGATGCCTCTGCCCTATTCACGCAGCCCGCTGCCTTCAGGTTGCGCTGCTTCACCTTCAGGTTGCGCTGCTTCATTTACCAAGGTCTGTATGCAAACCATTGCGCCCCTGTGGCTTTGGGCCACCTTTACAGCCATCGTGCTGGTGTCCCTGTTTATCGACTTTGTCGTGCTTAAAAAGCAGGGCTCACACGACATCGGTGTCAAAGAGGCGCTGAACTGGTCGCTGGTGTGGGTCGCCTTGAGCTTCATGTTCAACGGCTTGTTTTGGTGGGCGGTGAAAGACACTACCGGCTCAATGGAAGAAGCCAACACCAAGGCGCTTGAGTTTTTAACCGGTTACCTGATTGAAAAGTCATTAGCGGTAGACAATATTTTTGTCTTTTTGATGATCTTTACCTACTTTGCCGTCCCTACGCCATTTCAGAAACGGGTCCTGATGATCGGCATCATCGGGGCGATTGTTTTGCGCACCGCCATGATCCTGGTCGGCGGCTGGTTGCTGGCCCAGTTCCACTGGATTTTGTATGTCTTTGGCGGGTTTCTCATACTTACCGGGGTGAAAATGTGGTGGGCCGCTGGCAAAGAACCCAACCTGGACGACAACCCAGCCCTGAAGTTGCTGCGCAAGTTGCTGCCAGTCAGCAAGGCCTATGACGGCGAGAAGTTCTGGACGGTGGAGCACGGCAAGAAAATTGCCACGCCCCTGTTTATGGTGATCTGCCTGATTGCCCTGACCGACGTGATTTTTGCGGTGGACTCCATTCCGGCTATTTTCGCCATCACCAACGACCCCTTTATTGTGCTGACCAGCAATGTGTTTGCCATACTGGGTCTACGGGCCATGTACTTTTTACTGGCTGCGGTAGCCAACAAGTTCCATTTGCTCAACTATGGACTGGCGGTGATTTTGGTCTTCATTGGCACCAAAATGTGCTTGGTAGATTTCTACAAAATTCCGGTGCTGGTGTCGTTGGGTGCGGTGGTGGGTATTTTGGCCCTGACGATGTTGCTCAGCGTGCGCAGCGCCAAACCGCAGGCCAAGTAAAACCTAAAGCGCTGGTTGCAGCAAACGCTGCACCAGCGGGTGTTGTACTTTCTTTTCCGTACCGATGGCGTAAAAATGCTCCGTCACGCTGTCGCAGGGCCCCAGGCGTTGCACGCCGTAGCGGGCCAGCAGATCGTCATGCACCCACTGCACCGCCGGGAAGATCCCCATCCCGCTGGCACCAAAGGTTTTAAGCAACGCGCTGTCTTCAAACTCGCCCACAATCCGTGGCCGAATGCCATGTTGCTCAAACCAGTGGTCTAAGCGGGTGCGCACGGCGGTGTGTGCGGTGGGCAGCAGTATCGGCAAGTCAGCCAGGTTGTGAGGGAAGCTTTTCTTGGCGGTTTTCACCAGCGCGGGCGCTGCATACCAGGCCACGGCAGACGACCCCAGCGAATGGCTGTAAAGCTTGATGTTCGGATTGGCAGGCGCGGGCCGGTCCGACAAAACGATGTCCAGCCTGTGCAGCGCCAAGTCACCCAGCAGATCGTCAAACTCACCCTCATGGCATAGCAGCCGCAAGTTCGGCTCCGCGATCACCGGCTTAAGCAGGCGGTGCACCACCAGCTTAGGCAGACCGTCTGAAATGCCCACCGCCAGGCGCACGGCAGGGGTGCTCACGGCGTCGCGCACCACGGCGGGCAGATTCTCGCCGAGCTGAAAAATCTGGTCAGCTTGCTGCATGGCTGCCAAACCGGCATCGGTCAGCACCAGCCCACGCCCGGCGGGTTTGAGCAGGGCGTAGCCCAGGTTGCGCTCTAGTTCGCGCACTTGCGCGCTCACGGTTTGCACCGCCATGCCCAGCTTGTCAGCGGCGCGCGATATCCCGCCCTCTTTGGCCACCACCCAAAAATAGTACAAGTGCTTGTAGTTGAACGGGGTTTTCATGGTCAGGTTTTCCGGGAACTTGCCTGCGAATTTAGCTGCTTTTCATAAATCCCATTGCACCTTATCGTAAAGCCTTGTTTAACCCCATGGAGAAACTTCAATGCAGATCATTTTTGAATCCCGCGATGCCGATGGAGCCCGTATGCGTGAGGTAGCGGTGCACTGCCTAGGCGTTACCCTGCGCCGCGCCACAGGCCAGTGCGCCCCGCAATGGGCACATGGTGCAAAGCCAGCAAAACCCCGAGTTCGAAGACTCGGACTACCACGATGGCAAGCGTCGCCAACGCGCCCGCAAGAAGTCCAGGTTGAGCGACATTTTTGACTAACGCCTCTGCGTTGCTGAGATCCATTCTTGCCAATGCCCCATGGCCTGAGCGAGCACGTGGTTTGCACAAACCATCTCGCTCGGCATCAATAAAGTACCACGGAAATAAGGGTAAGCCCCAGCACCTGGTTGATGCAAATTTTTCATATCAACTGAATCATAAATAATTTGCATAGTTCTTCGCCCAAACAGCATTGGTATATTCAGCCCGCCAAACCTATAGTTCAGCCGTACCAACACCAGGGCTGAACACCATGACCATGACCACCCACCGTACCGAACACGACTTCCTGGGCGACAAGCAAATTCCCCTACATGCCTACTGGGGCGTGCACACCGCGCGGGCGGTAGAAAATTTTCCCATCTCGGGCACCCCCATATCGGCCATGCCCGATTTGATTCGCGCCTTCGGCTACGTCAAAAAAGCCGCCACCCGCGCCAACGCCGACCTGGGTGCCATAGACCGCAAACGCGCCGCCGCCATCATCCTGGCCTGCAACGATCTGATCGACGGCAAACACCATAGTGAGTTTGTGGTCGACGTGATTCAGGGCGGCGCGGGCACCTCTACCAACATGAACGCCAACGAAGTGCTGGCCAATATTGCACTGGAAAAGCTGGGCCACGAGAAAGGCCGCTACGACGTGCTGCACCCCAACGACCATGTCAACGCATCGCAAAGCACCAACGACGTGTACCCCACCGCCGTGCGCATCGCGCTGTGGACCGGCATTGACCGGCTGCTGGACTCCATGGCCATTCTGCGCAAAGGCTTTGAGGCCAAGGCCGATGAGTTCAAAGACATT
The DNA here is from genome assembly GCA_043766985.1 of Polaromonas sp. Lineage (GTDB taxonomy): Bacteria > Pseudomonadota > Gammaproteobacteria > Burkholderiales > Burkholderiaceae_C > JAAFIP01. The sequence goes on from JAYUHM010000144.1 coordinate 10,514, forward strand.
CTCAAAATTGGCCGCACCCAGCTGCAAGACGCCGTGCCCATGACTTTAGGGCAGGAGTTTTTAACCTACGCCATCATGATTGGTGAAGATGAGGCGCGATTGCGCGAAGCCCGCGCCTTGATTGAAGAAATCAACCTGGGCGCCACCGCCATAGGCACCGGCATCAACGCGCCAGCAGGCTACGCCGACATGGCCTGCCGGTTTTTGGCCGAAGAAAGCAAAATCCCCGTCATCCAGTCCGTCAATTTGATAGAGGCCACGCAAGACACCGGCGCGTTTGTGCAGCTCTCGGGTGTGCTCAAGCGCATTGCCTGCAAGCTCAGCAAAATCTGCAATGACCTGCGCTTGCTCTCCAGCGGCCCGCAGGCGGGCTTTGGCGACATCAAACTGCCCCCGCGCCAGGCGGGCTCGTCCATCATGCCGGGCAAGGTCAACCCGGTGATACCCGAGGTGATGAACCAGGTGGCGTTTGAGGTGATTGGCAACGACATCACCGTCACCATGGCCTCGGAGGCGGGGCAGTTGCAGCTCAACGCGTTTGAGCCCATCATGGGATGGAGTTTGTTTAAGAGCATCTCGCATTTAAGCCAAGCCTGTCTTACCCTGCAAGCCAACTGCGTGGCAGGTATTGAGGCCAACCGCGAGCTGCTGGCCAAGCGGGTGCGCGAGTCGATCACTTTGGTGACCGCCCTGAACCCGATTATTGGCTACGAAAAAGCCGCCTTGATTGCCAAAACCGCCATGGCCACCGGCATGCCGATTGACGAAGTGGCAGAAAGCTTGGGGATAATGACCAGCGCGCAAATGCAAGCGCTGCTGGTGCCCGACAAACTTACGCGGCCGATGCAACTGGCGGCTTGAACGGCCGCCAACACCAAGGCGCTGCTTGTGCGATTTTTAAAATGCCCCGTCTATACTCTGCCTTTTAAAACGAACTTCCATCACGTGGCAATGAAATCGGCATGATTTATGCATAAAAAGCATGGCGAACGCGGTGCTTCGCGGGTATACCCGCAAGCCCACACTTTTAGAATCCACGTTACTGTTTTGTAGTGTTATTTTTATCCCTCTGCTTAATCTTTCTGGAGAATTTATGAAAAAGCAAATCATCGCCTTGGCCGTATTGGCTGTAGCAGCGGGCAGCGCCTTTGCGCAAGCCACCGACACCCTCGCCAAAGTCAAAGCCTCTGGCGCCATCACCATGGGCGTGCGCGACTCATCGGGCGCGCTGTCCTACACCTTGGGCGACGGCAAATACGCTGGCTACCACGTAGAAGTGTGCCAACGCATCATCGCTGACATTGAAAAATCAGTGGGCAAAAAATTGGCTGTCACCTACACGCCGGTCACCTCACAAAACCGCATTCCCTTGGTACAAAACGGCACCGTAGACATTGAGTGCGGCTCCACCACCAACAACGCCACCCGCCAAAAAGATGTAGCTTTCGTTGTCACTACCTACGTAGAAGAAGTGCGCATCGCCGTCAAGGCCAACAGCGGCATCACCGCCATCAAACAGCTCGACGGTAAAAACGTCGCCACCACCACCGGCACCACCTCGGTGCAGTTGCTGCGCAAGAACGAAAAGGCTACCGGTGTGGACTTTAAAGAAGTGTTTGGCAAAGACCATGCCGACAGCTTCTTGCTGCTCGAATCGGGCCGCGCTGACGCATTTGTGATGGATGGCCAGATCTTGGCCGGCAACATCGCCACCTCCAAGACGCCTGCAGATTTCAAAATTGTCGGTGAAGTGTTGAGCGTCGAGCCCATTGCCATCATGATTCGCAAGGACGACCCGGCGATGAAAAAACTGGCCGACGACAGCGTGAAAGCCATGATCAAGTCGGGCGATTTGGCCAAGACCTACGACAAATGGTTTGTGCAGGCC
>JAYUHM010000145.1:0-12397 GCA_043766985.1 Polaromonas sp.
CCGTTAACGACTGCATTGATCAACGCCTAGCCAATTTTGGAGCTCCTGTGGAGTGAACTGGACTCGGCTAAATCGTTCTGCCGCCCAGACTCCTAGCCCTCTACGCCGCCGAGTACCAACGCAACGGCTTCCAAGGCGGTCTACAGTGGTACCGCTGCGGCGCAGAGGCACGCTTCATCACCGAGCTGCAAACCTGGGCCGGCCGCAGCATCGACGTACCCAGCATGTTCATCGCAGGCCAAAGCGACTGGGGCACCTACCAAAAACCCGGCGAGTTTGAAAAGATGCAACTCACGGCGTGTACCGATATGCGCAGTGTGCATCTTGTAGAAGGTGCCGGGCACTGGGTGCAGCAAGAGCAACCGCAGCGGGTCACGGCGCACCTATTGGCGTTCTTGCGTGGCTTATGAAAACCGTGGGTGCTGTGTCTGCACTCCTAAGTTGCGCTTTCTCAATCCAGCGTCAACTTAAACAGTTGACCAGGTATGAGTGTCAACAATGTTTTAGCTATTGCAGGCGCAAACTGTAGCGCTGTCTCCACACGGTTATTGCGCGCTACCAGCACCATCACTGCGACAGGTAAATTTGTATTTTGCTGATACGGCAAGTTCTGATCGAAAGTAATGAGCACATCGTAAGCGGCGCTTTTCATCGCAGCCATGAGTTCACCATTAAGCAAGCCTGCAAAGCCCGCTGTTTGCGCTGTGCGCACAAAGTGCCCTTCAATCGCGAAGCCCAGCGCCTTCGGTACAGACTCATCCAGCAACACGCGCATGGTGCTTAGGCTGCGAGCAAGGCTACACGGCTTTCTTCCAGCACATGCACCGCCAAATCGCGCGAAACTGTGGGAAATTGCTCTAAAAATTCATCCAAACTGTCGCCCGCTTCCAGGTAGTCAAACAAAGACTTCACGGGCACACGCGTACCCACAAAGCAGGGCGTGCCGCTCATGAGTTGGGGGTTTTGGGTGATGTATTGGCTTTGCATAAAACAGCTTTCTTACTATCGACAGTGTAATACTTTGCCGGACTAAATCAATCTCAAAAGAAAACCCCTGCAAAGCTCGCGCCTTGCAGGGGTTTGGTGTTTGCGCGTTCAGGCCTTTATGGCCTGAAGAGCTATCCGAGGATTACATCCCCATATCGCCCATACCGCCCATGCCACCCATACCGCCGCCCATGCCGCCACCGGCTGGTTCGTCTTTGGGGGACTCGGAGATCATGCACTCGGTGGTCAACATCAGTGACGCGACTGACGCTGCGTTTTGCAGTGCGGTGCGGGTTACTTTTGTTGGGTCCAAGATGCCCATTTCGATCATGTCGCCGTAGGTGTCGTTGGCTGCGTTGAAGCCGTAGTTGCCTTTGCCGTTCAATACAGCGTTGACGACCACAGAGGCTTCGCCGCCTGCGTTGTACACGATCTCGCGCAGGGGCGCTTCGATGGCGCGCAGCACCAGCTTGATACCGGCTTCTTGGTCTGGGTTGTCGCCTTTGATGATTCCAGCGGTTTGCTTAGCGCGCAATAGCGCTACGCCGCCGCCAGCCACAATGCCTTCTTCCACGGCTGCGCGGGTAGCGTGCAGTGCGTCTTCAACGCGGGCTTTCTTTTCTTTCATTTCGACTTCGGTGGCAGCGCCAACCTTGATCACGGCAACACCGCCAGCCAGCTTGGCCACGCGCTCTTGCAGTTTTTCGCGGTCGTAGTCGCTGGTGGCTTCTTCGATTTGCACGCGCACTTGTTTGACGCGGGCTTCGATGTCAGCAGCAGCACCTGCACCGTCGATGATGATGGTGTTTTCTTTGCCCACTTCGATGCGCTTGGCAGAACCGAGGTCAGCCAAGGTCACTTTTTCCAGTGTCAAGCCCACTTCTTCAGCAATCACTTTGCCGCCGGTCAAGATGGCGATGTCTTCCAGCATAGCTTTGCGGCGGTCGCCAAAGCCTGGGGCCTTGACTGCAACTACCTTCAAAATACCGCGAATGGTGTTGACCACCAAAGTAGCCAGGGCTTCGCCTTCAACTTCTTCAGCAATGATCAGCAATGGACGGCCAGCCTTGGCTACTTGCTCCAAAATCGGCAGCAGGTCGCGGATGTTGCTGATCTTTTTGTCGAACAGCAGCACAAACGGGTTGTCCATCAAAGCAGACTGCTTTTCTGGGTTGTTGATGAAGTACGGTGACAGGTAGCCACGGTCAAACTGCATGCCTTCGACCACGTCGAGTTCGGACTCGAGTGATTTGCCGTCTTCGACTGTAATCACGCCTTCTTTGCCCACTTTGTCCATCGCATCAGCAATGATCTTGCCAATGGTTTCGTCAGAGTTAGCAGAGATGGAGCCAACTTGGGCGATCTCTTTGCTGGTGGTGGTGGCCTTGGAGGCCTTCTTCAGCTCGGCAACCAAAGCAGTCACTGCTTTGTCGATACCGCGCTTCAGGTCCATCGGGTTCATGCCGGCGGCCACGTACTTCATGCCTTCGCGCACGATGGCTTGGGCCAAAACGGTAGCGGTGGTGGTGCCGTCGCCAGCGATGTCGCTGGTTTTGCTGGCCACTTCTTTGACCATCTGCGCACCCATGTTTTGCAGCTTGTCTTTGAGTTCGATCTCTTTAGCCACCGACACACCGTCTTTGGTAACGGTAGGGGCGCCAAACGAACGCTCTAGCACTACGTTACGACCCTTTGGGCCGAGGGTGACTTTCACTGCGTTGGCCAGGATGTTGACACCCTCGACCATGCGGGCGCGGGCTTCGCCGCCAAAAATTACGTCTTTTGCTGCCATGTTAGGCTCCTAATATCAATTTATGAATGAAAACAGCTGCTATCCCAATAGAACATAGCATAAGCAGCTATTAAATTAGTAGTGAGTCGTAATCAGTTGAGGACAGAGCAAACAGGCGCTTTGCGTCGTTTGGGCTGTCCAGCAAGGTGATTACTTCTCCACTACTGCAAACAGGTCTTCTTCTTTCATGACGAGCAGTTCGTCACCAGCCACCTTGACGGTTTGGCCGCTGTACTTGCCAAACAGGACGCGGTCGCCCACTTTGACGTTCATGGCGAGCAGCTCGCCCTTGTCGTTTTTGCGGCCTGGGCCTACGGCCAAGACTTCGCCTTGGTCAGGCTTTTCAGCAGCGGCGTCCGGAATGACGATGCCAGAGGCGGTTTTGGTTTCGCTGTCAACGCGTTTGACGATCACGCGATCGGCCAGAGGACGTAGTTTCATTGCATCTCCTTAAAGATTTTAAGCAAGGGTTTAAAGAATTCAGAGCGATTAACGGAGAGTTAGTACTCATTAACTTACAAAAAGTGCCATGCACCAAGCGTGGCAACAGAGTGTTGTTAGCACTCTACTTCGGTGAGTGCTAGCATGATAAGGGTTTTTGCGGCGATTGCAAGAGTACGGCCTGAGCGGGTGGATTCAATGTGTAAAAAATAATGGCCCCTGGACGCTTCCAGGAGCCTTTCTCTTTCTGTAGGGACCTTACTGACGTGCTCAGGCCACTTGCAGCGTGGGGTAGTCGGTGTAGCCCTCGGCGCTGCCGCCGTACCAGCCTACATAGCGTGGCTCGTTATAGGGGCCGCCTTGTTTGACGCGGGCGGGCAGATCGGGGTTGGCCAGGAAGGGGCGGCCAAAGGCCACCATATCCAGGCTGCCATCGGCCACCAGCTTTTCACCATCGGGCGGGTTCATGCCGCCGTTGCCCATCAAGACGCCTTTGTAATGGGGTTTGACGATTTTGAGGATGCGCTGCATGTCTGGTGCACCGGCCCATGCATTGGTGTCTGCTAGATGCAAGTAGCCAATGCCATAAGTGTCTAGCATTTTGGCTACAGCGGTATAGGTTTCCTCTGGGTTGGGGTCACGTGTGTTGTTATAGGCGGCATAGGGAGATATACGCACACCTACACGCTTGACATCGACGTGCTTGACCACAGCGTCAACCACTTCACGCAAGAACTGCAAACGACCTTGCACGCTGCCGCCGTATTTGTCGTCACGCGTATTGATAGTGGGTGAAAGGAACTGGTGAGGCAAGTAGCCGTTGGCCGCATGAATTTCGACCCCATCGAATCCTGCTTTCATGGCGTTTTGGGCTGCCTTACCATAGGCGGCCACGGTCTCTTCAATCTCGGCAACGGTCATCGCGCGGGAAGGGGTGGCAGCAATGCGCGCATAGCGACCATTGGCCATCAGCCCATACACTTGCAGCAAATCAGTGTCGTCGTTTACCGCTGAGGGCGATAGCGGCTCTTTACCGTTCAAGATGGCATCTGAGCCCACCCGGCCGCAGTGCCATAGTTGCAAAAATATGCGTCCACCAGCTGCGTGCACCTTGTCAGTGATGTGCCGCCAAGCCGCTACTTGCGCATCACTGTAAATACCCGGCGCTTTCTCAAACGCACACGATGTGGGCGACACATTGGTTGCCTCGGTCACGATCAGCCCGGCGGATGCGCGTTGCGCATAGTACACCGCGCTAATGGCTTGCGGTACATCGCCGTCGCCCGCACGGCAGCGGGTAAGGGGCGCCATGGCGGTGCGGTTGGCCAGTAGAAGGCCGTGTAGATTCAAGGGTTGAAGTAAGGCTGACATAAGACTCCTAGGTTGTTGAGATGGTGTGACGTGGACCAGCGGAAAAAGACGTGTTCATTGGTTAATTACGTTAACGAGCAGCACTAGGCTTGTCAATCAAGGTGGGGACAGGTCCGTAATCCATACAGCGGCTTGTAGCGCGCTCGGTGTTTGATCTGTGGAGTTGGCCCCTATGTCACAGACAAAGTATGGCCGCGAAGGATAGGGTTGAATGGAAAAAGTGAATGTTTAATCGCGTTCAGCAACAAAACCAACCCAAACTACCATCTAATCAAGCATATGGAAATTACCTCAGTCAACGAAGCCAACGCCGTACACACTAAAGAACCCCGCCTATGGCAAGGCGACGGCTGGACGGCTAACGTTATTAAAAACGAAGACGACGACGGCTGGGCCGTAGCCATGACCAAAGACGGTGTGGCTGAGCCTGCGCTGGTAGGCCCGTGGACCATGGGCCGCGACAAAAAGAACCCCAAGCCGCTGGACGGCTTTGCCTTCAGCACCTTGGTAAAAACTGCGCACGAGTTTGTGCGCCGCCAAGAGCAGCAGCAACACGCCGCGCTGCACCAGAGCATCACCATCTCGGCGGGTGACAAGCGCGTGACGGTGTCGCTGGACATCACGCCGGACGAAGACAACCCCTACGCCACCTTGAGCGCGCACGATGATGGCGGCGACGCACTGGCCAGCGTGCGGGTGGACGCAGGCTTTAAGCTCAACCGCGCCAGTGCGCAGCGCTGGGTGGAGAATGGCTTCGCAAAGCCCGGCAGAGCGTAGCGATTGACCCAGTGTTAACTTGGCGTCAACGTTGACGGTCACTAAGGCGGCATAATTTGGTAGACGGATAGCTTTGGCGAGCTTGTCACTTCTACACTTTGACTGAATCACCCACATGATCGAAAAGCACATTGACCTTCCCACCGCAGACGGCGCGATGAACTCCTTTGTGGTGTATCCCGAGGAGGGCGGGCCGCACCCTGTGGTGTTGTTCTACATGGACGCCCCCGGCAAACGCGAGGAGCTGCACGACATGGCGCGGCGCCTGGCATCGGTGGGGTATTACGTGGTCTTGCCCAATCTGTACTACCGCCGCACGCGCGAGTTTGAGCTAACCGAGCGTAGCGAAGCGATGATGGCGACCATGTTTGCACACATGCATTCTTTGACGGCGCACACCACTGCGGTAGACACAGCCGCCATGCTGGCTTTTGTGGACGCGCAGCCAGTAGCGAAGGCAAGCCGCATCGGTGCTGTGGGGTATTGCATGAGCGGCCCGTTTGTGGTGTGGGCGGCAGGGCAGTTTCCAGACCGGCTGCGCAGTATCGCCTCCATCCATGGTGCGAACATGGCGACTGATGCGCCCGATTCGCCACACCGCATGGTGGACAAGATTCGCTGCGAAAGCTATTTTGGCTGCGCCGAGGTTGACCGCTGGGCACCACCGGCTGACATCCAGAAACTACAGGCTGCCTTGGAGGCCGCTGGTACGCCGCACCGCATCGAATGGTACCCGGCGGTGGAGCATGGTTTTGTGTTCCCACAGCGTGGCGGTATCTACAACCAAAGCGCTGCTGAGCGGCATTGGGAGCGCCTGTTCAGCCTGTTTGACAGAACCTTGCGAGTTTGATGTCTCGCTACGTTGTGTTGGAAAGCTACACTGGCGGCGTTGCATCCCCTTCATCAGTCTAGAAAGTGCCCTATGAACGATCTTTTCTCCCTCAGCGGCCGTACAGCCATCGTCACTGGCGGCTCGCGCGGCATTGGCCGCATGATCGCGGCGGGCTTTCTCAAGCAAGGTGCGCGCGTGTACATTTGCGCTCGCAAGGCCGCAGAGTGCGATGCCGCAGCAGCAGAGCTGTCCACGCTGGGGCCTTGCCACTCCTTGCCGGGGGATGTGTCTACCCCGGCGGGCATTCAAAGCCTGGTAGAGCGTTTTCGCGCGCATGAGTCGCAGCTGGACATTTTGGTCAACAACGCGGGTGCGGCTTGGGCCGCCGCATTTGACGATTTTCCAGAAGCTGGCTGGGACAAAGTGGTTGATCTGAACATGAAGACGCCATTTTTCTTAACCCAGGCTTTGCACAAAGACCTGCTGGCAGGGGCGGCCAGTGGCCATGCCGCCAAGGTCATCAATATCGCTTCGATCGACGGGGTATCGGTCAACCCGATGGAAACCTATTCGTATGCCGCAAGCAAGGCTGGCCTGATCCATCTCACGCGCCGCATGGCGCTGCGCCTGGCGCGCGACGGCATCATCGTGACCGCCATCGCCCCCGGCGCTTTTGCCTCCGACATGAACCGCGACGCCCGCGACCATGCCGATACCGTTGCCCAGCGCATCCCGCTCGGGCGCGTAGGGGTGGACGATGACATGGCGGGCGCGGCGATTTACCTGGCCTCGCGCGCGGGCGACTATGTGGTGGGCTCTACCTTGGTGGTGGACGGCGGCGTGACGCACGCCCGCAGCTAGCGAGGGGCCTTGTCAAAATCTCGCACCATTTGGTGGAGCGAGCGCTTGTCTTTGGCGTTCTGCGCACGCCACACCTTGCGTGCCAAATCCATGAAGGTATCCTCCGCAGGCGAAGGCTTTTGATCGGGGTGTTGCACATCCAGCCAGCCTACAGGCCGCTTGCACAGCGCCTCTACTTGCGCGGCTGTTTTATTGCCAATCGGCCTGCCCGCTTTCATCTGGCTGAGCATGCTGGGCGAGACCTGGATGCGCTGCGCAAAAGCTTGGTCAATGCCCTTGGTGGTGGTGCCACCGGCTACTAAATTTTCTGCAAACTCCTGGAGTAGCGCCAGTAAGTTGAGCCTGCGCGTTACGGAAACATTAGGTGCGATATCGGATGCTGTGGCCATGGGGTGTGTGTGAATTTTGCAACGCAGAGAAAATTAATTATCGCAGAGTGTTGACATTACAGTAAAGTTTCTTTACATTACCACCTATCGCCGCTTGATCTGTTGTGCCATTAAAACTGCTGAGCAGACTGACAAAACAGATTAGCAAAACAGATTCGCTAAACAGTTCAAGTCAACGCATCCGCAGGGCGGTTCGTTAACTTGATGATTCACAAATTTATTTTCTATACCTTTTATTTTTACCTACTGAGACCATCGTGATAACGCAAGCCAACTCTACACACACCATGCGCGCCAGCGGCCATGGCGGAGCTGCGCTTGGGCTGTTTGCGATAAACCAGGGTGCGCAGCATTCCAAGCCGCATGGCAAACCGCAGTCAGAGCGAGGCAGTTCGTTCATTGAAAGTTTGCTCCATACCACCGCTATGTTTTGGGCTTGTGAGTATGACCATTACCGTTCTCCGGGGGGAGCCAGCGCCTAGCGCAGCTCCCATCAATCTCTTACCCAAGAGGCCCGGCATTCGCAAGAATCCGGGCCTTTTTTTATGTCTCATTTTCAGCAGTGATCGCGCTGCTGAAGCACAGGGTGATGAATCTAAGGATGCGTTGAACAGTGCTCGTGATCTTTAACAATATGTAAAGTAGAGCCGCGCCGGTACTGGCCGTGCGTGTGCTTCTCAAAAATTTGCGGACATAGCTCAGTGGGTAGAGCGTGAGTCTTCCAAGCTCAATGTCGTCGGTTCGAGGCCGGCTGTCCGCTCCATTTCGGGTGTGCCTGTGCATGACCACGTTGCGCAATCGCGGGAACGATGCGTGGGATGTGCGGGCGTTGGATACAACACCCGTGCAGCGAGAGAACCCGGCTCAGCGTCAAGCTGGCCGCTCGCGTGCAGGCACAGCCGAAATGGATTTTAGAAATTGATTTTAGTTTTGCGTCGTGTTCGTCTAGTGGTCCAGGACGACGGGTTTTCAGTCCGTTAAACAGGGCATCGAACCCCCTACGCGACTCCAGATTGCGGGATAGGGGAGTCTGGTCGTCCCCATCGGTCTCATAAGCCGAAGATCGTGAGTTCGAATCTCACTCCCGCTACCAATGAAGAAGTGCCGCGCTTGTAAAGAGCGTTGCGTGGAAACCGGTTGCAAAGATTGGGCAACGCCGGAACTCGTAACCGGAAATATCAAAAGGAAGATTGGCAGAGTGGTAATGCAGCGGCTTGCTAAGTCGTGGTCGGTAACGTCCCGCAGGTTCGAGTCCTGCATCTTCCGCCAGAGATTTTCAGTCCAATAGCTCAGTGGTAGAGCGCCGCCCTCATAAGGCGTTGGTCGGTGGATCATACCCACCTTGGACTACCAAGTTTTCGCCTCGTTAGCTCAATAGGATCAGAGCACCGGTGTGCGATGCCGGGGGTTGCACGTTCGAATCGTGTGCGAGGCACCAGTTTATGCCGTGATAGCTCAGTTGGTAGAGCGCAGCGTTGAAGGCGCTGGCGTGGTGGGTTCGATTCCTACTCGCGGCACCATATAGGAAGTTTGGCAGAGAGGTCTATTGCCGCAGTCTTGAAAACTGATCGGTCGGGTGAACCCCGTCGCGTGGGTTCAAATCCTACAACTTCCGCCATTGTTAAGAGGGTGTAGCTCAATAGGCAGAGCGTTGGTCTCCAAAACCAAAGGTTCGCGGTTCGATGCCGTGCGCCCTCGCCAGTTTTTTTAAAAGCGCTGTGGTGTGGCTGTAGCTTAGTGGCAAAGCTTCGGTTTGTGGTGCCGACCACTTGGGTTCGATTCCCAGCAGTCACCCCACAGCGCTTTTTTTTTTCATTTTCTATAGGAGTCCATCATGTTCCCCCAAGTCCTCCAGCTTGACATGCAAGGCACGCCGCAGGCTTGGATCTCGGTGGAGCATGCAGCATCGCACTATGCCTGCGAGTCTGTCGTGTGGTGCGATGGTGAGAGTCCGTTGGCTACTTTGCGCGGTGGCTTTAACGTGGCGCGCGGTGTGCAGTCGGTGCTGGACATTCACCCCATCATCGCGGTGCGCGGCGTGCCTAAACTCAATTTGTTTGACGTGACGCCCAGCTTTAGCAAGGCCAAGCTGCTCAAGCGTGACCGGCACACCTGCGCCTACTGTGGGCAGGTGTTTGCCGAGCGTGATTTGCAGTGCGAACATATCTTGCCGCTGTCGCGCGGTGGCGCGTGGTCGTGGACGAACCTGGTGGCCGCCTGCGGTGCCTGCAATGGCCGCAAAGCTGCCAGAACGCCCGAGGAAGCCCGCATGCCCTTGCTGTACCTGCCCTACACGCCCAGCCGGTTTGAAGACTTCTTGCTGGTAGGGCGCAACATCCGTGCGGATGTACATGAGTGGCTGGCAGCCAGACTGCCACGCGGATCGCGTCTGTCCTGATGTGACGCGGCATGGATTGGGTGGTCGATGGGCGCAGGGCAGCGAGCAGTGTGGGCGTGCGGGGGCAAGTTCGAGATCCTCAGCGCCGGAAAAGATCGTGTCTGCCATGGCAGTCAAACGCCCGCCAACCTGATAACGTACAAAAGCCAAGCGAACAAAAGCCATCGCGCACCAAGCCCAACAACCGCCAAGGAACAAAAAACGCCCCCTGTTTTGCAACAGTGGGCGTTTTGCTTAGTGCGAAAGCTAGAAGTGGAAAATTACTTCAAACCCGCCGCAGCGCGCAGCGCAGCCGCTTTGTCGGTACGCTCCCAAGTAAACTCTGGTTCTTCGCGGCCGAAGTGGCCGTAGGCGGCGGTCTTTTGGTAGATCGGGCGCAGCAGGTCGAGCATCAAGATGATGCCTTTCGGGCGCAGGTCAAAGTGCTCATTTACCAACGCGGCAATCGCCTCATCGCTGATCACGCCGGTGCCTTCGGTGTAGATGGTCACGTTCATGGGCTTGGCTACGCCGATAGCGTAGGCCACCTGGATTTGGCACTGTGTGGCCAGGCCAGCGGCCACAATGTTTTTGGCCACGTAGCGGGCTGCGTAGGCTGCTGAACGATCAACCTTGGAAGGGTCTTTGCCGCTGAAGGCACCGCCGCCGTGGGGGCAAGCGCCGCCGTAGGTGTCCACAATGATCTTGCGGCCGGTCAGGCCACAGTCGCCCTGGGGGCCGCCGATAACGAAACGGCCGGTGGGGTTGATCAGGTAGCGGGTATCTTTGGTGATCATCTCTTTAGGCAGCACGGGCTTGATCAGCTCTTCGATGATGGCTTCGTTGAACGAGGCCTTCATTTTGGTCGAGGTTTCCGACTGATCGGGTGAGTGCTGCGTAGACAGCACCACGGTGTCAATGCTGTGTGGCTTGCCGTTCACATAACGCATGGTCACCTGGCTTTTGGCGTCTGGGCGCAAAAAGGGCAGCTTGCCGCTCTTGCGCAGCATGGCTTGGCGCTCTACCAGGCGGTGGGCGTAGTGGATGGGAGCGGGCATCAGCTCGGGGGTTTCGTTGCAGGCGTAGCCAAACATCAGGCCCTGGTCGCCAGCGCCGATGTTCAGGTGGTCGTCAGACGCATGGTCTACGCCCTGGGCGATGTCATTGCTCTGCTTGTCATAGCACACCATGACCGCGCAGCCCTTGTAGTCGATGCCGTACTCGGTGTTGTCGTAGCCAATGCGCTTGATCGTGTCGCGGGCCACCTGGATGTAGTCCACATGCGCGTTGGTGGTGATTTCACCGGCCAGCACGACCAGTCCGGTGTTGGTCAGCGTTTCGGCTGCCACACGGGACTTGGGGTCTTGTTTGAAAATTGCGTCCAGAATGGCATCGGAAATCTGGTCGGCCACCTTGTCGGGGTGACCTTCAGAGACGGATTCGGAAGTGAAAAGGAAGTCGTTCGACACGCTGTAGCTCCAATGCTTGAAAATGACTCAGGTTGCACATTGCGTTGCCGGCCTGAAAGCGTGGAGTGCGGCGAACGCTTTAGCAGGATTTTTGAATCGCCCCGCAAGTAGTTCATAACTCGGCGATGAGGAGATTATAAGAAAGATGCTGAGCCTGGTCCGCTGGTTGTCGCGCCGCCCCTTGTGGCTTCTTCACGCTCTGGGAACGCCGCTGGGCTGGCTGGCCTGGGCGCTGTCGCCGTCGTACCGGCGTCGTTTCGCGGTAAATGCGGCCCAGGCCGGGGTGTCGAGGGCCGACTCGCGCCCGGCCATCGCCGAAGCCGGGCGCCTGGTGATGGAGCTGCCTTTCCTGTGGCTGCGCCCCGCTGGTACGCCGATCGGGCCGCGCCTGGACTGGCACGGCGCCCACCTGCTCGAAGCGGCGCTGGCGCAAGGCCGCGGTGTCGTGATTCTCACGCCGCACATGGGCTGCTTCGAGGTGACAGCGCAAGCCATCGCCGAGCGTTACTGCCGCGCCGACAAGCCCATCACCGTGCTCTACCGCCCGGCGCGCAAGGCCTGGCTGCGGGCGCTGGAAGAAGACTCGCGTGCGCGCACCGGCCTGGCCACCGCTGCGGCTTCGCTGGCCGGCGTGCGGCAGATGATCCGCGCGCTGCGCCGCGGTGAAGCGGTGGGCCTGCTGCCCGACCAGGTGCCGCCCGACGGCATGGGCGTGTGGGCGCCTTTCTTCGGCCAACCGGCCTACACAATGACACTGGCCGCGCGCCTGGTGCAACAGACTGGCGCGGTGCCGCTGCTCACCTGGGGCGAGCGCTTGCCGCAGGGTGCCGGCTACGCGGTGCACTTCCAGCCCTTCGACGAGGCGCTGCCGGCCGGCGCCGAGGCTCAGGCAGAATGCGCCGCCATCGTCAACCGGGCCATGGAACGGCTGATCCTTCAATGCCCACAGCAGTACTTGTGGGGCTACCACCGCTACAAAAAACCGGCCGGCGTCGCGACTGCGGGCCGCGCTGACATCGAGGACTGAGCGCGTGGCATCTCGTTTGTTCTTGGCGCTGCTGTGGCTGACGCATTGGCTGCCGCTGCCGCTGCTGGCAGCCA
>JAYUHM010000146.1:0-1705 GCA_043766985.1 Polaromonas sp.
TTTGGTGTTTGAATACGCGCGATGGATATGGTCAACCCGCAACGCTTCGCCACTTTCCATGTCCGCCATGCCTGTGCAAAAGGCATCAACGACCTCACCCTTGAACATCACGGCGGCAGAAACGCCTGCCAATAACTGCCCATCGACTGCGTTTTGTAATACAGAATGAGCCGCCGTGAAATCTATTTTTTGTGTCGTCATCCAGCCATCATACTGAATGTATTTCAAGCCTTCAAATACTCCGCCTTACCGCCCAACCAGCGCTGCACGTGCTTCTGCGCGAGCGCTGGGTAGTGATCCAACATGACGGGTGCAAGTTCCCTGGCCCAGTCCAGCAATTCAGTATCCGTCGCCAAATCGGCAAAGCGCAGCAGCGCCGCGCCCGATTGCCGCGCCCCCAAAAACTCGCCAGAACCGCGAATCTCCAAATCCCGCCGCGCAATCTCAAAGCCATCGTTCGTTTCAACCATGGCTTTGAGCCGCGCGCGGGCGGTTTCGCCCAAGCGGGGCGCGTCGCCGGTGGAATACAGCAGCACACACACCGACGCCGCCGCGCCGCGACCGACCCGGCCGCGCAGCTGGTGCAGTTGTGAGAGGCCAAAGCGCTCAGCATGCTCGATCACCATCAAACTGGCATTGGGCACATCCACGCCGACCTCGATCACCGTGGTGCTGACCAAGACTTGCATGTGACCGGAGGTGAACAGCGCCATCACCGCCTTTTTCTCGGCTACGGGCATGCGCGAATGCAGCAGGCCGACCATAACCGGCTGGCCATCCTTCAATGGCACATCGCCCAAAGCGGCGCACAGCTGCTCGTGCGTTTCGGTGGCGTTGGTCAAATCCAGCGCTTCGCTTTCTTCAATCAGCGGGCAAACCCAGTAGATTTGACGCCCCTCGGCCAGCTGGCTGCGGATGCGCTCAATCACCTCATCCCGCCGCGCGTCATTCACCACTTTTGTGACGATGGGCGTGCGACCGGGGGGCAACTCGTCGATGGTGGAGACATCCAAATCGGCGTAATAGCTCATTGCCAGCGTACGCGGAATGGGGGTGGCGGTCATCATCAGCAGATGCGGTTCTAACCCAAGCTTTGGTGCTGCCGCCGACCCAGCCGTTCGCCCTGTGCTTGTCGAAGGGTTTGTGAAGGCTTCGACAGGCTCAGCCCGAACGGAGTTTGTATTTATTTCCTCGGTTGGAATACTCATCTTGTTTCTTAAAGCCAACCGTTGCGCCACACCAAAACGATGCTGCTCGTCAATAATCGCCAGCGCCAAGTTTTTAAACTGCACCTTATCCTGAATCACCGCATGCGTGCCCACCACCAGCGCCGCTTCGCCACTGGCAATCAGCGCAAGCGCCTCGCGCCGCTCCTTGGTTTTTTGGCTGCCCGTGAGCCATGCCGTGGTAATGCCCAGCGGCTCCAGCCAACCAATCAATTTGCGAAAATGCTGCTCCGCCAAAATCTCAGTCGGTGCCATCAAAGCGCATTGCCAACCAGCGTCTATGCATTTGACCGCCGCCAGCGCGGCGACCACGGTTTTGCCGGAACCGACATCGCCCTGCAACAGGCGGTGCATGGGGATGTTGCGGGCCAGATCGAGGGTGATTTCGCTGCAAACGCGCTCCTGTGCCGCCGTCAACTTAAAGGGGATGATGGCTAACAACTTGTCGTAAAGAGATGTTTCACCCCCCGTTCGCCCTG
>JAYUHM010000147.1:0-4699 GCA_043766985.1 Polaromonas sp.
ACCACGTCCCAAACCATCTTGTTGCCTGGCGCCGTGCGGGCCTCTTCTGCCACCGGTGCCCAGCCAGCCACCTTGTATTGGTGTGAAGCATTCAGTGGCTTGCCGTTCAGGCGCATGTCTTCAATGCGTTTGCCCATGGGTGCGAGCGGGTTACAGCTGTATTCCAGCCCGCCCACGCGAACCATATCGCCACCTTGCTGGTAGTACGGGTCGGGGTTGAACAGGTTGTCGCAAACGTCTTCCAGTATCGTTTTGATCGTCTCACCGGTCATCTCAGTGACCGTGGCATAAGAATAGGTCGTCGCCGTCATGTCCATCAGCCACTCCCGGGTGATGGCCTGCCCTGCCAGCAAAGACGTGCCCCAGCGGAAACCTGGCGAAAAGGCGATCTCTGCACCCTGCACGTCCATCAACGCATCAAGCAACAATTGGTCGCCAGTGCCATTGAAATTTCCCCGTCGGTACAAGGTCCCCTCGGTCACAGCGAGTTTTTCCGCAAGTTTTGTCTCGTAAGGTGCTCTTGCTTGTCTGATCAGCGCTTGCATGTCTTTGTCTGCGGGAAGCATGTTGGCAAACACGGGTAGCAGCTTGTAGCGATAGTCCCGCACTTGCTTGCCTTTGACTTCAAAGTCCATCACCGCAAGAAATTTTCCGTTTGATCCCGCATTGGTGACCAGTGTCTTGCCACCCTTGTTGCTCACCACGCTGGCAACCGGCATGCCGTCGTGCGTGTGGCCGCCCATGATGGCGTCTATGCCCGAGACGCGGCTTGCCATTTTCAGATCGACATCCATGCCGTTGTGAGACAACAGCACCACGACCTGCGCGCCCTTGGCGCGGGCCTCGTCCACCACTTTCTGCATGTTCTCGTCCTGAATGCCAAAGGCCCAGTCGGCGACCATATAGCGAGGATTTGCAATCGGGGTGTAGGGGAAAGCCTGGCCGATGATGGCGCACGGCACGCCACTGATCTCGCGCATCACATAAGGCTTGAAAACCTGATCGCCAAAGTCATTGGTTTTAATATTTTGCGCGACGAACTCGATTTTCCCGGCGAAGTCTTTGTCAATAATTTCCTTGATCCGCTCCATGCCATAGGTAAATTCCCAGTGGCCGGTCATGACATCAACGCCCAGCAATTTGCAGGCGTCAACCATGTCCTGGCCATTGGTCCACAGCGAGGTGCCTGAGCCTTGCCAGGTGTCACCGCCATCCAGAAAAATGGCGCCGGGCCGACTCGCCCGAAGCTGTTTGACCAATGTGGCCAGATGTGCGAAACCGCCGACCTTGCCATATCGCCTGGCCGCCTTTTCAAAATCAAGACCGGTCAGCGCATGCGCTTGTGCGGAACCCGGGCGAACGCCGGTGGCCTTGAGCAGGTGCTCACCGACCAAATGGGGCAACTGTCCTTTCATGGCGCCGACGCCCAGGTTAACGCTGGGCTCACGAAAGTGACTTGGCATAAGCTGCGCGTGGCAATCAGTCATATGCAGAAAAGACACGTTGCCGAAACGCGGGGCGTCGTAAAGCCCGGCACTGGCAGTTGCTGCATCGGCATCCGCCCATGCGCCTAGGCTCATGCCCGCCAGAGTGCCGGCGCCAAGCACCTGAAAAAAATCACGCTTGCTTAAATTCATAGTTTTGCATTTACTGATAAGTGAACACCAAAAAAACCGGACAAACCGGGTTGCATGGGGCTATTGATTTACCGGAGATTTGGGATCAAGCAACAGACCCACGATGTGCCGCACCTGGGCCTCGTTGAGGATTCCCATATGACCTGCACGCGGCATATTCGAGCAGGCGTTGTAGGCTTTCGAATTCCATATCTTGCCCCAGGTGTATTCGACCATTTCTTTGGAAGCCGCGCTGTTTGGATCGGTCACGCCGCGCAACTTGCCGTAGTTGTACAGACTGGGTCCAATGGTTCCAAAAGAAATTTCTTTTTTGTCCATTTGGTGGCAGTTGTAGCAGTTACCCCCATTGGGCGCCTTGGCATCATCGGTCCATGTCAGGCCACGGCCGCTCTGCGCAATGGCTTCGCCCTGCTTCCAGTCGCCAATGAAGTTCCCGTCTGAAGGCCACTTGATGGTTTTAAAGTTGGCGGCTGCTATGGCTTTGGCTGTCTTCTCATCCAGCGGCTTTCCCGCAACATCGGCCGCGCTGCACGCGCTCTGCGCTTCGTCCTGGATCAATCGGTCGATCTTGACTGGCCCTTCGTCGCGGAACGACGCCTTGACGATGTCCGCCGTCAGTTTGTCAACATTTGCATATCCGCGCGTCGCAGCGCACCCGGCCAGAACCACAGTGGCTGCAGACAGACAAAGTGAGATTTTGTGGATTTTTTTCATATTCAATGTCTTCTTTTCAGCGCTTGAGAGCGGGCGCAATGGATATGCCGCCCTTGCCATTGACGCCAAGGTACACGCCCAGCGCAATCGTGGCGTCGCTGCCGAACCCAGGATAGGGAAAGCGTTGCTGACGATAACAATCATTAAGCCGCTGCTGCATACCCCACAACTGCCCGCTGGAAACACGGTAGGCGGGCCAGGCGCCAAATCCTTCGCCGGCACCCGGATTCCTGGTGAGGTTGGGCAGGTCCTGCAAACGAATGCGCTTGCCGTCCTCGGCGTGGCAGGATGCACAGGAAAAATCATGCGTACCGCCGCGCTGGAAAAAAAGGCGCTTACCCACTTCGTACATGACTTTTTCCTTGTCATGACTTTGTGGCAAAGAAAATTTCATGTTTTTTGATTCCGCAGAAATCCAGGCCGCGAGTGCAGTGACGC
This sequence comes from Polaromonas sp., assembly GCA_043766985.1. GTDB lineage: Bacteria > Pseudomonadota > Gammaproteobacteria > Burkholderiales > Burkholderiaceae_C > JAAFIP01. Next base: position 2,790 of record JAYUHM010000147.1, read on the forward strand.
TGTTTTGCTCACCTTTGCCAAACGGCGTGTTGGCAATCTCCGCAGCGCTGAATCCCTGCAGTGTTGCCATGCACGTCAACAGGCGGGACTCCATATCCTGCACTCTCTGCGTATCAGCAAAGTATCGCGGCAACTCGACAAATGCGCCTTTGACGACCCCAGGACCTTTACCCAGATCGCACTCTTCCAGCGACTCTTTTTTCGGCCCCCTCTTTTGGGTCCACAGGCTTTCGCCCTTGGCTTCGAAAAGTTCGGCCGGGTTGCCGTCCTGCAACATCGCACGGTATTCCGCGATGCCGTCGCTCGCCGATTTTTGCGCGAATCCGCTGCTTGAAACAGCGACAAGCACAAGGGCGATCATCACCGACGTTTTGATTTTCATTGCTACTTCTTTCGTTGCGTCAATGTCTGAAAATTGAATCTGGCCGGACCCGGGTTTTATGCCATCGGTAGCTACGAAACAACAGCCTCGTCAGTTCGTGTATCGCCCTTGTTGTCTTTCCAGGTCACGCCAATTTTGTCGCCCGCTTTGGCGCCTTTGATGGTGAATTGCAGGAAGGGATTTTTCGACACGGCCGGACCCCACTCGGCGCTCAGGACGGGTTTGCCATTCTGGGTAGCGGTGACTTCGGTGATGTGCCAGGCAGGAATCAACTTGCCCGCAGCGTCTTTGCGTTGCCCGGATTCCATTTCATGATTCATCAGAACGCGAACGGTGGCGTTGCTGCCAGCTACTTGGGCGCGAATGCGCATCGGATCGGCCATTTGGAAACTCCTGTGAATAATCAAGAAAAATACTTTTACGAAACAAGGTCAACCGCCGCAACCGCCAAGGGTCACTTTGACTTCTTTCTTGGCGAAGAGCGCGCGACCATCATTCATGATGGCCACTGCGTACACGTCGGACGATTGCCCCATCTTGGCCCGGGTAGAAACGTTGGCTTCGATACTGTCCGTGATATGGAAAATAGCCACCAAGGTGGAAGGATTCTTTTCTACCAGTATCAGAATCTGCTTGACCCCAGGAAGCGCACTGCTTGCGCCTAGAGGCACGACAGCGCCGTTCTCGGCGATATCCGGTGCCGTGATGGTGACATCCTTACTTTCGGCGGGCGCACCGGACGCACCGATGGCCTTCAACACCTCGTTGAGGCCCTTGGCCTCAAACGCGGTCTTGTTGAACTCTGCAAACGCTGTCGCAGGCAACAAGCCGGCGCCGGCAAGAAGGCTTGCAACCACAGCACTGTGTTTAAGCGTATCGCGGCGATTTTTCATGTTGATTTCCTTAAGTTGAACTGACTTTTGAACTGACTGTTGAATGGACGCGGCTGGAGAAAAACCAAGGCATTGACTAGCTTGCCTGCCTACTTGCTGGCGCCGGCGGCAAGCCAGGCCGCAATGATCTTTGCATCAGACTCCGCCAGGGTTTGCGCCGGCATGGGAATGGCACCCCAAACCCCCGAACCACCGCCTTTAATTTTGCCTGCCAGATAGTCAACCTTGCCAGGATACTGGCGCGCAATTGCAGAAAAAGAGGGTCCGAGAAGCTTGCTGTCCATGGCGTGGCAAGCCACGCAGGCATTTTGTTGCGTCAAGGCGATTGCGGCTTTGCTGTCGGACGTTCCGGCACCGCCAACGGCCGGGGCAACTTCCTTCGCTGGCGCGACTGCCGTGACGGCCACGGCGCGCACAGCACCCAGGGAGTGCGGCTCAGGTCGGGTCGTGTCGGCACCTCGCTGGGGGCCGACCAGACGGTTCTGCTCGGCTAGATTCCCGTGCTGGTTGCGCGCAAAGTCCGGCAGGAAAGACGATACTTTTGCCTCGGTGGCGCAGTCTTTCATGCAGGCCGTGTTGCTGGTGTCAGGCTTTTTAGTACCGCCAAACTCATTGCCCGGCCACATCGAATGCTG
>JAYUHM010000148.1:0-1701 GCA_043766985.1 Polaromonas sp.
GCCGCTGTGCCATTGGCCATGCAGTTGCTACCCCAACCATGCCCAAAGACAAACCAACGACTGGATGGCTGAGATTTACGAGCGCTGGACGGCAGCGCACGCCGTCATCATTTTTACCCCCGTTTATTGGTACCAAAGCCCCAGCCCGCTCAAACTGATGATTGACCGCTTGGTTTGCGCTGATGGTGGTAATGCTGACCCGACGGCCACGGGCGGTAAAGACCCTGCTAAAGCCAAAGCCTTGGAACTTGCCGGTTGGGATTACCCCAAGCACTTGGCTGGCCGAGTCTACGGGCTGGTGGTGCATGGTGACGTGGCAGGTATTGAGGGCTCGCGTCGTTCTTTGTCCGACTGGCTGGATTGGATGGGCTTGATCGATGCGGGCCCGCAAGCACGGCTAGACCGTTACATCGGCTATTATGAGCCGTATGCCACCAGCCACGAGGCGCTGGACAAAGACTTGGCCGTGCAAGATGAGGTGCGAAATGTGGCACATGCGGTGGTTAAAGCGGTGGCGGAGTTGCGGTCGGGTCGGCTACAAGCCTCACAGCCTAGCTTGTCGCGACCTAGACCCAAGTAGACTGAAATCCAACGATTAAATATACGCCGAGCTATCTTTCAAAGCATCGTCCTGCAATCTGAACGCTGCTAACGCCTCCGCATCTGTGCGGTACATGCGCAAAAGTGGCCATTCTTCGTCTTTGCTGGGGAGTTCTTTGGCAGCTATCAAAATGCGTTCTACGGGCAGCTTGATGCCGCTGATGTGCAGCGTGATGCCGCGCTCCAACAGCATGTGGCGGACTTGGCTGAAGACTTCCAGACCCGTGGCGTCGATGCGGTTGATGGGTTGGGCGAAGAGGCAGACGTGTTTGGTGGCAGGGTAGGCGTTCAAGTGCTGCAAAATCGCGCGCTCAAACTCGCTAGCAGAGGCAAAATCTAGCTCGGCGTCCATGCGCAGGGCGTACAAGTTGTGCCCCAGCGCGGGCAAATGCCACAAATGGCGGTCGCGCAGGCTGCCGTCTGAATGCAAGCCCACTTCGATGATGCGCGGATGCAAGCGCAGGTACAAAAAGTGCCCCAAACCCATGATCAAACCGGTGATGATGCCCCAATACAGCTTGGGCGCACTGAGCGCGGTGACCACAAAGGTGGCAAAGGCGCTGACCGTTTCCATTTTAGAGACGCGCCACAATTTGAGAAAGTATTTGGGAGCGATCAAGCCGTAAATCGCCGCGACGACGACAGCCGCCAAGACCGATTGCGGCACGTGGTGCAAAACCGGCGTTAAAAACAGCAGCGCCAACATCACCACGAGCACGCCCACCACACTGGCCCATGCAGTTTGAGCGCCCGCATAAAGATTCAGCGCAGAGCGAGAGAATGATGAACTGGTGGGAAACGCGCCACTCAAGCCGGACGCGATTTTGGCCAAACCTTGGCCAATCAGGTCTTGGTTTTGGTTCCAAATACCCCCCCTTTTTTGGCCGCCTTGTTGACTTTCCACCTTGGCGCTGGAGGCCGTTTCAATGAAGCTGACCAGGGTGATCGTCAACACTGGCAACAGCAGCTGGCCAAATGCCTCCAACGACAACAGGCTGGGCATATACAGCGATGGCAAGCCCGCAGGCAAAGCGCCCACCACCGCGCCGCCGTTGCTCTCAAAGCCCGTGCTGTAGCTGATGAATGAAGCCGCCAGCATCA
>JAYUHM010000149.1:0-4697 GCA_043766985.1 Polaromonas sp.
CACAACAAGGGGGTATAGCTCAGCTGGGAGAGCGCTTGCATGGCATGCAAGAGGTCAGCAGTTCGATCCTGCTTACCTCCACCAACTTTGTATCGAGAATAGGTTTATGACCCCATCGTCTAGAGGCCTAGGACATTACCCTTTCACGGTAAGTACCGGGGTTCGAATCCCCGTGGGGTCGCCAGTTAATGAAGGACTGATTCATTAACCGGCTTGTCAGTAGTATTTTGGAGTGGTAGTTCAGTTGGTTAGAATACCGGCCTGTCACGCCGGGGGTCGCGGGTTCGAGTCCCGTCCACTCCGCCAACCATTAAGGGTTTGTTGCTATCAAAACGCAACAAACCCTTTTTTTATGGCGCGCCGCATGTTCCCCACCCGGGAATTTATCGAAAATCTGCCCTGATTTTCAAAAACTGCAGGTGCCCAGCCGCCAAGCTAAGAAGTTTTGAGCTTCAGCTTGAGCCTGAGCACCCCGGTGCTCAGCGCCGTACCCAGCACAATCACCGCGCCGCACAGCACCATGCTGCTGGTGATGACCTCGCTTAAAAACAGGCTGCCGTAGGCCACGCCAAACACGGGGATTAAAAAGGTAACCGCCACCGCGCGGGCCGGGCCAGCGCGGGCGATGATGCGAAAGTACAAAATATAAGCCAGCGCGGTGCAAAACAGCGCTAGTAAAACAATAGCTGCCCATGCTGTAGCAGATGGGGCCTGCGCAGGTAAATGCGTGGCAGCGGGGAGCAGCAGCAAAATGCTGGCGCCTATTTGGCTGCCCGTAGCACTGGCCAGCGGCGGCACACCAGTGAGGTAGTTTTTGGTAAAGCTGGCGGCTATGCCGTAGCACAGGGTGGCGGCCAGGCAGGCCAGCACGGCCAAGCCGGGGGCGCTGGCACCGGCTTTAAACGTGGCTTTGTCCCAGGCCAGTGCGGCTACGCCTGCAAAGCCTATCGCCAAGCCCAGTAGGCGCAGCGGCGTGGGCTTGTCGCGCAGCCATACCCAGGCCACCACGGCGCCCCATAGCGGGGTAGTGGCGTTCAAAATAGAGTTCAGCCCGGTGCTGATATGCAACACCGAAAAACCAAACAGCACAAAGGGAACGCCGCTATTAAGCGCGCCCACGGCCAATATCGGCTTAAAGTGGGCGCGCAAGGCGCCCATTTGCCCACGCCAAACCAGCAAAGGCAGCAAAAACAGCGACGCTAACAGCACCCGAACAAAAGCCGTGGCAAACGGCCCAAACTCGGTAGCCCCCAGCTTCATCAGCAAAAAAGAGCCGCCCCAGATGGCAGCCAGCAGTACAAATTCAAAGGCGACCGACAGGTTCATATCAGCACGCCTTCAAGCTGCAGCAGCGCGGTTTTGCGCTCTAGCCCACCTGCGTAGCCCGTTAGCGCACCGCTGGCGCCCAGCACGCGGTGGCAGGGCACGATAACGCTAATGGGGTTGCGCCCCACAGCGGCGCCCACGGCGCGCACCGCCTGCGGGTTGCTTATGCGCTGCGCAATAGCGCCGTAGCTGCTACTGTGGCCTTGGGCGATGCCAAGCAGCGCCTGCCATACGGCCTGCTGAAAGGCGGTGCCCGCGCGCAGGTCTAGCGGCAGGCTAAACGCGCTGCGCTGGCCTGCAAAATATTCGCGCATTTGCTGCGCGGCACGCTCTATCACCGCATTGCTGCCCGCTGGCCAGCCGCTCATATTGGGCATGTGCTTTTGGCCGTCGGCAAACCACAGGCCGCACAGGCCTTGGCTGGTAGCCGCCAGCAAAATATCGCCCAGCGGCGAGCTGGTGCGGTGCAAAAGGGGTGTTTCAAGGTTTTTCATAGTCAAATAGGCCGTAAGCCCAATAGTACATAGCACAAGCTGCTATAAAAATAATAGTTACGCGCAGGGTGATGCACATCGCCATTGAGGGTGCAACGCAGCGAGCCGTCACCGTTCTCGGCCAAGGTTTTGTTCAAACCAAGGTGCGTCATGCCTTCGCCTCCTCCAGCAGTTGCCAGGCGCGCAGCACGGCGTAGCTGCGCCAGGGCCGCCAGGCCTGTGAGGCTGCCTCGGCGGCGCGGGCAGGGTGTTTCTCGCCTCGCAGGCCCAGTGCGTTGTGCAGGGCCACGTCGCCTGCGGGAAAGGCGTCGGGCCAGCGCAGCGCGCGCATGGCGATGTACTGCGCCGTCCAGTCGCCAATGCCGGGCAGGGTTTTAAGCTGCTCTATGGTGGCCAAGGCGTTGGCGGGGGTGTTAAGGTCCAGCGCGCCGCTGGCTACCGCCTGCGACAGGGCGATGATGGCGGCTTGGCGCTGCTTCACAATGCCTAGCGCGCCCAGCGCATCGGGCGTGGCCTGGGCCAAGGCGCTGGCGCTGGGGAACAGGCGGGTGAGCTCAGGGTAGGGCGTGGTTACGGAGGTGCCAAAGGTGTCTACCAAGCGCTGTACCAGCGTGCGCCCCGCCGCTACCGTTACCTGCTGGCCCACTATGGCGCGCACCGCTACCTCGTAGCCGTCCAGGCTGCCGGGTACGCGCAGCCCCTCGCTGCCCGCAAAGTGCGCGCCCAGCACGGCGTTAATGGCTTTGGGGTCGGCGTCCAGGTCTAGCGCGGCGCGGGTGCGGGCTATGACGGTGGGCAGCGCGGGCAGCAGGTTGTCGCACACCTGCAGTTGCACCTGGCTGCGCGCCGTGTTGAACGTAAAGCGTACCCAGCCAGAATGCACCAAACCCGCTATTTGTATGCTAAATGTGCGTGCAGCCCAATGGTTAATAGCACAAGATGCTACTGTTTCTATAGTAACCAGCTGCCGTTTGCGCCAAAAATTCAGCATCGCGTCTGCGTCATACGGGGGCCGGTAAGCGAGAAGCACCGTTGTACCTTGCAGGGCGGTTTTGGCTGCGCGCTTGGTGTCCAGCGCCACCGTGCCCTTGCGCAACTGTGTGGGTGCCAGCCGGTAGTGCTGCACAAAAGCCGCGTTAAAGCGCCGCAAGCTGGCAAAGCCGCTGGCCTGCGCTACGTGGCCCATAGGCAGGCGCGTGTCGGTCAGCAGCTGCTTGGCGCATAGCAGGCGGCGAGTTTGCAGGTATTGCAGCGGCGACACGCCAATATGCGCCTCAAAAATGCGCCGCAGGTGCCGGTCGCTCACGCCCAAGCGCGCCGCCACGGCCGCCAGGCTGGGCGCCGCTTGCCCCGTAGCCAGGGCCGGCGTGTAAAAAAACTGGTCCAACATATGCGCCGCCTGCAGCGCCAGCGTGTGCGACGCGTCCTGCGTAGACCACACCAGCGAATGCGGCGCTAGCTCGGGCCGGCAGCGCATGCAGGGCCGAAACCCCGAGCTCTCCGCCTGCGCCGCATGGGCAAAAAACCGACAATTCTCCCGCTTGGGTACCTTCACCCGGCACACCGGGCGGCAGTAGATGCCGGTGGAGGTAACGCCGGTAAAAAAGCAGCCGTCAAAGCGCGCGTCGTGCGTGAGCATCGCTTGGTAATACGCGTTGTTTAAAGCGTTATCAGAGGCGTTGTCAGCATTGGGCGTCATGCGGGGAATGATACGCGCTTGGGCGGTCAATACTCGCCGTTTTCGGACATGTGATGTCTTGTTTGCCAAATCTTCAAATTGGCAAATTAGAATATATGCAACCAAATATTTAAAAATGAAACCAACCTCTATTACCGTTGATCTTGCCTTGCATCGCCCCCTGGTAGATCGGCGCATGCGAGAAGTAGCTAATCAGCATAAAAGCTTTGTGCTGTGGTTTACGGGCCTTTCGGGTGCTGGCAAGTCTACTTTGTCGCAATACTTGGAGCTATGCTTGCTTGAAAAAGGCCATCGCACTACCAATCTGGACGGCGACAACATGCGCCACGGCCTGTGCAACGATCTTGGCTTTTCTATCCAAGACCGGCATGAAAATATCAGGCGTGTTGGCGAGGTCTGCAAACTTTTTGTGGACAGCGGCGTCATTGTGCTGGCGGCATTCATATCACCTTTGCGAGAAGACCGAGAAAAAGTTAGGGCGCTGCTGCCAGCTGACGATTTCATCGAAATTTACTGCAACGCCTCATTAGAAATATGTGAAGAGCGAGACACCAAAGGCCTGTACGAAAAGGCCAGGGCGGGCCATATAGCCAACTTTACCGGCATATCCTCGCCCTACGAAGCGCCAACCCATCCACAGCTAGTTATTGACACATCCAACTCGTCGTTAGAGGAATGTGCCAGTGCGGTGCTGAATTATTTGCAATCACAGGGGAAACTTAAATGCTAGTAGTCATCGCAGGCATGGTGCGCAGCGGGTCCACATTTTCTTTTAACATCGCCCGCGAGCTACTGGCCAAAACCGGCGAGGTGGCTACGTTTTCAGGTAACTCCATCGAACAAGCCGTGGCTGCAGCGGGTTCGGCAAAGCACTTACTGCTAAAAACGCACGGGCCAGACCCGTTGACGTCAGAACTCATTCGCTTGGCTGAAATTCCATGTATTTGCACCGTCCGCAAACCCGAAGACGCCATCCGGTCGTGGATGAGCACATTTGGTTTTGATCTTGACGACTCCATCGCTGCGCTAGAGGGGTGGCTTATTTGGCACCGTCAAATGGCCAGCAGCGTACAGACGGTTCAACCTAAATCCGGCAGTTACCCAGCGCCCATAAGTTGCGCAGGCGGTATCCATGGCGGCAAAGGGCGTGTGATTTTGGCCACCACATAGTTCAGGAA
>JAYUHM010000150.1:0-1660 GCA_043766985.1 Polaromonas sp.
CAATCGGCTCAGGATTGATGTGATGCGAATGCCCAAACCTGTGTTGATGTTTGCTGCAGTGAGCTTTTTAAATGAAGTCTCTGCGCAAATGGTGGCCCCGCTCATTCCCATTTTGTTGGCCAGCGTGTTAGCGGCGGGCCCGATTGTGTTGGGCCTGGTTGAAGGCCTTGCCGATGCAGTAGCTGCAATGCTCAAGCTTTGGGCTGGGCGGCGTGCTGATGTCAAGCCGCAGCAGCGCAAACCGATGGTGGTGCTTGGTTACGGACTCGCAGCACTGTCGCGTCCACTGATTGCCTTGGCCGGCTCCTGGGTGGCGGTTGCCGCACTGCGAAGCGCCGACCGTTTGGGCAAAGGCATTCGTGGTGCGCCCCGCGACGCCATCCTGGCCGACGCTACCCCGTCCGAACAAAGGGGTCAGATGTATGGTTTGAATCGGGCGATGGACTATGCGGGCGCTGTAGTAGGCACTCTGTTGGCTGCAGCCGCATTGAGCTGGACAGGGCTGGGTATTACGCAGGTCATTGCGCTTTCGGCAATACCAGGCGTTGTGGTGTTGATCGTACTGATGCTGCTACCGGTGCCTGCCCGCATCGCGTCAGCCAAAGCATCTGCATCTGCCGCACGCCCGCCGCTTTCATGGCAAGCTGTTCCGCCACCTCTGCAGCACTATCTTCAAGTGCTTGCCTTGTTCTGTTTCGCCAAGGCATCGGAAGCTTTCATTATTTTGCGCGGCCACGAGTTGGGCATGCAGACGGTGACCTTGCTACTGCTTTGGGCGTGGCTGGCAGCCTTGCAGACGCTCACGGCATACCTCGGCGCACCACTGGCTGACCGAATGTCCAAACGCTCGCTCACGCTGTTCAATTGGATCAGTCTTGCCGTAGGCTATGCGGGCCTGGCCGTGGCAGGCACCGGAACAGCATTGTGGATAGCAGTGAGCGTCTATGGGCTGCTCAGCGGCATCAGTGAAGGCGTGGAGCGATCGCTGGTGAGTGAATTGGCGCCCGAGGCAGAAAAAGGGACTGCCTTTGGGTGGTATTACATGGTCACCGGTGTAGCGGCAATCCCGTCTGGACTGCTCTTCGGGCTCCTGTGGTCTGTGGCAGGCCCTGGTCTGGCCTTTGGAATGGCTGCCTTGGTGGCCTTGATCAGCGCGGCGTGGCTCAAGTCACGCTCGCTCTAAACGGATAGACGCACCATGGACATCGATTTGGTCTCTTCAACAGGGGATATTTTTCCGGCTTGGACGCGCTTGGTAGCAGCTTCCCGCGCCTGACGGGCAATATCCAGCGATGACTGGGCCAACTTTTGCCTTTCCTGGGCCGCAAGGACCTCGTAAAAAGCGGCCACAACATCAGCATGTATGTCGGCTTTTTTAGCCTCAAGGTCTGTCGTAGCGGTGTCATAGCGACTATCAGCAGCCGCAATGCGGGCAGCACGCTTGTTACCCAGTTCCAATGGCTGATCATGAGTGAGGTCTAGTTTTGTAGTCGGGCAAGTTGATGTTATTTTATCAACTTGTTAGGAGATTACATGAAACGCGTACCACGTCGTATTTTTACCGAAGAATTTAAAAAAGAAGCTGTTCGCTTATTTAAACAGCAAGATTTAACGTTAGCAGAAGTCAGTCGTAATCTAGACATTGCGCCAAAGTCACTTA
>JAYUHM010000151.1:0-1652 GCA_043766985.1 Polaromonas sp.
GACAGCGGCACGGTGCGGGCGTTTTTCCAGTCGGTGATGTAGACCTTGTGGTCTTTGAGCATGGTTTTGACGGTGTCGCGCAGCAGCGTGGCGTAGTGGCCCGACAGCGGCGCGACAATCAGCACAGCGGGCTGGCCCTTGAGCTTGGCCAGTGTGGTGACATCGTCTGAGAAGCGTTTGAAACGGCGCAGCTCGCAAAACGGCTTGTCGATCTCGATGCGCTCATGAATGGCGACTTCAACGCCGTCCACGTCGACTGTGTGAATTCCGAACACTGGCTTTTCGTAGTCCTTGCCCAGGCGGTAAAGCAGGTCATAGCCGGCTGAGACGCGCTGAACAAAGGGAATTTGCGCCAGGGGCGAATCGTCTTTACCAAATATTTTGGCGGCGGCTTGCGCCAGGTCTACAAAAGGCTCCATCAACGAGCGCTGGGTTTCATAAAGTTGATACAGCATGGGAAAACCTTTTGAAAAGTGGGCAAAGTCGCGTTAAAAATCAATTTTATGGTGCAGTGCAGCAATATAACAGGGCTCGCCCTTGCAAGCCCTAGGACAACTACCAGTTAAAGCGCTTCTGACCTTGCTGACGCCCTCTGTTTTCCATGCCGTTGCCAACATTCTTCTGAGAAAGTCCCACCATGCCGACAACCCTGGACCCCGCCGCACTGAACCGTGTCGCAGCGCTGAAAAAATCAGACCGCATGCCGGTGCTGTTTCTGGGCCACGGCAGCCCGATGAACGCTTTGCCAGGCAATCCCTACTTCCAAAGCTGGCAGGCCCTGGGAGCCGAGTTCGGCAGCAAGATGGCGAGACCGCAGCTGATTTTGTGTATTTCGGCCCATTGGTTGACCGAAGGTTGGTGGCTGACCGCGATGCAACAGCCCAAAACCATCCATGACTTCGGCGGCTTTCCGCAGGAACTGTTTGACCAGCAATACCCTGCGCCTGGCGATGTGGCAGCGGCAGGGGCCATCAGCCAACTGGTGCGCCAGCGTGGCTCACTCCCGCTGGGGCTGGATGGGAACCAGTGGGGTCTGGACCATGGCACGTGGTCGGTGCTCAAGCCGATGTTTCCCGATGCCGACATCCCAGTGATTCAGCTCAGCATGGACTATGGCCGCGCGCCAAGCGAGCACTACGCGCTGGCCCAACAGCTCAAAAGCCTGCGCGAGCGCGGCGTGCTGATCGTGGCCAGCGGCAACGTGGTGCACAACCTTCGGCAAATGCAGCGCGGTGCCAGTGGCAGCCAGGCCTATGACTGGGCTCTGGAGTTTGATCAGACTGTGGGCGGCTATGTTCAGCAGGGCAACCTGGCGGCGCTGCAAAACTTCCAGAAACTCGGCAGCCTGGCCACCATGGCCCACCCGACGTATGAGCACTATCTGCCGCTGCTGTACGCCGCCGGCGCGGTCGATGCAAAGGAGCCGGTGCGATTTTTTAACACCAGCTTTCAGGGTGGGTCGATCTCGATGCGATCGATGATATGGGGCTAGCCCGTAAGGTTTGCTATTGAATAAATAGCTACTCAGGCAATGAATACCTGGGCTAGGAGCTGATTTGCTTTAAAAACAGCTCCTGCAATCGCCTAGAAGGCTTCCTGGAGGGGCTCCGGAAGGCTTTCACATGACCTTGGCAATCGCCGCGCACACGTAG
>JAYUHM010000152.1:0-1647 GCA_043766985.1 Polaromonas sp.
CATGGTGTCGTCAGCGTCATAGCCTATCAGCGCATGGTGAATCAAATCTTCCGGCTGCTGCGGAGCACCGTGCTTAGCGATATAGCTTTTGTGGGCATAGACGCCCACGCCCACACTCCCCAGCTTTTTAGCGGTCAGCGTGCCTTGCTCCGGCTGCACCATGCGCACAGCGATGTCCGCCTCGCGGCGCAGCAGGTTGCTGACGGTGTTGCTGGAGACCAATTCAATCTGGATCTCCGGCAGCGCCTCGCGCATGCACGACAAAATTGGCGGCAGCAAATAGTTCGCCACGGGCTGGCTGGCGGTGATGCGCACCGTGCCCTGCACCTGCGCCTGCGCGCTGGAGAGTCGCCGGCTCAGCTGCAGCGCGCCCGATTCCATGGCACGCGCCGACTCCGCCAAGCTCAGCGCCACCGCCGTGGGTTGCAGCCCGCGCCCCGTGCGCTCAAACAGCACCACGCCGAGCTGCGATTCCAACTCCGCCACATGCCGCCCCACCGTGGGCTGGCTGTTCTTGAGCACCTTGGCCGCGCCCAACAAACTGCCCGCATCCAGCGCGGCAAGGAAGGAGCGGATCAAATGCCAGTCGAATTGCGGTGTCATGGGCTGATTTTGGGTAAATTCACACGTTTTAAGATATTCAACTATGCATAGCTGGTGTACCGAGATAGCCAATTGTGTATTAACTGGGAAACTTTGACAATCCCAGCATCACTACTTCAAAACCACCCAAGATGAACATCCCGAACACCACCCACACTGTTCTAGGCGCAGGTCCCGTCGCCAAAGCCGCTGTCACCGCTCTGCTGGCTCGCGGCCTGCCGGTGCGTGTCGTGCATCGCTCGGGTACGTTTCCCAAACAAGCAGGCTTGGAAGTGCTTGCCGCCGACATCACCGATGTGACGCAACTCACCCAAGCCTTCACAGGCTCCGCCGTCGTCTACATGTGCGCCATGCCCGCCTACCACCGTTGGGCGCAGGAGTTTGACGCGATGATGACCAACGTGCTGCAAGCCTGCGCTGCCACGGGCAGCGCGATGGTGTTTGCCGACAACCTCTATATGTACCAGGAGTCGCCCAACACGCCCTTGCTAGAGACCACCCTGTTGCAACCCGCCACTCGCAAAGGCGTGGTTCGCGCCCGCATCGCCGAGCTGGTGCTGCAAGCGCACCGCGACGGCAAAGTCAAAACCGCCATCGCCCGCGCGTCTGACTTTTTTGGCCCTAGCGTGGACAACGCCATGCTGGGCAACCGTTTCTTTCCACAGCTGATCGCCGGTAAAACCGTGCAGTGGTTTGGCAACCCCGACATGCCGCACACCTTCACCTATGTGCCAGATTTTGGCAATGCCTTGGTGGAATTGGGGGTGGATGGCATGGGCTGGGGCGAGGTTTGGCATGTACCAAACAGCATCACGTGCACGGCGCGTGAAGCGGCTGCGCAAACCGCCGCGCTGCTGCACAAACCCTTCAAACTGACAAGCGCGGGCCGGGGGATGCTGCGTTTGGTTGGCTTCTTCATCCCGGCCGCCAAAGAAATGATAGAAATGCTGCCGCATTTTGAAACGCCGTATGCGGTGGACGACAGCAAGTGGCACAGCCGCATGCACACCCGCGCGACGCCCTGGGATGTGGCGCTGGCAGAAA
>JAYUHM010000153.1:0-29568 GCA_043766985.1 Polaromonas sp.
GTATTGTGACGGAAATTACTCTAATAGAACAGTATTGGCTCCGCGGCTGTCCCCCGGGGCGGCCTATGGCCGCCGCCTCCTCCTTTATGCCGCTGCGCTGAATGCACCGCCTACAGCGTCTTGCAAACATGGTTGGTTGTCAAATGGTCTCGTCACAAGCGCCGGTTGCACGGGCCAGGGCAACCGGCGCTTGTGACTGACTCAAGCCTTCCAACGCGGCAACAACCTCAGCGCGTTCTCCCGTCCAATCGCACGCAAGTCAGCACTAGAAAAACCATAGTCGATCAACCCCTTGACGTTGTCCTCCCCAGTGCGGTAAGGGTAGTCCGAACCAAACAAAATCTGCGACACATCGACCAGCTTGGTGAGTGACGAAAGGGCCATCGGGTGCGCAGACCAGGCCGTGTCGTAATAAAAACGTTTCAGCTCATGCAACACACCTTTGGGTACGCGTGGCGCCAGCTTGGGGTCTTGTATCGGCAGCTTTGTCAAGCGCTCGGTGAGGAAGGGCAAGGTGCCACCTGCGTGCGAGAAGATAAAGCTGATGTCCGGGCAACGCGCGGCAGTGCCGGAGAAGACGATGTCGGTGATGGTGCGGGTGGTGTCGGTGCCAAACTCGATGACGGTGGTGGGTATCTCGCTCTGCAAATTGCGGCAGCACGCGGCGGCAGTGGGGTGGGTGTAGAGCACAGCTTTGCGGCGGTTCAGCTCGTCCATTACGGGTGCAAAGCTGGGGTGACCCAGCCATTTGTCTTCGTAGCTGGTTAGCAGGCCAATGCCGTCGGCCTTGAGCACGTCCAGGGCATAGGCCAGCTCACGCAGCGCGCCGTCCGTCGTCTGCATGGGCAGCATGGCGAACGACCCAAAACGGCCCTTGTTGTCCTGCGCCAGGCGCGCGGTCCATTCATTGCTTTCGCGGGCGATGCGCGCGGCGTTAGCGGCATCGGTAAAGCCCACTTGCGGCGTGGTGACTGACAGGATGGAGCTGGCTACGCCCGCTTTGTTCATGTCGTCCAGCGTGCGCGCCACCGACCAGTTGCGCACGATGGGCGGCGCCTGGTTGACCTTGGCCAGCTCGGCCACGTAGGCGGGGGAGAACAGGTGGTGGTGGGTGTCAATACGGTTTTGCATGGCGCTGGCAGCACCGGGCGCGGCGCAGCCTGGCAGGGCGGCGCTGGCACCCAGGGCCAACATGCTGCTCAAAAAGCCTCGGCGCGGGGTGTCGCAGCCGCACTGGGGGCTAAGGCGCTGGATGGAGTCTGCAACGGGGGTAATGGAGGCGCTGAGGTTTTGCATAGTGTTGTCTTGCGTTATTTTTTACAATGTAACGCGAAAAGCGCAACCACTGCATACGGCTATTCCCTCATGTCATCGGCATTTTTGGCGGTTCCTCAAACGATTGCAAAGATGTTTCGTTGTACACCCTACACGCTCGCCCCAAACAGTCGCCCTACCCCCGCAGTAATGCCCATCGCCAGCGCGCCCCAAAACACCACACGCACGGCACCCTTGAGCAAAGGCGCACCTCCCGCATAGGCGGCCATGGCCCCCAGCACGGCCAAGACGACCAGCGTGGTGGCCGTGGCGGCTTGGCTTACCCAGGCAGCGGGTGCCAACACCACGGCTGCAATGGGGAACACAGCGCCTACCGAAAACGCAGCAGCAGACGCCAGTGCGGCTTGAACGGGTTTGGCGCGCAGGGTGTCGGTAATGCCCAGCTCGTCTCTGGCATGCGCAGCTATCGGGTCAACGGCCATCAGCTTTTCAGCCACTTGGTAGGCTAGTAATTCGTCAAGTCCACGGCCTTTGTAAATGGCGGCTAGCTCTTCCAGCTCATGCGCAGGGTCGGCCGCCAGCTCGGCGCGCTCGCGGTGCAGGTCGGCGTCTTCCGTGTCGGCCTGGGACTGCACCGACACATATTCACCCGCCGCCATCGACATGGCACCCGCCACCAATCCCGCAATGCCGGTGAGCAAAATAGTTTGCTGCGTGGCGCCGCTGGCCGCTATGCCCACCACCAAGCTGGCCACCGACACTACGCCATCGTTAGCCCCCAGCACCGAGGCACGCAGCCAGCCGATACGGTGGGCGCGGTGAGATTCAACGTGGATGGATCGCATAATGGGTTCTAGTTATTACTATTATTTTTATAGCACCTTGTGCCCTGCTCTATTGGGCTTTTGGTCTATTTACCTATTAATTCTTGCGCCAGCAGCTCGTAGGAGCGTTTTTGCGCGGCGGCGTCGTGTGTCCAGGTGATCACGGCTATTTCGTCTACCCCCAGCGCGGCGCCCAGGGCGCGCAGCTTGTCGGCCACCTGGGCCCCAGTGCCCACCAGTGCATCTTTGCGCAGCGCGTTGAGACGCGGGATTTCAGCGGCGCTGTAGTCGCGGTCGGCCTGCTCTTGCGCCAGCAGTGCGCCGATGTGGCCCAGGTTGCGGTCCATCTTCCAGCGCTCGCGGGGTTTGAACATCTGCCAGGCCTGCTCTTCGGTGTCTGCAGCCAGTGCCCACACGCAAATAGCGGCGTGGGGTTTGGGGGTGATGGCGCTGGGTTTGAAACTGCTGCGGTAGATGTCCAGCGCTTCGCCTGCGCCCTGCCCGTCGGTGATGAAGTGGGCAAAGGCATAGGGCAAGCCCAGGTGCGCGGCCAGTTGCGCGCCGTAGTTGCTGCTGCCCAGCATCCACACAGCGGGCGCGGTGCTGCCCTGCGGGTAGGCGTGCACGCCGTAGCCGGGGTGGCCCACGGGCAGGCCGTCTACCTTGGCGCCTTCGGGCAGATCAGCGCCCTCTTGCACCCAGGCTTGCAGCTCCATCACTTGCTGGGGAAAGTTCTCGGAGGCGCGTTGGTTGGGGTTCAGCAGTGCCGAGGTGCGTTGGTCGCTACCGGGTGCGCGGCCTACGCCCAAGTCAATACGGCCAGGGGCTAGCGCGTCCAGCACCCGAAACTGCTCGGCCACCTTGAGCGGCGCGTAGTGCGGCAGCATCACCCCCGCACTGCCAATGCGTATGCGCTGGGTGCGCGCGGCAATGGCGGCCATCAGCACCTCGGGCGCGGTGCCCACAATGCTGGGGTGGCTGTGGTGCTCACTCACCCAAAAGCGGTGGTAGCCCAGCGCCTCGCAGTGCTGCGCCAGCGCCAGGGTTTGGCGAATGCTATCGGCCTGCGGGCGGCCAGCGGCGGAGATGGATTGGTCTAAGACGGAAAGGCGCATGGTAAAACCTACAGAATATTTGCCCATAATACCGCTATGGGCACCACGCAGACTAAACACATCGTCATCATCGGTTGCGGGTTTGGGGGATTAGAAGCCGCCAAAGCGCTGCGTACCGCCAATGTAGACATTACGCTGATAGACCGCAGTAACCACCACCTGTTTCAGCCGCTGCTGTACCAAGTGGCCACCGCAGGGCTGGCCGCACCCGCCATTGCGGCGCCCATACGCAACCTTTTTCGCAAACAGCGCAACGTCACCACGCTGCTGGGCGACGTGACGGCGATAGACGCTACCGCGCAAACCATTCGGCTAGAGAGTGCTGAGGCCCGGCCCATCACGATCCACTACGACCATTTGATCTTGGCTGCAGGCGCTACCCACAGCTATTTTGGCAACGATGCCTGGGAGCAGCATGCCCCGGGCCTGAAGACCCTGGCAGACGCGATGGTGCTGCGCCAGCGCATTTTGTTTGCCTTTGAAGCCGCCGAGCGCGAGCCCGATCCTGCCCTGCAAAGCGCGTTGCTAACCTTCGTGGTGATAGGCGCTGGCCCCACCGGCGTGGAGATGGCTGGCACCCTGGCCGAGATAGCGCACCACACCTTGCCTGGCGAGTTTCGCCGCATCAACCCCGCCAGCGCCCGCGTGCTGCTGGTAGAAGGCGGGCCGCGCGTGCTGCAGGCAATGCCGCCCGACCTGAGCGATAAAGCCCTAAAGCAGCTGCAAAAACTGAGCGTGCAGGTCATGCTGAACTGCAAGGTAACAGGCATTGATGCCGATGGTATAACGGCCGACAGCATGGACGGCAAAGCAGGCACAGGCGCGCCCGCTGCGACGGCAAGCAGCCAGCGCATCCCCAGCAAAACCGTGGTCTGGGCGGCGGGCGTAGCCGCATCGCCCCTGGGCAAACAACTGGCCGCCAGCACTGGCTGCCCCATCGACCGCGCGGGCCGTGTGGTGGTGGCCGCGGATTTAACCGTGCCCGGCTTTGCCAACATCACCGTCATAGGCGACATGGCCGCCGCCATGAGCCACCATAAAGGCCTGCAAACCGCTGTGCCCGGCGTGTCGCCCGCGGCCAAGCAAATGGGCCGCTGCGCAGCGGCCAACATCGTGCGCCACATGCAAGGCCAGCCCACGCTAGCCTTCCGCTACATGGACTACGGCAACCTGGCCACCATTGGCCGCAACGCCGCCGTGGTAGACCTGGCCTCGCCGCTGGGGCACTTCAAGTTCAGCGGCTACTTTGCCTGGCTGTTCTGGCTGTTTGCCCACATCTACTTCCTCATCGCTTTTCGCAACCGCTTTGTGGTGCTGCTGGACTGGGCCAGTGCCTACATCAGCTTTGCGCGCCATGCGCGGGTGGTGGTAGGCCGTGCAGGGCGGACAGGCGGCGGCGCTTCCTAGCAACCGTCGCCTGCGCAACCTTTGGCTGGCGGCAAGCGCCAGTAAAGGTACTTCCATGCTGTTTGAAAGCCCGCTCGTTGGTACAGCGCCCGTGCTGCAGCGTTGCCCTCTTCCACCTGTAAAAACACTTGGTCAATGCCGCGCTGCGCAGCGGCCTCGGCCAACCCTGCCAGTACGCGCCCGGCCAACCCCTGGCCTCGGTGCGTGGCGGCGGTGCGCATGCCGTGCACGCTGGCCCAGCCGTGGCCAAAGGCGCCTGCACCGGCGGCTACCGTGCGCCCCGCCTCGCGCACACTGGCATAGACCGAGCCCGGCGTTTTGCTTAAGTTTTTTACCCGGCTCGCACCATCTACCGGGTCAAAACCCTCGCCCAAAAATACCGCTGCCCACGCGGCATCGGGCGCGCCGACTACCTCCGCGCGGGCTTGGCTGGTAACTGCGCGCATGGCCGTTGCCGTACCCAGTTGTACCAAGGTAGGCTGTTCGGGGCGGTAACCCTGGCTTAGCAACGCATTGCACATGGTATCAAAGCTGTCCACATCGGGCAGGCGAAAACTGGCCTGCAAGCCACGCGCAGCGTAGCGTTGCTCTATGGTCTGCACCAGCGCGCCACAGGCGTGGTCAGCCATGTGCTGCAAAGGCACGGCACTTTTGGCGCGACCTATCGTGCCGTGGTCAAACGGCAGTAGCCAGCCTGGCAGTTCTCCCACCGCCTCGGGCGACACCGCGGCCACGGTGGCGCGCTCAATAGCTTGTACTTCATAAGGTTTCATAAACGAATTTTTCTGTACGAGTTGGCGTGAAAGTAATTAAAAATAACTCAATTAATATAACATATTGTTTCATTTATTACTTATAGATATAACGCAAGTCAAAACTGCGCGCCCACTACTTATTTTCGGGAAAAAATCCCATGAAAAATGACCGTCCACAGAAGAAAATTATCGCCCGTAATGACTTTGCCACGGTGGCATTTCTTCGCTCTTAAAAGGGCTTAACTCATCCATAGTGGGTACCCAAATGCGGTATTGCACCAGCCCTCCACAAGCGCGACATTACGTTTACACACAACCCAATTTTCGGGAGCAAACCATGACATCCAGCACTACCGGCAACCTCGCTTGCGGCACACCCGACCCCACCCGTCGCCGCGCGCTTTTTGCAGGCGCGCTGGCGTTGGGGTCTACGGCATTGCCCCCAATCAAAGCCAAAGCCCAGACACTTGGCCCATTCTTTGGGTCACTGGTGAACCCCCTGGTCAGCTTGCCCACAATTGCCCCCGCTGCGGGACCAACAACCCTGCCTGCTCCCGGCACAGCCGTGGCTTTGCTGGATGCGGCTTTGCACCCCAAATTCACACGGCCTCTGCCAAATCCCTTGAGCCTGATTAACCGTTTTATACCCAATGGATTCATCGGGTCAAAATACGATCTACAGATCAAGGAGTTCAAGTCTGAGATTGGTCTGGTCAACACCAAAGGCAAGGCATTGACGACGGTTTTATGGGGCTATGGCACGGCCATGCAGCCACCTACCTCACCCGCGCGGACGTTCTCTGTGCGCTCGGGCTCCACCATCCAGGTCAGCTACACCAATCAACTGCTCAATGGCAACGGCGCGCCGCTGGCGCACCGCCTGCCCATTGACACCACGTTGATGTGGGCGAACCCCGGCAATTTGGGTGGCCAGGCTCCTGTGCCGCTGGTGGCCCACCGCCATGGTGGTGCCTCTACCGACGCCGGAGCAGACGGCCTGCCAGATGCCTGGTTTACACCCGATGCCAACCGCGACGGCACCGCAGACTTTCGTGGTCGCCTGTACAGCACACCGTACACGTTTAACAATACGCAGGAGGCGGGGCACCTGTGGTTCCACGACCATGCACTGGGCGTCACGCGGCTCAACGTCAGCATGGGGCTGGCAGGCAACTACCTGATCCGCGATGCGAACGAGGATTATTTGATAGCCCGCAACATGCTGCCCCAGCCAGCGCACGAGCTGCCACTGGTTATCCAGGACCGTATGTTCGACGCTACTGGCAAAATCTTCTACCCCTCATCCGATCCAGTGGCCTACCCCAACGCACCGGCCATCACGCATTTGCCGGAGTTTTTTGGCGACTTTATTTTGGTCAACGGCGTACCTTGGCCGCAATGCGTTGTGGAGCCCCGCGCCTACCGGCTGCGCGTGCTCAACGCCTCGGACTCTCGCTTCTACGATTTACGATTTATGCAGGCCAATGGCGTAGCGCTGGCCTTCCACCAAGTGGGCACTGAGCTGGGCATGATGGACGCCCCTGTGCCACTGACCCACCTGCTGGTCGCACCGGGTGAGCGCGCGGACATCGTCGTCAGTTTTGCGGGCTTAGCCAACCAGATCATCAAGGTCAGCAACACAGCCAACGGCCCCTTCCCCGATGGTGATCCGGTCGACCCGCTGACTGCGGGCAAGATCATGGCCTTCAGCGTCACACTGCCCCTTAACGCCGCCCTGCCCCAGCCTGTGTTGCCCGCCTTCCTGCGCCCCATACTCGGTATGCTGCCGGCTCCTGCCGCGGCGGGCGCGCCTGTGCGCAAACTCATGCTGTACGAGGGCACTGACCCGCTAGGCCGCCTGCAAACCATGCTGGGCACCGTCAACCCCGCAGCGGGCAATCCGGACAACCCGGCCTTTGGCACCTTCTTCTACTCTGATCCCGTCACCGAGACAATGTCAGCGGGTAGCACCGAAGTATGGGAGCTGCACAACACCACCGTAGATGCCCACCCGGTACACCTGCACCTTGTGGACTTTCGCATCCTCAACCGCCAGCCTTTCACTGGCACCATTGTGGACAAGCCCATGGGCGCGGGCGGCACAACCCTGGGCGGCTACCTCACCAACATCGCCTTGGCGGGCGCTGCGCGCACGGCCGAACCCAACGAAGCTGGTCGCAAAGATACCGTCATCGCCTACCCCGGCGAGGTCACCCGCATTTTGGTCAAGTTTGCGCGCCCGGGTGAGTGTGTATGGCATTGCCATATCCTGTCACACGAAGACCATGAAATGATGCGCCGCTTTATCGTGACCTGAACACAGCCCATGCCAAGGAGACGCTCCATGAAATCCAACTCCCGCATGCCTGTACGCTTGCCGTACTTGGTGTTATCGCTGTGCTTTGCTGCGCTGAGCCATTCCAGCGTCTGGGCACACCAGGGCCAACACGATGTAGTGCCCAGCGCGCCCAGCAATGCAACGGGCCCTGCCGCCAGCGCTGGCCTCTCGCGCAGCACCGTGCATGTGCGGCTGCCGTCGGTCAAGGTGCAGCAACACAACGGCAAGCTGGTCGCCTTTCACAGTGCCCTGGACGATGTTCGCCCGGTGCTGCTGAACTTTGTGTTTACCAGTTGCACCAGCATCTGCCTGCCCATGGCGCAGGTGTTTGCGGCCGCGCAAGAGCGCTTGGGGGCCAACGCTGGGCAGGTACAGATGATCTCGGTGTCCATCGACCCCAGCCAGGACAGCCCTGCGCGACTTACGGATTATGCAAACCGCTTGGGAGCTGGCTCCCAGTGGACTTTTCATACTGGCAGCCAAGACGCTGTCGACGCGATCCAACGCGCGTTCAATGTCTACCGTCCCGACAAGATGGGCCACACGCCAGTCACCTTTGTACGTGCGCGTGGCGCGCAGCAGTGGGTGCGGCTAGATGGCTTTGCATCACCCGAGCGTTTGATCAAAGAGGCGCAAGTCATGGCACCCACGCTATGAGACGCGCTGGCAAGCGCACGGGTTGCGGCCTTGCCATGCTGGCGCTCACACTGCTTAGCCTGCCCGGCTGGGCGCAATCGCAAGGCACAGCGCTAAGCGCGGCGCAGTTGGGTGAGGTTATTTACAAAAGCGGCATGCTGGCCAACGGCGGCCCTCTGCGCGGCGTGCGCAGCGACGGCGTGCGTGTGGCGGGTGCGCAGGCGGCCTGTATCCACTGTCACCGGGCCAGCGGCCTGGGCGGAGCCGAGGGTAACCAACTTATTCCCCCCATCGTTGGCTCTATTTTGCGCGCGCCCGGCCAGCGCTCTGCCCCTCGCGCAGGCCGCAGTAATACCAACATCTCCCGAAGCGAGCACCCAGCGCATACGCGGGCTGCCTACAGCGCACAGAGTTTCGCGCAGGCCATGGTCGAAGGCGTACACCCCTCTGGTACCCCCATGGGCTACTTGATGCCCCGCTATGCGCTAGATAGCAGTTCGCTCGCTCAGCTATGGGCATATTTGGACACTTTGTCGGTGGGCCAGGCAGTCGGCGTAGACGGGCGGGCCCTGCACCTGGCCACCGTCGTGACAGCCGATGCGCCACCTGCTGCGCGCGATGCCACCTTGTCGATTATTTCCGGCTGCCTGGCCGAGCGCAGCCCGCGCCCATCGGGTCAGCCCGGCGCAGCATTGCCTTGGAAGCACCATGTGTGGAAGTTGGGTGCCAATCCCGCACTATGGCCGCAAGAGTTAGCGCATTACCAGCGCAGGCAGCCCGTGTTTGCTGTGGTGTCCGGTGCCAGCAGCGGTAACTGGAGCCCCATCCACCAGTTTTGTGAGCAGAACACGCTGCCCTGTGTGCTGCCCAACACGGCCTCAGTGGACGACACACAGGCGTCGCATTGGTCGTTTTATTTTTCACGCGGCACCAGCCTAGAGGCGGCCGCACTGGCGCAGCAATTTGCCGACTCCGCCCCCCCTGGTGGCTGGCAGCGTATCGTGCAGCGCACAGACGGCAGCGAACCGGCGCTACTGGCAGCTCGGGCGTTAGAAAAACACCTGCTTGCGTTGGGCATTCGCGCCAAGCTGGAGCAGCGCACGGTGGGCCTGCCAGCCGATCTAGCTTTGGGTAGCGCGATGACCGAACAGGATGCACTGGTGCTGTGGCTCAACCCCAACGCACTACGCCAACTTACAGAGGCAGCGGCTGCACCGCGCGCAGGGCGGGTTATTGTGTCTGGTGAGCTGGGTGGGTTGGATGACGCACCGCTCGCAATGGCTTGGCGCGAGCGCACATGGATGCTCTACCCCTACGAGCATGCCGAACGCCGTAATGGCCGCATCCTGCTTAACGCTGGCCACTGGATGTCGCGTCAGGGCCTGGTGCTGCAACCCAGCCTGAGCCGCCTGCAAGGCAACACCTATTCGGCCTGCGAGCTAACGGTACGGGCACTTCAAACCATGCGCGCGCGATATTCACGCGAGTTTTTTGTTGAACTACTGGAGTCGGCAGACGAGGCCGCAGTTGCCACCGCCTACACGCGATTTACATTGGGACCGGGCCAACGTTTCGGTTCTAAAAGCGCATCCATCATGCACTATAAGGGCCCACACTTTATGCACTTAGTAGCCATTGGCCAACCTCTAGTGCCGCAATAGACCTGGGCACAGAACCAGTGAAAATTTAGCCTCAGCACCTAAAGACGACCGCTAAAGGGTTTTTCCTAGTCAATCGCCGCTGGAACATTGCATCAATAACTGCGTGCCTGCGCTACCATCGCGTACTTGGTACGTTTTATGCGACTGCCATTGCGAGTGAATTTCACACTTTTGTAATTTTGGAGAAACCCATGTTAAAGAACATCAAAAAGTTCGGTCTGCTGTCCGCAGCCGCTGCTACCTTGGCCGTTACTGCCATGCCCGCGCACGCTGGCAAAACCCTGGACGCTATCAAGGCCCGCGGCCAAGTGGTCTGCGGCGTCAACGTGGGCGTGGCTGGTTTTTCGGGTGCTGACAGCAACGGCAACTGGACTGGCCTGGACGTAGATGTGTGTAAAGCCATCGCAGCGGCTGTCTTGGGTGACGCCACTAAAGTCAAGTGGGTTCCGCTGAACGCGCAACAGCGTTTTACTGCTCTGCAGTCTGGCGAAATCGACGTGTTGTCACGTAACACCACCTTCACCCTCACCCGCGATGCATCGCTGGGCCTACATATGACCGCCGTAACCTACTATGACGGCCAGGGCTTTATGGTGCCTACCAAAAGCAAGGTAAAAAGCGCCAAGCAGCTTAAGGGCGCTACGGTGTGCGTGCAGTCTGGCACCACCACCGAGAAAAACCTGACCGACTACAGCAAGGCCAACAACCTGAACATGAAGCCCGTAGTGTTTGAGAAGCAGGAAGCCGTTAACGCCGCTTACTTCTCAGGCCGCTGCCAAGCCTACACCACCGACGCATCCGGCCTGGCCTCGGTGCGCAACACCGAAGCCAAAAGCCCCGCTGACCACATCATCCTGCCAGAGTTGATCTCCAAAGAACCACTAGGCCCGATGGTGCGCCGTGGTGACGATGAATGGTTTGCGATCACCAAGTGGGTGATCCACGGCTTGGTAGAAGCAGAAGAGTACGGCGTGACCAAAGCCAACGTGGAAGCCATGCAAAAAGACAGCAAAGACCCCGTGGTGGGCCGCCTGACCGGCAGCGGTGAAGACACCGGCAAGCTGCTGGGCCTGGACAAAGACTGGCTGGTACGCGCCATCAAGGCTGTGGGTAACTACGGCGAGATTTTTGAGCGCAACGTAGGCCTTAAAACCCCGCTGGCATTGCCACGCGGCAGCAACAACCTGTGGAACCAAGGCGGCTTGATGTACGCTCCCCCAGTGCGTTAATCACTACCCATTTTTTGCCTTGACCAACGGGCCCATCAACGCAGCAATGCGCACGATGCGGCCCGTTTTTATTTGAGCCTTGTATGCACGATACCCCTACCCCTCATGCCATGATTGCGCCCCGCACAGCGCCCAAGCCGCGGCGCAGCAGTTTTTCTTGGCGTAGCAAACAAGCGCGCGGCGTGGTCTACCAACTGGTGGCCATTTCCACCATCGTGTTTTTAGTGTGGCTGCTGGTAAGCAACACCTTGGGCAACATGAAGGCGCGCGGCATTCAAAGTGGTTTTGATTTTTTAATGCAACCGGCAGGCTTTGATATTGGCGAAGACTGGATAGGCTACGACTCAAACAACGGCTACTGGAAGGCTTTTTTAGTGGGGCTGGTAAACACCCTGCGCGTTGCCATCATCGGTATTGTGCTGACCACCATCTTGGGCACGCTGCTGGGCATTGGCCGCTTCTCACGCAATGCCTTGGTACGCGGCTTGTGTTATGGCTATGTGGAGTGTTTTCGCAATATACCGGTGCTACTGCAGCTGCTGATGTGGTATTTGCTGTTTACCGAATATCTACCGCAAATCAACGAGGCCTGGAACGCAGGCAACCTGGTTTTTGTCAGCAAAAACGGCCTGTCTTTCCCCACACCGGTGTGGTCGATGGGTTTGGCTTTAGCACTGGCTGGCTTGGTGGCTGGCTGCGTGGCGTCGTATGTTTACGCATCGCGCGCGCGCAAAGCCTTTGACCTGACGGGGCACGTCAAGCCAGTGCTGTGGGTATCGTTGGCGTTGATCGTGGGCGGTGCCGTGCTGGGCTGGGCGGCTGGCGGCGCGCCGTGGCAATGGAACGTGCCGCAATTGACCGAAACGCAGGTAGAGGGCGGCGGCGCGTTGACACCAGAATACATGGCGGTGATGTTGGGCCTGGTGCTCTACACCTCGGCCTTTGTAGCCGAGGTGGTGCGCGGCGGCATAGCATCGGTGTCGCTAGGCCAGCACGAGGCCAGCGCGTCGCTGGGCCTCTCGCGCGGGCAGTCGATGCGCTTGGTGGTGCTGCCCCAAGCGCTACGGGTCATCATCCCGCCCATGACCAACCAGTTTTTAAACCTGACAAAAAACTCGTCGCTCGCCGTGGCAGTGGGCTATCCCGATGTGGTGTCCATTGCCAACACCTCGCTCAACCAAACCGGCCGCGCGGTGGAGTGTATTTCCCTCATCATGCTGATATACCTCACCACCTCCTTGGTCACCTCCGGTTTTATGAACTGGTTTAATGCCCGCGCGGCTATCAAAGAAAGGTAGGCCACGCCATGACCACAGTATTCGTCTCTGCGCCTGCGCGACCGGCCCCCATCAAGATGGAAGGGCTACTGCCCTGGATTCGCAGCAATCTATTTTCCAGCGTACCCAACACCGTTTTGTCGGCGCTGCTACTGGGCCTGCTGATGTGGGCGCTCTACCATGCGCTCAGTTGGGGAGTATTCCACGCGGTAACCGCCGCCAACCCCGACACCTGTCAGGCCGCGCGAGGCATAGGCGCGTGCTGGGGCGTGGTACATGAGAAAGCGCGCTTGATCGTGTTAGGCCGCTACCCGCAGGCAGAACACTGGCGCGCAGTGGTGGCCACGCTGCTGCTGCTGGGCTTGGTGGTGGCCAGTTGCAGCCGCTACTTCTGGAAGCCATGGCTGGCGCTGCTGTGGGCAGCCGTCTTGGCTGTATTTTTCACGCTGATGAGCGGCGGCGTGCTGGGCCTCGCCAAGGTCCCTACCGACCAATGGGGTGGCCTGCCGCTCACCATCATGCTGACGGTGATCTCCATGACGCTGGCCTTCCCCGTCGCAGTAGCCGTGGCCTTGGGCAGGCGCTCCAATATGCCAGCCATCAAAAGCCTGTGCGTGATTTATGTAGAGCTGATACGCGGGGTACCGCTTATCTCGGTACTGTTCATGGCCTCGTTCATGTTCCCGCTGTTCATGCCCATTGGCAAATCACCCGACGTGCTGATCCGGGTCATCGTCGGTATCACGCTGTTTGCGGCGGCCTACATGGCCGAGATCATTCGCGGTGGCCTGCAGTCTTTGCCCAAAGGCCAAACCGAGGCCGCGGCCAGTTTGGGCCTGGGATACTGGCAAACGCAGGTCAAAATTGTGCTGCCCCAAGCCCTGGGCACGGTGGTACCCAGCATCATGAACAACTTTATTTCGCTCTTCAAAGACACCTCGTTGGTCACCATCGTGTCGCTGTACGAGCTAACCGGCGCCCTTAGCCTGGCCGTGGGCTCTGACCCTAACTGGCGGCCTTTCAAAATTGAAGCGTATTTGTTTATTGCGGCGATTTACTTCACCTGCTGCTTTGCCATGTCGCGCTATAGCCTGTGGATTGAAAAGCAAGTGTCGGTTGGCAAGGCCCGCTGACAGTGCAGCACCTGAAAACATTAGATTAGTTTAGGAAATAACAAAATGTCAGAAGCAATCATTCAATTTGTCAAAGTCAACAAATGGTACGGCAACAACTTTCACGTGCTGCGCGACATCGACTTGACTATCGCCCAGGGCGAGCGCCTGGTCATCTGCGGACCTTCGGGCTCGGGCAAATCCACCTTGATCCGCTGCATTAACGCGTTGGAAGAATACCAGGAAGGCACCCTCACCGTTGCTGGCTCGGTGCTGGGTGACGACATCAAAGCCATCGACGCGGTGCGCCGCCAGGTAGGTATGGTGTTCCAGCAGTTCAACCTGTTCCCGCACCTCACGGTGCTAGAGAATTTAACCCTCTCGCCCACCTGGGTGGCGGGCATGCCCAAGAAAGAAGCGATTGAGCGTGCCATGGCCCAGCTGGAACGGGTGCGCATTGCCGAGCAGGCGCAAAAATATCCGCTGCAGCTTTCTGGCGGCCAGCAGCAGCGCGTAGCCATTGCCCGCGCACTGTGCCTCACTCCAAAGATTATGCTGTTTGACGAGCCCACCTCGGCACTCGACCCCGAGATGATCAAAGAAGTGCTGGACGTGATGATTGGCCTGGCCGACGGCGGTATGACCATGCTGTGCGTCACGCACGAAATGGGCTTTGCCAAAGCCGTGGCTGACCGGGTGATTTTTATGGGCCAAGGCCAGATCGTTGAGCAAAACACACCTGAAGAGTTCTTCAACCACCCCAAGACAGACCGCAGCAAAGACTTTTTGTCCAAAATTTTGGGGCATTAACCGCTAAAACAGCACTACAACGGCACTGCCAACCGTTGCGCGGCCTACTGGCTTGGGCGGGTTGCTGCGTTAAGCGCAGCACTGCGGCACCAAAAACTGTGCAGTTTTGGGGTATTTCCCTACATTTTTAGTAAGTTACTACAAAATGTGTAGCGCATTGAATCTACAATCGTGCTATGTGTCAATTGCTTGGTATGAATTCCGCCAATCCAGCGGATTTACGCTTCTCGTTCACTGGCTTTGCGGCCCGTGGCGGGCTGACTGACCACCACGGGGATGGTTTCGGTGTGGGCTTTTTTGAAGACAAAGCCTGCCGCCTGTTCATGGACAACCAGCCGGCATCGGCATCCCCCGTGGCCGACCTCATCAAAAACTACCCCATCAAGTCGCGCAACGTGGTGGCCCACATCCGCAAAGCCACGCAAGGCGACGCCCTGCGTCTGGAAAACTGCCACCCCTTTACCCGCGAGCTGTGGGGCCGCCACTGGCTGTTTGCCCACAACGGCGACCTTAAAGGCTACAAACCTACTTTAAGCGGTGACTACCTGCCCGTAGGCAGCACCGACAGCGAGCTGGCTTTTTGCGAGCTAATGCAAACCCTGCGCGCCATCAGCCCGCGCGAGCCCTGCTCGCTAGACCGTGTGTTTGACGCGCTGCACCAAGTTACCCAAAGCACCGCCGAGCACGGCGTGTTTAACTTTCTTCTGTCCAACGGTCAGGCCATGTTTGCGCATTGCTCTACCCGCCTGTGGTACCTGGTGCGCCAATGGCCGTTTTCTAACGCGCAGCTGGTCGACGCCGACCTGAGCATGGACTTTGCGCAGACCAACGCGTCAAACGACCGCTTGTGCATCATCGCCACCCAGCCGCTGACGCGCAACGAGAATTGGCAGCAGCTTGATGCTGGCCAACTGCTGTGGATAGAAGGCGGCCACATCGTGCGGCGCGAGCAACTGCAGGTGAGTGACGAAGTGCGCCGCACCAACGAAGAGAATTTGGCCTGCGTGTAAACCTTGCTTGGGTGTCAAACTGCGCCAAGCGCGTTAGACTGTGCCGCTGTTCGTTTGGTACTTGAAGGACACGCCATGTTGCGCCATCACCTGAGTGTTATCGCCCTTGCCGCCGTGCTGGCCGCTTGCGCCACCGGCCCAGCTAGCAGCCCCAGCACCCCATCCACCTTCAGCTACACGCCATTTCAGCAGCCCGAGGGTGCGTCCGGCATTACCGAGAAAACTGGCTGGGCCACCAAAAAGTTTGCCGTTGCCGCCGCCAACCCGCTGGCCACCGATGCAGGCTACCAAGTGCTCAAAGCCGGTGGCAGCGCGGTAGATGCCGCCATTGCGGGGCAGATGGTGCTCAGCTTGGTCGAGCCGCAAAGCAGCGGCCTTGGCGGGGGCGCCTTTTTGCTGCACTACAACGGCAAAACGACCGAGGCTTTTGATGGCCGCGAAACCGCCCCTGCGGCGGTTGACGAAAACCTGTTCATGAAGGACGGTAAGCCGCTGCCTTTTTACGAAGCCGTAGTAGGCGGGCGCAGCGTGGGCGTGCCCGGCACCGTGCGCATGCTGGAAGCGGCGCACAAGCAGCACGGCAAGCTGCCTTGGGCCAAGCTGTTTGAGCCGGCGATTCGGCTGGCCGAAGACGGCTTCAAAGTCAGCCCGCGCTTGAACACCCTGGTGAAAGCCGAAAAATACTTGAAAGACGACATCGTTGCCAACGCCTACTTTTACAAACCCGATGGCGAGGCACGCGACGTCGGCTTTAGCCTGCGCAACCAAGGGTTTGCCGACGTGCTCAAGCGTATCGCCGCAGATGGCAGCAAGGCCTTTTACGAGGGCGCTATTGCCCAAGCCATTGTCGACAAAGTGCAAAGGCACCCTGGCAACCCGGGCCAGCTCACCATGGCCGATATGGCAGGCTACCAGCCCAAGAAACGCGAAGCGATATGTACTGACTACACGGCGTCCACCGGCAAAGACTACGCCATTTGCGGTTTTCCGCCCCCCAGCTCGGGCGCCATTGCGGTGGCGCAAATTCTGGGTCTGCTGCGCAACACGCCTGCGCATACCATGCAGCCTGTCAGCTTAGCGGATGGGCGTGTTATTAACTGCATTACCACGCCGTGCCCAGGCGACATCCCCGGTGCGCCCGTTGGCCCCAGCGCCGACTGGCTGCACTATTACTTTGAGGCCTCGCGCCTCACCTTTGCCGACCGCGCCCAGTACGTGGGAGACCCCGACTTTGTGCAAGCCCCCGGCGGCAACTGGATGAGCCTGCTGGCGCCCAACTACTTGGCCGAGCGTGCCAAGCTGATTGGCGCGCAAAGTATGAAGGCCGCCAAACCGGGTAACCCTGGCGGCGTAAAAACCGCGTACGGCATGCCCGCCGAGCAGCCCGAATACGGCACCAGCCACATCAGCATCATCGACGGGTATGGCAACGCCCTGTCGATGACCACCACGATCGAGGACGCCTTTGGCGCGCGGCAAATGGTTAACCCCAGCCCCGGTGCTGGCGCTGGCGGCTTCTTGCTGAACAACGAGCTGAGCGACTTTAACTTTGCACCTAACGACGCGGATGGCAAACCCACCGCCAACCGCGTGCAGCCCGGCAAACGCCCCCGCAGCTCCATGAGCCCGACCCTCGTTTTTGACAAAGCCACGGGCCAAGTGGTGATGAGCGGCGGCAGCCCGGGCGGCGCCGTGATCATCCACTACACGGCCAAAACCGTTTACGGCGTGCTTAACTGGGGCCTGAACACGCAGCAAGCCATTGACCTGCCCAACTTTGGCCTGACCAGTGCGGCGCTGGGAGCACCCGCGCTGCTGGAAGAAAAACGCTTTCCAGCGGGCACGGTGGAGGCGCTGAAACAGCGCGGCCATGAGGTACGCGAGCAAAATATGACCAGCGGTTTGCAGGCCATCCAGCGCACGCCATCCGGTTTTTTTGGCGGTGCTGATCCGCGGAAAGAGGGCGTGGTGATGGGTGACTAACGCGAGATGTCGTTTTGTTTGCTATTTTTTTAATAGCATTTTGTGCTATGTTCTATTGGGCTAGTGGCCGAATAAGCTTCTAAAACAGGCTGGTTTGCTTACCACCGGGTGGTTGAAAGGCCAACAGGTCCAGTTCCACCCGCTGGCGGTTAAACCCTAGGCGATTGGTTGCTTTCGCAAACCGGCTGCGCACCAGCTCGGCCCACAGGCCGTGGCCTTTCATACGGGTGGCAAAGTCGCTGTCATAGTCATTACCTCCGCGCATCTCGCGCACGCGCGCCATCACCCGCGCTGCGCGCTGCGGGTAGTGCTGGTCAAGCCATTCTTTAAACAAGGGGTTGAGTTCCCACGGCAAGCGCAGTACCGTGTAAAACGCGCTGCGCGCACCGGCAGCCCACGCGGCCTCCAGCACCTTCTCCATGTCCTCGTTGATAAATGGAATTTGTGGCGCCACGCTGACCCCCACAGGCACGCCTGCACGTGCCAACGCTTCAATGGTGCGCAGGCGGCGGTGCGGCGCGGCGGCGCGTGGCTCCATGATTCGGGCCAGCTTGGCGTCCAAAGTGGTTATCGTCACATACACCGCCGCCAGGTTGCGCGCCGCCATGGGTGCAATCAAATCCAGATCCCGCTCCACACCGCTGGATTTGGTGATCAGGCTAAACGCATGCTGGGTGCTGCGCATCACGTCAATCACTTGGCGCGTCAGCATCAGTTCGCGCTCTGCGGGCTGATAACAGTCGGTGGCAGATCCAATATTGAGCAACTGCGGCCGGTACGACGGGCTGGCCAGCTCGCTGCGCAGCACCGCCGCAATATTGCGCTTGGCGATGATCTTGGTCTCAAAATCCAAACCCGGCGAATAGCCCAAATAACTGTGCGTCGGCCGGGCATAGCAGTAAATGCAGCCGTGCTCGCAGCCCCGGTAGGGGTTGATGGAATAGTCAAAGTAAACGTCGGGCGAGTCGTTGCGGGTGATGATGGACTTGGCATCTTCCAAAATGATCTGCGTGGCTGGCGCTGCGCTGGCATCACGTTGCATCGCCATGTCGTCTACCGTACCCCAGCCATCGTCAAAGCCCTCGCGCGCATCGCGCGAGAAGCGGTGTGCGATGCTGCTGGCACTGCCGCGGCCTTTGATGGCATGGACAGGGACCAACACATCGGGCACAGGTTTTGGACTTTGGACTGGCATTTCAATACCCCAACTGTGGCGTTAACCGAGCCGCGATTTCAACGCCCACAGGAGCTTTGACGGTCAACATAAAACTGTACATAATTACAGTATATATGTTTACTAACAAAATACAAGCCTCAATAGCAAACTGGTATGGCTGGGGGCTAATTTGCTATTGGACGTGGGATGGGCGCTGCCCTACAGTCCGTGCATATAAATTTGTTATAGCGTTTCACTATCTTGCCAATCTCATCCCCTCATTCCCCCCGCGTCCAATTTGACGCATTACGCCACTTCATCCACGCCGCATTTGTCAAACACGGCCTGCCCGATGCAGATGCCCAGCAAGTGGCCCAGCTCATGGCCGAGGCCGACCTGCAAGGCTCAGACGGGCACGGCGTGATCCGCCTGCCGATGTACCTCAAGCGCATCAAGGCCGGTGGCCTGAACGTTACGCCCAAGATCAGCGTAGTGCATGAGCGCGCCGCCATGGCCGTGGTGGATGGTGACAACGGTATGGGGCATTTGGTGGTGTCCAAGGCGGTAGAAATCGCCATCGCCAAGGCGCGCACCGCAGGCGTGGCCTGGGTTAGCACCCGCAACAGCAACCACGCCGGGCCTGCCTCGCTGTACTCGCGCAAGCCGCTGGAGCACGACATGCTGGGCCTGTACTTTGCCGTAGGCAACGCCAACCACCTGCCGCCCTGGGGCGGTATGGACATGCTGCTGTCCACCAACCCAATCTCAGCTGGCATCCCCGCAGGCGACGAGCCGCCGGTGGTGCTGGACATGGCCACCACCGTGGCGGCCTACGGCAAGGTCAAAGCCAAAGCCAAGCGCGGCGAGCAAATGCCCGAGGGCTGGATGATTGACCGACAAGGCAAACCACTCACCGACCCCACCCGCGCCGCCGAAGGTTTTCTGCTACCCATCGGTGAACATAAAGGCTACGGCCTGGCTTTGATCGTCGGCCTGTTGGCGGGCACGCTGGGCGGCGCGGCAATGGGGCGCGACGTGGTGGACTTTAACGCCGACCACGTGACCAAAACCAATACCGGCCAAGCCATTTTGGTGATCGACCTCGCTGCCTTTGGCGACCCGGCCCAGTTCAAAGACGCGGTGGACACCATCGTGCGCGACATCCGCAACAGCGAGCGCCTGCCCGGCGTAGAACGCATCTGGCTGCCCGGCGAGCAAAGCCATGGCAAGCGCGCCAGCTACCGCACAGAGGGCATTCCCCTGATGGACGCGTTGGTGACTGAACTGCAAACGTTGGCCAAAGACATTGGCATTGCGCCGCTGGTTATCGGCGGCGCAGCATAATCGTCAACATCACTTTCAAGGAGCACCCATGGGCCTGAAATTTTTAGAGCATCTACTCATCCTCACCCACGACCCCGACGGCACGCGCGACTGGTTTTGTAACAACTTGGGCTTTGTCAGCGGCCCGCACCCCGAGTTTGGCTTTCCGGTGCACTGGCTGTACATCGGCAAGCAAGACGTGATCCACATCGGCAAAGCCCGCCACTCGGCCCACCAAGACGCCTACCTGCAAACCCCCAGCGACCAAGCCGGCGTGGACTACGCCGCCGCAGGTGCGCCAGGCTCGGGCCGTATCGATCACCTGTGCCTGAACTGTGAAGGCATTGAAGAATTTATCGAGCGCCTGGGAAAAAACGGCGTGGAGTTCAGCGAACGTAAAGCGCACAACTCCAACCTGTACCAGCTCTTCATGCGCGAGCCGATTAACGGCATCAAGGTAGAGCTGAACTTTGCCTGGCATGAGGCCGCGCGCATTGGCCGAGTGCCGTCGTGGACGGACGAAGGCGAGAGCACAAAGTCTGTCTCCGACGTCACTAAGTAGTATTTCTGGATCACACTGTGACAAGCGAAAGGTCTTGCATTATGAGCGTGGTCACGTCTGCGCAGGGTCTGCGTTTTGTACGGGATCCGTTTGACGGTAGGTACAGAGACTCTGGTTCCAGCGCAGCGGGTATTGCACCTACGCATACCCACACCGCTGACCGCCCTGGCGCTTGGTTTGGACGGCGTAGCGGCATCAAGGAGGAGTGCTCGGCCATAGGCCGACACGGGGGACAGCCGCGCAGCCGTCCAAGCCAAGCGTCTGGGCATACAAACCCCAAGAGCCATTTATTGCAACAAATTTTCTAACTTTATGACTTCATCATCCTCAGCCCAAGAACCGTATTCCAGCGTGAAGCCAGTCAGAGTAGGCCTCGTCGGCTACGGCTGGTGGGGCAAAACCATGGCGCGCAATATCGCTACCAGCGCGTGGCTCAAGCTGGTAGCCGTGGTGGAGACTGACCCTGCGGTGCGCGCGCAGATGGCAACAGACACCGCCAGCATGGGGTTTACGGTAGAGGAAGACTTTGCGGCGTTTCTGGGCAACCCGGCCATGGATGCCGTCATCCTTTGCTCGCCCCATACCTTTCATGCCGACCAAATTGTGGCGGCTGCTCAAGCGGGCAAACATGTGTTTTGCGAGAAGCCGCTTTGCATGACCTTGGCCGATGCAGAACGTGCCATTGCCAGTTGCGCGCAGCATGCCCGGGTGATTGGCATCGGCCATGAACGCCGCTTTGAGCCTGCCGTAGTGCAACTGCGTGCCGATATTGCCGCCGACAAGCTGGGCACCATTTTGCAGATTGAGGGCAACTTTAGCCAAGACAAATTCTTCGCTCTGCCCAAAGACAACTGGCGCTTGTCGAATAAACACGCCCCCGTGGGCCCACTTACTGCTACGGGCATCCATTTGGTCGATTTGGCCATCGCCATCCTGGGCCCCGCCGAGGCTGTGTGGGCGCGCCTGGCTACCCGGGGTTCAGACTTTGAGAATGGCGACACCTTGGGGCTGATGCTAGCCTTCCCGGGCGGGGCCAACGCCTTGATCAGCGCCATCCTGGCCACGCCCTTTGAAGGGCGCTTTACCGTGTATGGCTCCAAAGGTTGGGTAGAGATCCGCGACCGCACCCACCCTGAGAAACCTACCGGCTGGGACATCACCACTGTGCTGCGTGACCAGGCACCACATAAGCATTTTGTAGCGCCGCACGCCTCGGTGCTGGCCAACTTGGAGGCGTTTGCCCAGGCCATTGTGGGCGTTGCACCCTACCCTGTCAGCAAGCGCGAAATGCTGGCCAATGTGGCGGCGCTAGAGGCCATCATGACCTCGGTGAAGTCGCAAAACATTCAAAAAATTGCGGCTCTTTAGACAGACAAAAAAGACCCAAACTTCCGTCGGCCGATTCTGCCACCCTCAGCGGGCAGCCGAGGCAAAGCTGAACACGCCGCGCTGGGTTAAACGCGCAAATTCGGCTTCAATCATCTCTTGCAGCACCGGGATGTTAGCGTTGTCCCGTGGCTGCGCGGGTGTGGCTAGCACCAGTAGGCGGTTAAGCTGCACGCCCGATATCTCCGACATCACCACTTCGTCGCTGGCGCGTGACTCTTTGAAAACGGACACCGGCATGACAGTGGCCCACGGGCCGCGCAGCACCAGCTCGCGGATGGCATCCACCGAGTCAATCGCGGCTTGAATTTTCAGCTGCTTGCCCAGCGGCTGAAGCTGCGTGTCAACTATGCCGCGGTGCAGGCTGGTCATCAGCAGTGGCATGCGCACCACCTCACTAAGCGATACGATAGGGCCGACCTTTTGCGCGCGGGGCGACACCAGAGCAAAGGGTTCGCCCAGCAATGGCTGCAGCGTGAGCGCGCGCCCAGGCTCGGGGTTGGTAACGATAGCCATGTCGATCATGCCGCGCTCTAGCCAATCCAACAGCGTGGGCGTAAAGGCCTCGCGCACGCGGATTTGTATGCCAGCGCCTGCGCGCTGGCAGCTTTCAAATAGCCCCGGCACCAGCACCCGCGCCAGCGTGGGCGACGCGCCCAGCACCACGGGCGTGCCCGCACGGTCTTTGCTGCGGTCAAGCTTTTGGCGTACCCGGGTGGCCTCGGCCAAGATGCGTTGGGCTGACTCATAAAACGTCACGCCCGCCACCGTCAGGCGCACGCCGCGGGGCATACGCTCCAGCAATTGCACCCCAACGTCAGCTTCCAGCTCGCGTAACTGGCGCGTAAGTGCGGGCTGCGCCAAGGGGATGGCTGCGGCCGCCGCGGTGAGGCTGCCCGCATCGGCAATCGCCACAAAATACTTGAGCGTCCGCAGATTCATCGAGCGTCTGTAAGCGTGCAGCTGTCGCCAATAGACACGCGCCACACGCGCACCATCGCCAGCCCCGGCAGACGAGGTGCCAGTGCACGCCAGATAAACGCACACAGGTTTTCCAATGTGGCGGGCCCCAGGCCCACGACGTCATCCAGCATATGGTGGTCAAGCTGCAGGCGCAGTTGCTCGATGGCTTGGCGCACCAGGCCAAGGTCTAGCACCATGCCGGTGACCGGGTCGGGATGCCCCGACAGCGCCACCTCGGCGTTATAGGTGTGCCCGTGAATACGCAGGCTGCTGTCCGCTTCCACTTCACGCCGTAGCGTATGGGCGGCGTCGAAATAAAACTTCTGGCTAATTTGGTAATTCATCGAATGCCAGTCATTTTGTGGGTTTGCAGGCTCAAACGCCAGGCCGGGCGCTGCATGCACAATGCCACACACAGCTCGGTGTTTTCTGCGCGCTGCGGGTTGTCCATGGGCTGCAGGTAGCGGTAGTTGAAGTTGCCGGCTTCCAGCTCGGCCAGGTTGTCCTGCGAGAAGCCTGATTGCGGCCACACCACCTTGAGCTCATGGCCTTCGCGTTGCACCCACTGCGCGCCCGCTTTGGGGCTGACGCAGATCCAGTCGATGCCCTCAGGCGCGGCAATGGTGCCGTTGGTTTCCACGGCAATTTGAAAGCCGCGTGCATGCAAGGCGTCTACCAATGGGCTGTCGACCTGCAGCAAAGGCTCACCGCCGGTCATCACCACAAAACGGTACGCCGGGTCGGCACTGGGCCATTGCGCCTGTATCTGGTCGGCCAAGGCAGCCGCGTCGGCAAACTTGCCGCCCAAAGTGCCATTGGTACCCACAAAGTCGGTGTCGCAAAACTTGCACACAGCGCTGGCGCGGTCTTGTTCGCGGCCAGACCACAGGTTGCAACCGGCAAATCGGCAAAACACCGCTGGGCGACCAGCGTTAGTGCCTTCACCTTGCAAAGTGTAGAAAATTTCTTTGACCTGATAGCTCATGCCGCACTCCACAGGGCATGGGGTAACGGGCATAGGGTGCGCGGCATACAACAGGCAAACCAGCAGGTCCCAAGACCCGGGGTTGCGAGGTTTTTATACATGGTAGTCCTCTACATGGCCCCGAGTGTATGAAAACATTAGCGTGCCGGGGCATCAGCGCTGTGGAGTAGTGATTTTAACGGACACCACCCAAAGGTTCTGGAATGCGTAGACACGCGCCATGAAAACACGAAAAAAGGCCCTTAAGCGCCGGGCCTCTAACGCACATGAATCTCAGCTTTGCAGGACCAAAAAATCTACCAACGTGCGGTTAAAAAACGCAGACTGTTCGATGTTGGCAATGTGCGCTGCGTCTTTGATCAGCACAAAGTGCGAGTTGGGCAGATTCGCGTGAATCTGGCGCGCCATCTCGGGCGGGGTGCCATGGTCGTGCTCGCCTACCATCACCAGTACCGGGCAGGTAATCTCGTGGAGGCGGTCCAGTGTGTCGATCTTGGCAATGGCGGCGCAGCAACCGCAAAACCCATTCACCGGCGTGGCCAAAATACCGGCCGCAACAGGCGCCACCACATCGGGGTGGCTGGCAAGAAAGCCTGGCGTAAACCAGCGTGTCAAAGTGCTCTCTACCAGCGCACCCATGCCCTGTGTTTGCGCGAGCACAATGCGCTCGCCCCACATAGCATCGGCATTGGGTGGGCGGCGGCTGGTGGTGTCTGCCAGTACCATGCTGGCAAACACGCCGGGGTGCTCGAGCGCATAGGTCTGCCCGATCATGCCACCCATCGAAATGCCAACCCAGTGCGAGCGGGTGATGCCCAGGTGCTGGAAAAGGCCATGCACATCATTGGCCAATTGCGCCAGCGTGTAGGGCCCGGCGGGCGCCGTGGTTTTGCCATGCCCACGCGCGTCGTAGCGCAGCACGCGGTAGTTTTGCGATAGTAAAGCGGCTTGCTTGTCCCACATGGAGACATCGCAGGCCAGCGAATGCGCCAGCGTGATCCAGGGGCCCTCGCCCTCGATGGTGTAATAAACGTCAATGTCGCCGATGCGGGTACTTGCAGAGGTTTTCATATGTGCTAGAGTTTAGTCAAGTGGATGCCCCTATATCTTCGCAGGTTAGGGGTGCAACTCCCAAATGCGTCAGCTTTGCGGTTTAAGCAGCATAGACCTGGGCGGCGCAGGCATACGGCAGCGATTTCGAATACCATGCGCCTGGACATCACTTTTAGGCGACCCCCATCCTATGAAACTCACACTACTGATGATTTCAGCGCTGCTAGGCTTGGTACTTGCTTGCGGTGCGCAGGCCCAACTCACCACGCCCAAAGCCGCACGGCCCATGGCACGTGGCACGGTAGTGGCAGTCGATACGGAAAACAAGCGCGTACTGCTCAAGCACGGCCCCATCCCTAGCCTGCACATGGGCCCTATGACGATGGAGTTTGCGGTGCAAGATGCCAAGCTGCTGCAGCAGCTCAAAAAGGGCAGCAAGCTACGCTTTACCGCGGTGCAACAGGCGGATGACTACCTCATTACGCGGCTGCAGGTGCTGAAGTAAGCGGCGAACCGTATACGGCACAGCCCTCAAACCGCGCCGCACACGCAGCATTCACCTGCAACTACTTTGCGCTTGGGCTGACCGCCCAGCCGACTATTCGCTTGCGTGACGCTTCAATTTAAGGTGGGTTTGACCTTTCTGTCTACCGTGCCGCCCACGGCAGGCTTGGTGGCCAAATTTTTCGGCACCGCCAACATGGCAATGCTGTTTGGCATGGTGATGCTGACACACCAGGTAGGCGGTTGTCTGGGCGCCTACTTGGGTGACAAGGTGTTTGAAGCCACCGGCAGCTACAACTGGGTGTGGTGCATCGACATCGCTCTGGCCATCGGCGCAGCGCTCATCCAACTACCAATCCGCGAGGCCGGGCTGGTTCGCGCCGCAGCAGCTTAGTGCAGGCGCAGGTTTGCCAGCTGGCATTGATTTAGGAATGTTTTAGGCTGCAAGCCCAATAGAGAACAGCACAAGATGCTATTAAATTAGGACTAATCTAGGTATTACGCACGGTTGCGCAAAGACTGTGCATAGCCGGTGACAGCCCTTTCCAGGGTACGTCAAAGCCTGCACTATCGCGCTGCGCTGCGGGTAGCGCTGCCCCCATCACCACCCGCGCGCCTGCGTGCACGCTATCGATAACGGGGATAGGCACTGAAGGTTGTACCAATGCCGCAAAGCCTGCCAGGCCCGCACCGCCCAAGATGATGGCTTTCACATTGTGGCTGGCAGCGTGCTGGCACGCGGCTCTCAAAATGCCCACTGCTTGCGCAGGATCGGCCAGCAGCTGCGCGCCGCTTTGTGGCACGGTCTCGATATGCTGCAACTGCGCTGCATAGCCTAGCGCCAATGCCAACCGCTCCAGCATAGGCTGCCAGCGCTGCCCACCCTTAACGATGGCAAAAGAGCCGATGGCAGAGGCCTCCATGAACGAGGCCTCTGCCAGCCCGGTAACGGGAAAAGCACAGCTCTCGCGCAGAGCATGCAGGCCAGGGTCGCCAAAGCAGCCAATCAGCACCCGCTGGGGCTGCTCATTTTCGGGCGCATCGGCCATGGCGTGGGCCCACGCGTCTAGCAGCGCATGGCCCGCCACCGCGTAGCTGGCCTCGCAGGCAATGTAAGGCGCCCCAAAGCGCGCAGTGATGCAACTGAACTGCACCTTGGCTGGCATAGCAGACGGCAGGTGCTGCAGCAGCCGCTCAGTGGTGGCT
Source organism: Polaromonas sp. (assembly GCA_043766985.1). Lineage (GTDB taxonomy): Bacteria > Pseudomonadota > Gammaproteobacteria > Burkholderiales > Burkholderiaceae_C > JAAFIP01. The sequence goes on from JAYUHM010000153.1 coordinate 26,571, forward strand.
TGGCCTGTGTTGGGGTTGATCACCAAAAGGCGAGGCGTGCTCATGTTCTGGCCTCCTTTGGTCTGGGCAATGGATTTCTGCGCCGCCCCAACCACGCGCTGGCAGCCAGCGCAATGCCGATGACCACCAGAGACACCAGCGTCGTTAAGGTACCCAAGGCATAAATAGACGGTGTAGTAACCGTTGTGGTCAAGCCCTGTAGCTCCAGCGGCAGGGTGTTGACGTCGCCAATGGCCTGCGAGGTGCGGGCTATCTCGTCCCAGCTCAATGTAAAGCCAAACATGCCAATGCCCACAATAGAGGGGGCAATCAGCGGCAGCACGACATGCATGAAAGTTTGCCAAGGCGTAGCACCCAGATCTTGCGCGGCCTCTTCGTATGCTGGGTTAAACCTGTTAAATACCGCAAACATGATCAGCAGGCCAAAAGGCAGTGTCCAGGTCAGGTGCGCGCCCACGGCAGAGCTGTACAGGCCCAGCGACGTACCAAAGCCTTCCAGCATGCTGGTAGCGCCCAACAGCTCCAGGCATTTTTTGATCACGTTGTCCAGCAGACGAAACTGCAAACCAATACCCAGCGACACAATAATGGACGGCATGATGAGGCTGGCCACCGTCACATAAAACAGCACATTGCCGCCCTTTAGCCGCTTGCGAAAGGCCAAACCCGCCAGCACGGACAGCAGCACGGTGAGCAGCATCACCACGACACCCAAAGCCAGCGAGCGCTTGAGCGCCGCGCCAATATCGACCACGCCCAGCCCCTCGGATAACTTGCGAAACCAGTGCAAGGAGACTCCTTGCAAGGGGAAAGTCAGCCCACCATCTGGCCCCTGGAAACTCAAGACAAATATGGTGAACATGGGCCCGTAGAGAAACACCACAAACAGCACAAACACCAGCAACAGCGGTACAAAACCAGCGGGGCGTCGAGGTGCGTAAGAAGGTGTTGACATGCTTAGAGCTCTTTGCGGATGTCGACCAAGCGGGTCAAGCCCCAAATGATCATCAATGCCACCAACAACAACAGCACGGCATTGGCGGCGGCTAACGGCAGCTGTAGCGCAGAGGTTTGCACTTGGATAATTTTGCCTACCGAGGCAATTTGTTGCCCGCCCATAACGCCTATCGTCACAAAATCACCCATCACAATGGTGATGACAAAGATCGATCCGATGATGATGCCCGTGCGTGACAAAGGCACGATCACATTCCACAAGGTTTGCCAGGCCGTCGCCCCTGCGTCTTGCGCGGCTTCCAGCAGCGCGCGGTCAATGCGCATCATGGAGTTAAAAATGGGCACAATCATGAACATGGTGTACAGATGCACAAACGCCAACACCACCGAAAATTCTGAAAACAATAACCACTCAATGGGCTGCTGCACCAGGCCCAGCCCCATCAGGGTTTGGTTCACCAGGCCATTGCGCCCCAAGAGCGGTATCCATGAGATCATGCGGATCACATTGGATGTCCAAAACGGAATCGTGCACAGCACAAACAGCAAGGTTTGCATCTGGCTGGTGCGCACATGGAAGGCCAAAAAATATGCCACCGCAAAGCCGAGCACCAAAGTCAGCAGCCATACTACCAAGCTGATGCGCAGCGTCGATAGGTACGTTTTAAAAGTGACGCACAGGTCGCCATAGTCGTTCAGGCTGCTGCAGCCTTCAAATATGCTGAAGTAGTTGCGCAGGGTAAATGTCGGGATGATTTCGTATTCGTTGAAATTCCAGAAACTGACCATCACAATCAGCCCGAGTGGAATCAAAAAAAACAGCACGAACACCAGCGCGTAAGGGCTAGCCTGCCAGAGCGCCGAAAGCGTGCGGGGCAAGGCAGTGGCCAAGGCGGGGCTGGTGTTGTGCTGCATATTTACAAACGCACCCGCGTTTTAGGCGGCTACAAACTCATTCCACTTCTTCACCATGTACTCGTTCTCGTCCATCACCGCGTTCCAGCAGGCAATGCCGCCCATACGGGCTTCGTAGCTACCGCCGTCGCGCACCGCGCCGGTTTTGGCCAGTACATCGCCGTTGGGGCTCTTGATGTCTTGGGTAGCGGGTTTGCCTTCCATCCAGTAAGCCCACTCGTAGGCTTCCATTTTGGCCTTGGCCGTCTCTAGCACCGCGCTGTAATAGCCTTGGCGGTTCAGGTAAGCACCGGCCCAGCCGTCCAGGAACCAGTTGATAAATTCATACGCCCCGTCGAGTTTTTTGCCAGACAAGGTAGCCGGCAAACCAAAGCCTGCCGCCCAGGCACGGTAGCCTTCTTTAAGTGGCTGAAAATTGCAGGCAATGCCCTTGGTGCGCACGGCAGTGACGGCGGGCGACCACATAGATTGGATCACCACTTCGCCCGAGGCCATCAGGTTGACGGACTCGTTGAAGTCTTTCCACAGCGCGCGGAACTGGCCAGCTTTTTTGGCTTCAATCAGGGTCTTGATCGTCAGGTCAATCTCCTTCTTGGTCATATTGCCTTTGTCAGGGTATTTGTAGATGCCTTTGGCCTCTACCACCATGGCGGCGTCCATGATGCCGATGGAAGGGATGTTCAATATAGAGGCCTTGCCTTTGAACTCGGGGTTCAGCAGCTCGGCCCAGGAGTCGATCGGGCGTTTGATCAAATCGGGGCGAATACCCAGAGTGTCGGCGTTGTACACCGTGGGGATGAGCGACATAAACTGCGTGGGGTTCTTGGCAAATACCTTGGATTTTTCGGCCTCCAGGTAAATCACTTTTTTAGGTGCCGTGCCTTGGTCGCCTACTTTTTTACCGGCCACCAAGCCAGTAGTGAACAATGACGTAATCTTGTCGGCGTTTTTTATTTTTTTGACATCGATACCCTTAAGGTTGCCGGTAGGAACAATTTTCTTGAGTGAAAAATACTCCGTGTCGATCAAATCAACCTAAATCCGGCAGTTACCCAGCGCCCATAAGTTGCGCAGGCGGTATCCATGGCGGCAAAGGGCGTGTGATTTTGGCCACCACATAGTTCAG
>JAYUHM010000154.1:0-11957 GCA_043766985.1 Polaromonas sp.
CTTCACCCATTTGGTGACCCTCGCAAATCCGTTGAAATTGGCTTGTAGTCTAGCTTGCAGACGGTTTATGGCCTTTCAACTGCCGGAAATAGGATTAATCGGGGCAGCATCAGCACCGCCTCGGCATTGGACGCCGAGAAACACTGGCTTGCGGCATCTTGGTACGGCAACCACTGGTGCGCTACATGCTCGCGCGGGCTAAGCGTAATGGGCGCACCCGCAGGCACCAAAAGGCCAAACACATGCTCGGTATTTCGGGTCACACCCGGTGCATAGCGGTGGCGCCACTGGGGGTAGATGTCGTACACGTTCTGAAGGCGCCAGTCGGTCAGCACATGGCCGCGGTGGTGAGCGTCAATCCCTGTCTCCTCCCACACCTCCCGCCGCGCGGCAAACTCAGGCGCTTCGTCCGCCAAGTCCAGGCTGCCCGTGACCGACTGCCATAACCCGGTAGGTGCGCCCTGCGCGTCCGCCCGCTCGATCATCAGCACTTGCTGGTATGGGGTATAGATCACCACCAGCACCGAGATGGGGATTTTAAAGGGAGCTCGGGTTGTCGTCGGCATCATAAAAAAGGGCGCTGAATCTTAAGCGCCCTTATCGTAATCCAAACCGGCTTTAAGCCGTTGGTGCAACCGCCGCCGGAGCCCGCAGCCGAATGTGCAGCTCTTTCAACTGCTTCTCGTCCACTGGCGACGGCGCTTGCGTGAGCAAGCACTGGGCGCGCTGGGTTTTGGGGAAGGCAATCACGTCGCGGATGCTTTCGGCACCGGTCATCAAGGTGATGATGCGGTCCAAGCCAAAAGCCAAGCCGCCATGGGGTGGTGCGCCGTACTGCAATGCGTCCAGCAAAAAGCCGAACTTGAGCTGCTGGTCTTCGGGGCTGATTTTCAGCGCATCGAACACCTTGGCCTGCACGTCGGCGCGGTGGATCCGCACCGAGCCGCCGCCGATTTCCCAGCCGTTCAAGACCATGTCGTAGCCCTTGGCAATGCACTTCTCGGGCGCGGTGACCATCCAGTCTTCGTGGCCGTCTTTGGGGGCCGTGAAGGGGTGGTGTACGGCGGTGTAGCGCTGGTTTTCGTCGTCAAACTCAAACATCGGGAAGTCCACCACCCACATCGGGGCCCAGCGGTCTTCAAACAGGCCGTTCTTTTTGCCGAACTCGCTGTGGCCGATTTTCAGGCGCAGCGCGCCGATGGCGTCGTTGACGATTTTGGCCTTGTCGGCACCAAAGAACAGGATGTCGCCGTTTTGCGCGCCGCTGCGCTCAAGAATAGCTTTGATGGCGGCATCGTGCAGATTTTTCACAATCGGCGATTGCAGGCCGTCGCGACCTTTCGTAATGTCGACTACTTTGATCCAGGCCAAGCCCTTGGCACCGTAGATTTTGACGAACTCGGTGTACGCATCAATCTCGCCGCGCGAAATGCCCGCGCCTTCCACGCCACCCTTGGGCACGCGCAGGGCCACCACGCGGCCGTTCTTCATCAGGGCGGGGGCTGAGAAGACCTTAAAGTCCACATCGCCCATCACGTCGGTCAGCTCGGTAAATTCAAGTTTCAAACGCAGGTCGGGTTTGTCGGAACCGTATTTGTGCATTGCGTCGGCATAGGTCATCACCGGGAACTCGCCCAGATCAACACCCTTGGTTTTCTTGAACACTTCGACCATCATGCCCTGGAACATGTCGCGGATTTCTTGCTCGGTGAGGAAGCTGGTTTCGATATCGATTTGCGTGAATTCGGGCTGACGGTCAGCGCGCAGGTCTTCGTCGCGGAAGCATTTGGTGATCTGGTAGTAACGGTCGTAGCCGGCCACCATCAAGAGCTGTTTAAACAATTGCGGCGACTGCGGCAGCGCGAAGAACATGCCCTCTTGCACGCGGCTGGGCACCAAATAATCGCGCGCACCTTCGGGCGTGCTCTTGGTGAGCATGGGGGTTTCAATATCCACAAACCCGTGCGTGTCCAGGTAGTTGCGCACCGCCATGGCCACTTTGTAGCGCAGCATGAGGTTGTTTTGCATATAGGGGCGGCGCAGGTCCAGCACGCGGTGCGTCAGGCGCGTGGTCTCGGAGAGGTTATCGTCGTCAAGCTGAAACGGCGGTGTGATGGAGGGGTTGAGCACCGTCAGCTCGTGGCACAAAATTTCAATCTTGCCGCTTTTGAGCGCTTCGTTGACCGTGCCTGCAGGGCGCGCACGCACGAGGCCTTTGATCTGGATACAGAACTCGTTGCGCAGGCCTTCGGCGGCTTTGAACATGTCGGCCCGGTCCGGGTCGCAAACGATTTGCACATAGCCTTCGCGGTCGCGCAGGTCGACAAAAATCACGCCGCCGTGGTCACGGCGGCGATTGACCCAACCGCACAGGGTGACGGTTTGGCCTAGCAAGGCTTCGGTGACGAGGCCGCAGTAGCTGGTGCGCATCAGCGACGAAGGGTTGGAGACAGCTTGGGACATATTGACACTTCCAGCCCACAGGGGGCATACAAAAATTAGGGTTGAGGGGCTTGCAGGGCAGCGGCTTGCGGCGCAGGTTGCGGCGTGGGTGCTTGCGCACCCGGCGCTACCACGCCCATCGAGACAATGTATTTCAGCGCTTCGTCCACGCTCATGTTCAGCTCGATGCAGTCAGTTTTTTTCAGCATCACAAAATAGCCGCCGGTCGGGTTGGGCGTGGTGGGCACATACACGCTCACGTAGTCGCCCTGCAAATGGTTGACCACATCACCGCCGGGCGCGCCGGTGACAAAGGCGATCGTCCACACACCCTCGCGTGGCCACTGGACCAGCACGGCTTTGCGAAAGGCGTTGCCACCATCGGAAAACAAGGTATCCGACACCTGCTTGACGCTGGAATAAATCGAGCGCACCACAGGAATGCGGTTAAGTAAGGCGTCGCCCCAACCGACGAGTTTTTTACCAAAAAAGTTGCTCGCAACGGCACCCACTACCAGCAAGATAGCGAATGCGAGGATGACACCAAAGCCGGGGATGTGCAGGTTCATCCCAGGGAAAATCGTTTGCAGCACCTTGTCGGGATGCCAACTGGCGGGCAAAATCAGCAAGGTCTTGTCCAGGCTGGAGACGATCCATTCCAGCACCCAGATGGTGATGCCCAAGGGCACAATCACCAACAGGCCCGCGAGCAGCCATTTGCGGATGGATTTCATCATGGTTTTAACTACCCGTGCTTGTACTGGCTGCAGGCGCAGCTACAGATTTTGCAGATGCTGGTGCTGGCGTTGCAGTAGTTGGGCTGGTAGCGGGTGCGGCGGCTGGTGCTGCAACCGGGGGTGCCCCGTCGGAGCCACCCGCCCCAGGCGCACTGGCAGGTTTGTCGCCATCTTTGCCGCCCTCGGGTTTACCAGCTTTGTTACCGTCACGAAAGTCGGTGACGTACCAGCCAGAGCCCTTGAGCTGAAACCCAGCCGCCGTGAGCTGTTTTTGAAACGAAGGCGCTTGGCATTCAGGGCACACCGTGAGCAGCGGGTCAGACATTTTTTGCAATACGTCCTTGGCATAGCCGCAGTAGGTACATCGGTAGGCATAAATCGGCATGGGTCAGCTTTGGTTGAGGGTCAAGGAAGGCAAAAATACCTGCGGCACATGCCATGTTGTGCCCGTTCATAAGGCATACAGCGCAAAACCCTCCATTATAGTCTGCCACCCTGTCTTGGGTGGCTTAGGTCACCCCAACCAGTTTGTGGTGCGGGGCATGGCTGTTTTTGATCGTTTGAGGGCCCAAAGAACCCACCAGCATGCCGACCAAAGCCGCCACAATGCCGGCCAATTGGGCCGGAAACTCCAGGCCTGCAGGTGTGGCTAAAAACAGGCCCCAGGTCAGCAAGCCCAAGACGATAGAAAAAATGGCCCCTTGCGTGGTGGCGCGGGGCCAATACAAGCCAAATACCAAAGGGATAAACGCACCCACCAAAGTAACTTGGTACGCGCCAGAGACCATTTCGTAAATCGGTGTACCCTGCATTTTTATTGCGTAGACCAACACCAGAGTGCTAAACACCAATACCGTGATCCGCATCGTTCGCAGCTCAGCTTTGTCGCTGATACGCGGTCGAAACTGGCGCCAAATGTTTTCCACAAAGGTGACGCTGGGCGCCAGCAGTGTGGCCGAGGCGGTAGATTTGATAGCCGACAGCAATGCGCCAAAAAACAGCACCTGCATCACAAACGGCATCTTGGTCATCACCAAAGTGGGCAGTACTTTTTGCGGGTCGTCCTTGAGCAAACCGGCCACCTCGCTGGGCATGATAAGCAGGGCGCTGGCCACCAAAAACATCGGCACGAAGGCAAACAGGATGTAGCACACGCCGCCTATCACCGGTCCTTTGGTCGCAGCGCTCACGCTGTTGGCCGACATGACACGCTGGAACACGTCTTGCTGGGGAATGGAGCCGAGCATCATGGTGATGGCGGCGGCGAAAAAGAAAATCATGTCTTTAAAACTGGGCTCGGGCCAAAACTTGAACAGGTCTTTACTAACTGCAAAGGCAATCACTTTGTCGGCACCGCCTGCCATGCCACTGGCAAACACGGCGATGATGGACAGACCGACCACCAGGATGATCATCTGGATAAAGTCAGTTATCGCCACCGACCACATGCCGCCAAACAGGGTGTAGGCAAGAATAGACACCACGCCAATCGTCATGCCTATCGGGATACTGATAGCGCCCGCCGACAGCAGGTTAAACACCAGCCCCAGTGCAGTGACTTGGGCCGACACCCAGCCCAGATAGCTGAGCATGATGATGACCGAGCACAGCACCTCCACGCTGCGACCAAAGCGCTCGCGGTAATAGTCGCTGATGGTGAGCAGCGTCATTTTGTAGAGCTTGCCCGCAAAAAACAGGCCCACCAATATCAAGCAGGTGCCTGCGCCAAACGGGTCTTCCACCACGCCGTTGAGCCCGCTGTTGACAAACTTGGCGGGAATACCCAACACCGTCTCGGAGCCAAACCAGGTAGCAAAAGTGGTGGTGACGATCATCACCAAGGGCAGGCTGCGCCCGGCAATGGCAAAGTCTGTGGTGTTTTTAACCCGTTTGCCAGCCCAAAGGCCAATGGCGATCGTGACCAGCAAATACAAAATAACTAAGCTCAACAGCATGGTGCGAATACCCTTCAACGAGGATTTAGAAAAACCGGGTGAGTTTAATGCGTAACAATATTTGTATCAAGATCAGGCCCAGCACAAAGCCCACGCCGCCATAGATGATTTTTTGCAACAGGCTATTGGTGCGCTTTTGCTCGGCAATCAGCTCGGCCAGGGCATAGTCGTGCTGGCCGTTTTGCTGTTGCAGGTAGTCGTGCAGCAGGCGCGGCAGCTCGGGCAGCAGCTTGGCGTAGCGTGGGGCTTGGGCCTTGAGTTGCTCGATAAGTTTTTGCGGGCCGATTTGCTCCAGCATCCATTGCTCCAAAAACGGTTTGGCCGTAGCCCATAAATCGAGATCAGGGTCCAGCTGGCGGCCCAAGCCTTCGATATTCAGCAGGGTTTTTTGTAACAACACCAGTTGCGGCTGAATCTCGACATGGAAGCGGCGCGAGGTTTGGAACAGGCGCATCAGCACAATGCCCAGCGATATTTCTTTTAGGGGACGGTCAAAATACGGCTCACAGCAGGCACGTATCGCCGCCTCCAGCTCGTCCACCCGCGTGGCGGCTGGCACCCAGCCAGACTCTATGTGCAGCTCGGCCACACGTTTGTAGTCACGCCGGAAAAATGACACGAAATTTTGCGCCAAATACTCTTTATCGACTTCGGTGAGCGTGCCGACAATACCAAAGTCCAGCGAGATAACACGGCCCAATTGCTTGTGATCCAGGCTCACCTGGATATTGCCGGGGTGCATGTCGGCATGGAAAAATCCATCACGAAACACCTGGGTAAAGAAAATCGTGACCCCATCGCGGGCCAGCTGTTTGATGTCCACACCCGCAGCGCGCAACTTGTCGATGTTGCTAATGGGCACGCCGTACATGCGCTCCATGACGATCACATCGGAGTGGCAAAAATCCCAAACTATCTCCGGGATTAACACCAAGTTAAGCCCTGCCATATTGCGACGCAGCTGCGCCGCGTTGGCTGCTTCGCGCACCAAGTCCAGCTCGTCGTGCAGGTATTTGTCAAACTCAGCCACCACTTCACGCGGTTTCAGGCGTTTGCCGTCGGCGCTGAGGCTTTCCACCCAACCGGCCATCATGCGCATCAGGCCGAGGTCTTTTTCAATCGCAGCCAACATACCAGGGCGCACCACTTTGACAGCCACTTCACGTGCCGTGCCAATTTTGTCGTGCAGCGTGGCAAAGTGCACTTGGGCTATCGACGCACTGGCCACTGGCACGCGGTCAAAATGTGCAAAGATGTCGTCAACCCTGCGGCCAAAAGCGCGCTCAATGGTAGCCACCGCAATTTTGGAATCAAATGGCGGTACGCGGTCTTGCAGCAAGGCCAACTCGTCGGCGATATCGGTGGGCATCAGGTCGCGCCGGGTCGACAGAACCTGGCCGAACTTCACAAATATGGGCCCCAGGCGCTCCAGCGCTTCGCGCAGGCGCTGCCCACGCGGTGCGCTCAGGTTGCGCCCCACTGACACGATGCGGGCAATCAGCTTGAGCCAGGGCTTTTGAAAACTGGTTAATACCAGTTCATCCAGCCCGTAGCGCAAGACAATAAAAACAATGAACCCACCGCGCCAAATCCGTTGGAAAAAACCCATACTGCGTGCCTACCCTTGCGCCGGATGCGCGGCAGGCGGCGCAGGGGCGGCTACGGGCGCTGCTGCGCCACTGGCCGCCGCTGGCGTGGGCACAGGCGCAAACTTCTTCAGCATCTGCCCCAGCTCACGCAGGGCTTGCATTGCGCTGTGGGCTGGCGCGTCGCCGATGATGCGGCTGAGGTCTTCTTCCGCATCCCAACGCACATGGTCTACCAGCCAGTTCACCTCGGCAGCCAACTGCACATCGCCCTGGATTTGAATGGCTGGTTTTTCGCCGCGCAGCGTGGTTTGCAGCAATGACAGGGGGTTGCTGTCAGTGACCGTTAAAGTTAAATCGGCTTTGGCATCCGCGGGGGCAATATCCAGCAAGCCTGCCGGAGTAGCTATTATTTTAATAGCTATTGGTGCCATTTGTATATGGGCTACCTGCCCCTTTTGCCTGGTAAGCCGGGCCATGGCTTCGGGCTCTTGTTGCAGCACGTGGTTCAGGGCCAGAACGATGCGCTGTTGCAGCTCGCGCACCAACCACTCAGGTGGCCGCAGCCAGGCAGGCAGGTCTTGCGCTTTGGGTGGGAATGTAAACGGCAAAGAAAAAGGGGACGTGGTGTTCATACGTCCCCTGATTATCGAAGCAAAATTAGCTTTTGCCCGATTTTTTCAAATGCGCTTTTACTGCAAAGCTTGCACACCAGCTACCAGCCAGCCACCAGCGGTGGTTTTGGACTTGGTCATGTTCCACACCTCGCGGAAGGGGCCAGGGCTTTGCGATGGGTCTTCCTTGATCATGCCGGAGAACTCTACGCTGGCCAGCCAGGCGTTGTCGTCCTCCTCGATGCCCAGCAGCTTGGCGTCCAGCGCGGCTACCTCGGTGTGGTTGGCACCCACACCGGTATGCTGCTCGCGGTCAGCCAATTGCGACTTGATTTCGCCCAACATGGTGTCGGTCATCATCGAGCGCAGGCTGCTGATGTCCGATTTGTCCCACGCGGCTTGCAAGGTAATAAAGTTTTGCTTGGCCGAGTTCAAAAAGCCGTTGGTGTCAAAGTCGGCGGGAACGCCCCAAGACTGGGATCCAGCCAGACTGGCACCGGTACCAATGGCCGAGCCAATCATGCTGCCACCGTTTTTGGCCCCGTCTAGGGCGATGCTGTTACGCTCCCACGGGCGCGCTGACGCGTCGTTGCCGATGCTTTCGAGCCGATAGGCTTTGGCATTCGCCGGATTCGTAGCATCGCTGCCAGCGCCTTGGAAGGCGAACGGCGAGTTAGCGTTGCCGCCAGCGGCCTGCCCCTTTTGCGCAGCGCGGCGGCGCATAAACCAGCCCACACCGACCATGATGGCCAAAGCAAGCAGACCAAACATCAGCATCTGGCCGATGGCGCCGGCCATACCGCCCAGGCCCAGCGAGCTGGCCAGCCACGCCAAACCCAAACCCGCGGCCAGGCCGCCGAGCATGGCGCCCCAAGGCTTCTTGGGCGCGGCGGCGGGTGCGGCTGCTGGTGCTGGCGTGGCCGGTTTAGCGGCGGCGGCGTTACTAGCGCCCGCAGGTGCTGTAGGCGCTGATTGGCTTTGCGTGACGTTGCTGGACTGTTTGCCCACCGATTTGCCGCCGCCCATGCGCTTGGCATCAGCTTGTGCGCCCACCACCAGCAAAGCTGCTGCGAGTACCAAAGACAAGAATTTCATAACGTCTCCTAAATAAAACCACATTCAAACACTAGCACTTGATGCCCATATGTAGGGCCACAATCCCGCCTGTCAAGTTGTGGATATCAACATGTCCAAAACCTGCGCCCTGCATCATCTTCTTCAGGGTTTCCTGATCCGGATGCATGCGTATCGACTCTGCCAAATACTGGTAGCTGGTGGCATCCCCGGCTATCCACGACCCCAATTTTGGCAAAATTGAAAAGGAATACCAATCGTATGCCCTTTGTAGTGGCTTCGCTACCGTGGAAAACTCTAATACGCACAGCTTGCCGCGTGGCTTGAGCACCCGGCACATCTCGGCCAGGGCGGCTTCCTTGTGCGTCATGTTGCGCAGGCCAAAGGCTACCGTCACCACGTCAAAGCTGTTGTCAGCGTAGGGCAGTTTTTCGGCATCGCACACCATGGTGGGCAGGTGTACACCCGCATCCACCAAGCGGTCACGCCCCACGCGCAGCATGGCTTCGTTGATGTCGGTATGCACCACCTGGCCGGTCGCGCCTACTTTTTTGGCAAAAGCCAGCGCCAAATCACCCGTGCCGCCCGCTATGTCCAGCACTTTTGAGCCCTCATGCGCCCCCGACACCAGGATGGTGTAAGCCTTCCACGCGCGGTGCAAGCCCATCGACATCAGGTCGTTCATCACGTCGTACTTGGACGCCACCGAGTCGAACACGCCGCGCACATGCTTGGCTTTGTCCTGTTCGTCTACGGTTTGGTAACCAAAATGGGTGTTTGCCATGGTAAATACTGCACAAGCAGCTATAAAAATTAGAGCGTTTTAGTTAAGCGGGCCGGCGCTTAGTGGCTATGGCCGCAGCTAGAACCCGTATCTATCACCATCGGCGCGTCGCGCTCGGCCCCTGCTGCCGTTAAACGCGCCTGGTATTGCGCCCACAGGGCGTCCTGGTCGGCGCCCAAATGGTAGAGGTAGTCCCAAGAAAAAATACCGCTCTCGTGGCCGTCGGTAAACACCGGCTTTACCGCATAGTTGCCTACCGGCTCCAACGACTGCAAGCCTACCAAGCGCTTGCCCGTTTGCAGCACCTCTTGGCCAGGGCCGTGGCCTTGCACCTCGGCAGAGGGTGAATACACACGCATCAGCTCCAGTGGGATGTTAAAACTGGCGCCGTCGGAAAACGAAATTGCCAGCGCGCGGCTTTTTTGGTGCACCGTGATGTCGGTGGGGGTGGGGGTGTCTTTGGTGAGTCCTGCCATGTCATGTCTCCAATTGTTTTGTTATACCAGCACGCGCTCAATGCCGCCGTTATTGGCCAGTGCCACGTACGTCGGCATCCATTGGTCACCCAATATCTGGTTGGCCATTTCAACGACGATATAGTCGGCCTCCAACAGACCGTTTTTCAGGTCGTCCTGGTAACGGTTCAAGCCCATCAGGCAGCTCGGGCACGAGGTCAAAATTTTGACGTTTTGTTTTGGCGCCACGGCGCCCATGTCGCGCAGCTCGGCCTCGCCTTTGCGAATTTCTTCCTCTTTACGGAAGCGGATTTGCGTCGAGATGTCGGGGCGCGAGGTGGCCAGGCCACCGCTCTCGCCGCAGCAGCGCTTGCTTTCCAGCACGTTGTCGCCCACCAGCGCCTTGACGGTTTTCATTGGCGCTTGCAGCTTCATGGGGCTGTGGCAGGGGTCGTGGTACAGATAGCCACCACCACCCGCGTCACCCAAGGTAATGCCCTTCTCCAGCAAATACTCGTGGATGTCGATGATGCGGCAGCCGGGGAAGATTTTGTCAAACTCGTAGCCTTGCAACTGGTCATAACAGGTACCGCAGCTGACCACCACGGTTTTGATGTCCATGTAGTTCAGCGTGTTGGCCACGCGGTGGAACAACACCCTGTTGTCGGTGATCATCTTGTCGGCTTTGTCAAAATCGCCGCTGCCGCGCTGGGGGTAGCCGCAGCACAGGTAACCCGGCGGCAGCACGGTTTGCACACCCGCATGCCACAGCATGGCCTGGGTCGCCAAGCCCACCTGGCTGAACAAGCGCTCGGAACCGCAACCGGGGAAGTAAAACACCGCCTCGGTTTCCGCATTGGTGGTCTTGGGGTTACGAATGATCGGTACGTAGTCTTTGTCTTCAATGTCCAGCAAGGCGCGGGCGGTCTTTTTGGGCAGGCCACCGGGCATTTTTTTGTTGATGAAGTGAATGATCTGCTCTTTGATGGGCGCCACGCCCACGGTGGACGGCGGCGCTTTGGTCTGGCTGCGCGCCAAGCCGCGGAACACCTGGTTGCCCAGGCGCTGGGCCTTGAAGCTCAGGTCGGTTAGGGCATGGCCAAACTGAATGGCTTGCGGGCTGGCGGTGCCAATAAACCATGACTGAAAAGCCGACGCTGGCCGAAAGCTTTTCTTGCCCATCTTGCGCAGCAGGTTGCGCATGTTCATCGACACATCGCCAAAGTCAATATCTACCGGGCAGGGGCTAAGGCACTTGTGGCACACGGTGCAGTGGTCGGCCACGTCTTCAAACTCTTCCCAGTGTTTGATGGATACGCCCCGGCGGGTTTGCTCCTCGTACAAAAAGGCCTCGACCAAAAGGGAGGTTGCCAAAATTTTATTGCGCGGGCTGTACAGCAGGTTGGCGCGCGGCACATGGGTGGCGCACACCGGCTTGCACTTGCCGCAGCGCATGCAGTCCTTGACGCTGTCGGCAATCGCGCCGATGTCGCTCTGCTGCATGATCAATGACTCGTGGCCCATCAGCCCGAAGCTGGGCGTGTAGGCCTGGCTCAGGTCAGATGGCCGCAACTCAGCTGCGGCGCCGAGTTGGGCCACGTCGGCGCGGCCCGGGCCACCGCGGATCAACTTGCCCTTGTTGAAGCGACCTTCCGGATCGACGCGCTGCTTGTAAGCCGCGAAATCAGCCAGTTCGGCGTCGGTCATGAATTCGAGCTTGGTGATGCCGATGCCGTGCTCACCGGAGATCACACCGTCGAGCCGCCGCGCCAAATTCATGATGCGCGCGACCGCTTCATGCGCGGTTTGCAGCATCTCGTAGTCGTCGCTGTTGACGGGGATGTTGCTGTGCACATTGCCATCACCGGCGTGCATGTGCAGCGCGATCCACACCCGGCCGTGCAGCACCTGCTTGTGGATCGCCTGGCAGGCGTCGACGATCGGCGCCAACGCCGCGCCAGCGAAGATGGCTTGCAGCGGCGCGCGCACCTGCAGCTTCCACGAGGCGCGCAGCGTGTGGTCTTGCAAGCGCGAAAAGTAGGCAGGCTCGCCGTCATCGCCGGTGTCGAGGTGCGTCATCCAGTGCTGCCACAGCGCACGCACTTCGGTGATCAGCGTCAGCGCCTGCTGCACACGGTCTTCCAGCAACTCGGCCGACGGGATGTCGACTGCATCGTCGCCCTTGCCCAGCGGCAACTTGCCCTTGCGGAAAAACGCCTCCAGCGCGTCGAGCAGCGCCAGCTTGTTGCGCAGGCTGAGTTCGATGTTGATGCGCTCGATGCCTTCGGTGTACTCGCCCATGCGCGGCAG
>JAYUHM010000155.1:0-4540 GCA_043766985.1 Polaromonas sp.
GCCTTCGCCACGGCAGCCTTCGGTCAGTAGCACGCCTGCACCCGCTACGCCGGTGGGGTAGAATTGCCAAAATTCCATGTCTTCCAGCGCAATGCCAGCGCGCGCCGCCATGCCCAAGCCGTCGCCGGTATTGATAAATGCGTTGGTGGAGGCCGCGAATATGCGACCCGCGCCACCAGTGGCCAAGAGGGTGGTTTTGGCTTCAAAAATATGCAGCTCGCCGGTTTCCATCTCGATGGCGCTTACGCCTACGCATTCGCCTTCGGCGTCCATGATCAGGTCTTGCGCCATCCACTCCAC
Source organism: Polaromonas sp. (assembly GCA_043766985.1). GTDB lineage: Bacteria > Pseudomonadota > Gammaproteobacteria > Burkholderiales > Burkholderiaceae_C > JAAFIP01. The sequence continues at coordinate 301 of JAYUHM010000155.1, forward strand.
AAAGAAGGTGGTTTTGGCTTGCACGTTTTGCTGGTAGAGGGTGTGCAGCATGGCGTGGCCTGTGCGGTCAGCGGCTGCGCAGGCGCGCTCTACGGGCTTTTCGCCATAGTTGGCGGTGTGGCCGCCAAACGGGCGCTGGTAAATGGTGCCATCGGGGTTGCGGTCAAACGGCATGCCCATGTGCTCCAGGTCATACACCACCTTGGGGGCTTCGCGGCACATGAACTCAATGGCGTCCTGGTCGCCCAGCCAGTCACTGCCCTTGACGGTGTCGTAGAAGTGGTAGTGCCAGTTGTCTTCGTTCATGTTGCCCAGCGAGGCACCAATGCCACCCTGCGCCGCCACGGTGTGGCTGCGCGTTGGGAACACTTTGGACAATACCGCTACGTTCAGGCCAGCGCGGGCTAGCTGCAACGAGGCGCGCATGCCCGAGCCGCCTGCGCCGACGATGACAACGTCAAATTTACGTTTGGAAATTGAGGCCATTTTTTTAAACTCTCCACAGTACTTGAATAGCCCAGCCTGCGCAGCCTACCAACCAGACGATGCTGAACACCTGGAGCGACAAACGCAGAGCGACCGGTTTGATGTAGTCCATAAATATCTCGCGCATGCCCAGCCACACATGGTAGGCCAGCGCCAGAATCACGACAAAGGTCAGCAGTTTCATCCACTGGGGGTTAAAAATGCCCGCCCATTTGTCGTAACCGATGGTGCCTTTGTTAAAAATAACCTGGGCCAGCACAATCAAGGTGAAGGCCGCCATCACGCCCGCTGTAATGCGCTGCGCCAGCCAGTCACGCAAGGCGTGGGCTGATTTGGTGTGGGTGTTAAGTGTCATGGGGTAGTGCTCCGGTTCAGTACAGGCCAAACAGCTTGGCACCCAAGGCCGCCGTAATGGGCAGGCTGATGAGAAAGGTGGCGATAGCCGATTGTTTGCCAAACTCTTTGCTGGTGGCCGCGTGGCTCCAGTCCATCCACAGGTGGCGCAAGCCTGCCACCAGGTGGTGCAAATACGCCCAGATGAGCGCCAGGGCCACCAGCTTCCAGACGGCACCGGGCACGCCCAGCATGCCGATGTTGAAGGCCGCTCTGAACTTGGCAAACGAAATCTCGGAGGACAGCGAGGTGTCAAACATCCACATGATGAAAGGCAGCAGCAAAAACATGATCAAGCCGCTGATGCGGTGCAAGATGGATACAAAGCCGGCCAAAGGCAAACGGTACGAGGGGAGGTCTTTAAAGGCGTTGATATTGCGGAATTCAGGCCGCTTTTTGGCTACGTTTGTCGCGTCGATTGACATACTTTGCTTTCTGTGATTTTTTCTTGGTAACCCGTTGGTAATCAAGCTGATTTTGGTAAACCCTCAAATTCTATTGCAACGCAGCATGAATCTGGTGCTTAGGGGCTTAAGGCAGTGGGTTTTTGTAGCAAAAGTGTCTTTAGGGCGGCGATTGGCATGGTAGGGGTAGGGATAGAGGTTGGATTTTTGGCTAATCGCCCCTGACGACCTTGTGGCCAGCTTACAGGCCATCCAGGTTAGCCAGCATCTGACGGCCGCGCTCGCGTACCTCTTCTCGCTCCAGGGCGGTCATGCGTTGCAGGTTTTTCACCATCAGCGCAGTACGCGGGTTGCTGGCAAAGCTGGCTTCATGGCGGTCTAAAAAACTCCAGTACAAGGTGGTGAGGGGGCAGGCTGTACCGCCGGTACGCGTCTCGGGTTCGTAGGTGCAGCCGCTACAGTAGTTGCTCATGCGCTTGACGTACGCACCGCTGGCCACATAGGGCTTGCTGGTAAAACGCCCGCCATTGGCAAAAAGTGCCATCCCCGCCGTGTTGGGAAGCTCGACCCATTCCACCGCATCCACGTACACAGCGAGGTACCAATCGCATAATTGCTGTGGATTGATTTGCGCTGTGATGCCAAACATACCTGTGACCATCAGGCGCTGAATGTGGTGTGAGTAGCCGTTGTCAAGCGTCTGTGTGATGCATTGGCGCATGCAGTTCATGCGGGTATCGCCTGTCCAGTACCAAGCGGGCAGGGCATTTTGGTGGTCATAGTGGTTGGCGGTTTTCAGGCCGGGCATATCTAAAAAATACACTCCGCGCATAAACTCGCGCCAACCGAGAACCTGGCGGATAAAACCCTCCACGCTGGCCAAATCGAGCTGGTGGGCGCGGTAGGCCTGCTCGGCCGCCCGCACCACCTCCAGCGGGCTGATGAGCTTGAGGTTGAGCGAGCTGCTAAGCAAGGAGTGCCAGCCAAACTCAAGGTGTGTCCACATTGCGTCCTCATGCGGGCCGAACTGGGGTAGGCGGTGCGCGATAAAGTCTTCCAGTGCACGCAGCGCTTCGGCGCGCGTGGTGGGCCAGTTGAATTTGTCCAAGTGTCCGGGATGGTCTGCAAAATGGGTATTGACCAGCAGCATCACGTCGCGGGTGATCTGGTCAGGCGGGAAAATGGGGACGGTAGGCAAATTTTGCGGCCCCGCTTTACCAAAGCTTTTTCGGTTATCTGCATCAAAGTTCCATTGGCCGCCCAAAGGCTCTTTGCCGTTCATCAGCACCTGGTGTTGCTGGCGCATCAGCCGGTAGAAATTCTCCATGCGCAGGCTTTTGCTGCTGCCAGCCCATTGGCGAAACTGCGCCACGCTGCACAGGAAGTGCCGGTCGGGCAGCCACCGGATGCTGCCAGGGGCTGCGTAGCTTGCATCTTCCGCGCCTTTTAGGCCATAAGCCCAATCGGCAATAGCACAGAATGCTATTTTTTTGATAGTGTTGTCGAGCTGCTTTTGTACCCGCATATCGCCCGGTTCTACGCCCAGCAAGGCTTGTGGCCGGTGCTCTGCCACCGCGGCTACCAAGCCCTCAGACAGCGTGGCGTGACGATGGGTCTCTAGCGCGCGGTAGTCTACGCGCAGCCCTCTGTCGCGCAGGTCTTGCGCAAAGTGCCGCATGGCAGACAAAAACAAGGTGGTGCGAATTTTGTGCGACCAGACATGGCGAGACTCTTCAAACGCTTCAACCATTACCACCACGTCGTGCGCGGGGTCGATGCCCTCCAACGCCGAAGAGTTTGCATCTAACTGGTCACCCAAAATCAGTATCAGGTGTCTGCACGGGGGTGTGGCCATTGGGGGATATCCGTATACCTGCGCTGGTTTTAATATGCGCTGCTGCGCGTGTAATCACGCTTTACTTCGGCTAAGAGGATGCTTTGCCGACTGACTTCACCGCATGTTTGGCACTGCGGCAACCATCGGAGCAATATTTCACGTCACTCCAATTTTTGGCCCAACTTTTGCGCCAAGTCATCTCGCGTCCGCAAACCACACAAGGCTTAGAGGGTAACGATGCTTTGTTACCCTTAAACCCGTTGGATTTGGAGGTCAAATCTTAGACTTTCGTTAAGGCTTTCGATCAGGCTTTCTTAGCCCAGGCACTGCACCAGCCTTTACCGGCAACGTTTTTGCCTGCAAATAGTGGGCAGCCGCCTGCAGCGTCAGCCGCTTTGCCTTGGTACAAAGCGCAGTTGCTGCACTGTTGGTCGGCAGCGTATTTAGGGTACTTTACTTTGTCAGTCTTGGTGGCTAGGGCTATGTACCCCAGCGCTTTGGCTTGCGGGTCAGCCTCAGCGACCAGGGGTGTGTCTGCAGCGGTTGCAAGCTGGGCGGCGCCTAAGGCGGCGCTGGCAGCGCTAAATTGGATGATAAATTCTCGGCGGCTGGTCATTGAACTATGTCCTGATTGGCTAAAGGCGATTGTCTGGCCGAAATGGGCAGCAAATCCACACGCAGTATATTGCAGTATGCTGCTTTATGACTGATAAGTTTGCAAAGTGACCATTGGGTCTTAGTGGGTAATGCGAGCACCGGGTGTGGATATCAATCGTGTTGACAGCAGTCGGTTTTAACAATGAGTTCTGTAAGGTTAATAGACCGCAACAATGACGGGTATTGAAGCGAACAATTAGACGAAGCTGCCTATTGCGGCTATGGTTACCGTTCCTTGAAACCTCAAGGTGATCACCTGTATTTTTATTAACCCTAGGAGAAACCATCATGGCAGCATTAAAAGGCTCCAAGACGGAAGACAACCTGAAAGCCGCCTTCGCAGGCGAATCTCAGGCCAACCGCCGCTACTTGTATTTCGCAAACAAGGCCGACATTGAAGGCCAAAACGACGTGGCAGCCCTGTTCCGCTCCACCGCTGAAGGCGAAACCGGCCACGCGCACG
>JAYUHM010000156.1:0-29491 GCA_043766985.1 Polaromonas sp.
TATCCGAAATTTTCGGATAACTGCCGCTGACGGCAAAAACTACAACACGCAACATTACAGCTTGGCTGGCATCATCGCCGTGGGCTACAAGGTGAACTCCGAGCGTGCGGTGCAGTTTCGCAAATGGGCCACGGGCATCATTGAGTCGTTCACCATCAAGGGTTTTGCCATGGATGATGAGCGTCTTAAAAACGACGGCTCTATCCTGACCAAGCAGTATTTTGAAGAGCAGTTGCAGCGCATTCGGGAGATACGCCTTTCAGAGCGCAAGTTCTATCAAAAAATTACCGACATCTATGCCACGTCGATTGACTACGATGTAAGCGCACAAGCCACGCAACGGTTTTTTGCCACCGTGCAAAACAAGCTGCATTGGGCGATCCATGGACAAACCGCCGCTGAGGTCATTTACAACCGAGCCGATGCGAGCCAAGCGCACATGGGGCTAGCCACATGGAAGGATGCACCGACGGGAAAAATCCAAAAATTTGATGTGTCGGTTGCTAAAAATTATTTGAATCAAGACGAAATGGCGCAGCTGCATCGGCTGGTCTCGGCTTACCTTGATTTGGCAGAGAGCATGGCGCTGCGGCAGATCCCTATGACGATGCAAGACTGGGAGACACGCTTAAACCGCTTCATCGAATTGACCGATTTTGAAGTCTTGCAAGACGCAGGCAAGGTCAGCGCCGAGATTGCCAAAGCACATGCCGAGAGCGAGTTCGAAAAATACCGCCTTGTGCAAGACCATTTGTTTGAAAGCGACTTTGATCGAGCGCTACTAACTGCGAAAAATCTAAAGAACTAAATGAAATGTACTTCGTATTTAGTAGCTGCTCACGCATTATTCTATTGGGCTAGAGCCGATTTATATCTAGAAACCAGGCCGTATCACCCTAGCGCGGCGCACCCAGCATGGCGCTCTGCAAAAATATCGTTCAATCGGCGTTGGTAGCCGCTGCCTTGGCTTTTGAGCTATTCCAGCACGTCGGCATCACCCCGCACGGCAAGCTGCTGTTGGATGGGTTGGTAGACTTGCGAAGTGACACATAGTTACGCATTACACAATATTATGTGTAAAATGAAGCTTGGCACTGAACTTATTGTTTACTTTAGGAGGCTCCTATGGCGGCTACCACCGTTAACTTCACAGGCGCCGTAGACCGCGCTTTGCTGCGCCGCGCCAAGGTGATTGCGGCGCAGAACGATACGTCGATTAACGCGCTGTTTAACGCTGAGCTGCGTTATTTGGTGGAGACTTTTGACGCAGCGCAGGCGTCGGGTAACCAGAACTACCCTAATTTGCTGGCGTTTTCGCTAGGCCAGCGGGACGCGCAGGCTACGATGGACAAGCTTGGCATTGACAGTTTTGAGGACTTGTTTTTGCTGATGGCGCAGGCGCACTTGCCTATGCCACGCCTGGCGGATGTTGCCACTGATACGATGGTGCAGACGCTACACGCGCTACCTACCGCCTAGGCAACCGCTCAGCCTATGCCGCAGTCTGCGCAAGACATTACCCTGCTGCCAGATGCGGGGCCGCTGATCACCCTGGCCTACGCAGACGTATTGGACGTATTGTTCAAACCCGGCTGGCGCGTGGCTGTGGTGGACATGGTGCTGCACGAAGTCACCCGCAGCCAAACACCTACGAGTGAAAAATTGGCGGCCTGGGCCGCTCAGCCTAATGTGCACATCATCCCCACTCAAACTCTGGCTGTGCACCTGAAAACTCCGCGCAACAAAGCCCATTTGGGCGAGCAAGCCATTCAGGAAACGCTAAACCAGTTTGCCCTGAGCCAGACACCCCAGATCGCCGTGCTGCTGTTTGAAGACCACGCCATTGCACGCAACACGTTCTTTGTGCCGCCTGGCTGCCAAAAAGTCAGCACGCGGGCGTTTTTAATCTTCCTGGAGCAAAAGAGTTGGATTGAAAGCGCCAGCGCTATTGAGCGCCAGGCGGTGCAAGCGGGTAGGCAGTTCTCAAAGTTGCGATTTCCACCGATTTAGCAGTCAAATAGGCTGCTAGCCCAATAGAATATCGCGGGAGCAGCTACTAAATAAATAGTAACACTTGGCTTACTCGTACACCACCCGCGCCTCGCCCGCATGCGCTTGGGCTATCCAGCTGGCCAGCGCGGCATCGGTAGGGAAAAACTTGGCGCGGTCGTCCAGCGCGATTTCGGCGCTGGCAGACACATCGCCTGCATTGCGCCAGATGTTCAGGCGCACCGGCAGGCCGCGCAGCAACTCGCCCTGCTCTGTAACTTCTTTCTTGGGCGGAAAGTCGCGCACCATGCGAGCGACATCCGGAGCCTTGCCATTTACGTTGACGCGCAGGTATTTGCCAAACTTCGCGCGTGCCGTGGGCAAATCCCATATCGCGTTAACGACGAAGCGGATACCACCTGAGAAGCGGTCGGGCTGGGCCTTGCCTTGCACGATGATGAGCTCGTCGTCTTTGAGCAGGTTGCGGTTGGCGTTGATCAGGGCCTCGTCGGCGGTGGCTTCTATCGTCGCGGATTTGTCGTCCAGCTTGAAGATGGCTAGCTTGCCGCGTTGGCCGTTGATGACGCGCAGGTCGCCCACGATACCCACTAGCGTTTTAACCTCGCGCGACTCGGGCAGGCCGTCGATTTTGGTTTTGACGAACTGGCGCACCTCGCGCTCTACCTCGTCAAACAAGTGGCCAGATAGGTAAAAACCGACGGCCGTTTTCTCGGCGACCAAGCGTTCTTTCACGCCCCAAGGCGTGGTCTCTACTAACGGCGGCTCTTGCGTGCTGCTGCCGTGGCTGTCGTCGTCGCCCATGTCGAACAGGCCGCCTTGGTTGGCGTTGGCCTCTTGCGCCTGGGCGTAGTCCATGGCCAGCTCGATGGAGGCCATCAGAGCCGCGCGGTTAAGTTGCAGGCTGTCAAAAGCACCGGCTTTGATGAGGGCCTCGATCGTGCGTTTGTTGATTTTGCTGCGCTCTACGCGGGCGCAAAAGTCGAACAGGCTGGTGAAGGGGCCGCCACTCTGGCGTGCGGCAATGATGGCTTCTACCGCTTGCTGGCCAGTACCTTTGACCGCGCCCAGGCCATAGCGAATCACCGTGTCGCTCACCGGCTCAAAGCGGTGCGTACCACGGTTCACATCGGGCGGCTCAAACGTCAGGCCAAAATTGTCCTGCGCGTCCTGGAACAACAGTTTGAGCTTGTCGGTGTCGCCCATTTCCACCGTCATGTTGGCGCAGAAAAACTCGGCCGTGTAGTGCACCTTGAGCCAGCCGGTGTGGTAGGCCAGCAGCGAGTAGGCGGCAGCGTGCGACTTGTTAAAGCCGTAGCCTGCAAACTTCTCCATCAGGTCGAAAATCTCGTCTGCCTTGCTTTGGGTAATGCTGTTCTTGGCAGCGCCATCGCGGAAGATCTGGCGGTGCTCGGCCATCTCTTCAGCCTTCTTTTTACCCATGGCGCGGCGTAGCAGGTCGGCACCGCCTAGCGAGTAGCCGCCCAGTATCTGCGCGGTTTGCATCACCTGCTCTTGGTAGACCATGATGCCGTAGGTCTCGCTCAGCATCTCCTTGACCAAGGGGTGTGGGTACTCGATCTCTTCGCGGCCATGCTTGCGCGCCACGAAGCTGGGGATCAGGTCCATCGGGCCGGGGCGGTACAGGGCGTTCAGCGCAATCAGGTCCTCCAGGCGCGTGGGCTTGGCGTCTTTCAGCATGCCTTGCATGCCCCGGCTTTCAAACTGGAACACGGCCTCGGTGCGGCCATCGGCAAAGAGTTTGTAGGTCTCTGCATCATCCAGCGGGATGTCTTCAAAGGCAAAGTTTTCCTGGCCCTTGTGGCGCGCGACGATGAAGTCCTTGGCAATCTCGGCAATCGTCAGCGTGGCTAGGCCCAAGAAGTCAAACTTCACCAGGCCCACGGCCTCTACGTCGTCTTTGTCGTACTGGCTGACGGCCGAGTCGCTGCCGGGCTGCTGGTACAGCGGGCAAAAGTCGGTGAGTTTGCCGGGCGCTATCAGCACGCCACCGGCGTGCATGCCGACGTTGCGCGTCATGCCTTCGAGCTTGCGCGCCATGTCCAGCAGGGTACGCACTTCTTCTTCTTTTTCCAGGCGCTCAGCCAAAATCGGTTCGGCCTTGATCGCGCCGTCAATCGTCATGTGCGTGCCGGGCTTGTTGGGGATCAGCTTGCTGATGCCGTCGCAAAAGGTGTAGCTCATGTCCATCACGCGGCCTACGTCGCGGATGGCCGCGCGCGCGGCCATGGTGCCGAAGGTGACGATCTGGCTGACGGCCTCTTTGCCGTACTTGGCCTTCACGTAGTCAATCACGCGGTCGCGGTTGGCCTGGCAAAAGTCAATATCGAAGTCGGGCATGGATACCCGCTCGGGGTTCAAGAACCGCTCGAACAGCAGGTTGTATTGCAACGGGTCCAGGTCGGTGATCTTGAGCGAATACGCCACCAACGAGCCTGCGCCTGAGCCTCGGCCTGGGCCCACCGGGCAGCCGTTGGCCTTGGCCCATTGGATGAAGTCCCCCACGATCAAAAAGTAGCCGGGAAAACCCATCTTCAAAATGGTGTTGATCTCAAACTCCAGCCGATCCACGTAGCGCGGCATCTCGGCATCACGCACTGCGGCATCCGGGTACAAGTGCGCCATGCGCTCCTTCAGGCCCTCATGCGAGAGGTAGCGAAAATACTCCTCAGCCGACATGCGCTGGCCGTTGACCTCGGGCGTAGGAAACTCGGGCAGCTTGGGCTTGCCCAGCTCAATGGTGAGGTTGCAGCGCTTGGCAATCTCCGCCGTGTTGGCCAACGCGCTGGGCAAGTCGGCAAACAGGGCGGCCATCTCAGCGGGTGATTTAAAGTACTGCTCGCGGGTGAACTTGCGCACGCGCCGGGCGTTACCCAAAATCTCGCCTTCGGCAATACACACCCGCGCCTCGTGCGCTTCGTAGTCGGTCGCGGCTAAAAACTGAATCGGGTGGGTGGCCACCACGGGCAGCTTGAGCCGCGCGGCCAAGGTGGCTGCGGCGGCCACATGCGCCTCGTCGTCGGCACGGCCTGCACGCTGTAGCTCGATATAAAAGCGGTGGGTAAAGGCATTGGCCAGTTGCATGGCAATGTCGCCTGCCCGGGCGGCGTCGCCCTGCACCAGGGCTTGGCCCACGGGGCCTGCCTGCGCACCGCTGAGCAGGATCAAGCCTTCATTCAGCGCCAGCAGCCATTCCAACTTGATGACCGCTTGGGTGCGCGCACCACTTTGCGTCCAGGCGCGGGCCAGCAGCTCGCTCAGGTTTAAGTAGCCTTGCTTGTTTTGCACCAGCAGCAGCACGCGGCCCAGCGGGGCCTCTTTGCCGCCCTCGCTGCTTGCAAAGCCTTCCAGCCACACCTCGGCACCTATCAAAGGTTTCACACCCGCGCCGCGCGCTTCCTTGTAGAACTTGACGGTGCCAAACAGATTGCTCAGATCGGTAATAGCCAGTGCGCCCTGCCCGTGTGATTGCGCGGCCCTCATGCCCTCGTCAATACGTACCGTGCCGTCAACGACGGAGAACTCTGTGTGCAGGCGAAGATGGATAAACATGCCGTCCATTCTATCGGCCCGGGCCCGGTTTAGCCGCCTGATGACAAACCCTTTTACAGCAGCGCGATGCGTTTTCCGGGCTCTAGGTCGCGCACGCTTTGGTCCAGCAGGCGCAGCGCTTCTTTCAGACCGCTGCCAGTCAACGGGGTGCACACGCCTGCCATTCGCAGTCCCACCCGGTCTACCCAGTCTTTGGTATCAATTTTGCGCGAACAACTGGTCAGCACCAGGGTAAGCAGTGGTTCGGTGGTCAGGTTGCGATGGTCGTCCAAACGCACTGCGCCAAACTTGCTATTGCTTAAGCGCCCAATATGCCAGCCATTGCCCAGCACTTTTTGCAGCACAGCGGCAAAGCGCACCAAATCGCGCTGCCACACAATATAGCCGTCTTCATGGCGAAAGTTGTTCAGATTGAGCAGACTAAAGTAAAGCATGTGGGCCACGCCGCCCCCCGAATGTTGGCGCACCGCCAAGTTGTCCACCGCCCGCTCAAAACCCTCGTAAGACAACAGCGCGGTTAGCGGGTCTCGGTATTTATTAATCACTGCGCGGCCCAGCACTGCGCGGCCATAACGCTCGCGCAACACCAAAACGTGGCGCAACACCAATATGCTTGCTATTAACAGCAGGCTGGCAAATGCCGAGAACAGATCTACGCCCCGAACCATCAAAAAACCCCGCGCAACAACCACGGCCGACACGGCAAAGAGCAATACGGCCAGCCCAACCCACCCGGCATAGCTGTCACCCCTACGCCAGCTACTGAGGCTAACGCCAAGCCCCAGCACTGTAACCACTACCGCCCCGGCCACTACGCCCGCCATACGCCATGCAAAAGGCAATAGCGCCCATTGCGCCGCAGCATAAGCCAACAACAACACTACCGCTAGCATTACCGCAAGCCGCCAGACCCGACCGACGACGCTCCTGTCTAGCGCTGCCATGCATGCGCACAGCATAGAAGCGGATGTCAGCGTAGCCGCCATTGGTTTAATGCTGTCGTTAAACTGCGGCCAGTCGGGCGTGAACCAGATAGCGCCATAGCCATTAATGACGGTAGCGCCCATGGTAACGGCCAGGCTAAAGGCCAGTAAATAGACGCTGCCCACGCTACGGTACAGCACGCACAACAAAAGACATATCAGCAGCACCGTAGCGCTGGCGCCAATCGTCAGCCCGGAGGCGTTGGCTTGCACCAGGCGCCGCTCACGCGACTCGCGGTCAGCGCTGAGAACGACCGTGGTCTGCGCAAACCCGGTGTTTTGCACGACGACCACTACGTCGATAACGCCCGGAAGCGTATCAAAATGCAAGACAAAAGTAGGGTATTGCCCCACGATAGGCCACGCCGACAAAGCTACGGTGTCGCCAGCTTGCGCGTGGTTCCAGGGCTTGCCGGGTGAACGCCAAAACACCTCAACCAAGTCCAGCCGCGTCAGTGGAAACTCCAACGTGTAAAGGTGGTCGGTTTGTGCCGAAAGCGTGAATTTTGCGGCTGTACGTTGGCTGTCACCTACACGCCACACACCGGGCGCGTTGGCCAACTGAGCCGGTGGATACGATTGAGACCACAAGGTGTCTGGGTCTAAAACACCCGTTACGGGCAGGTAGAATGCCGCCACTGCGGTAGGTATGGCCATACTCTGCGCAGGTGCTGCGATTTGCGTAACCTGCGCGGCCTGCGTGGTCAATGACCCTGTAAGGCCCTGCGCGCAGATTGGCGCGTGCCACCCAACAATGGCACACCACAGCGCAGCCAACAATACGGCGCCCGCCAACCGCAAACGCGCGAAAACATGCAGATTAGTTTTAAACTGCAGCATGGGGAAACGCCATCATAATTTTGTAAGAACTTACGCCTCAAACCAGGTTGTTACATAACGAATCGACGACAACAAAAATCGTCTGCTACCGTAGTGTCTCAGTACAACTACTCTTTATAGAACTTCTTTCGCTATGAATAATATAGCTCCTGGTGCTTATTCTACTTCGGCGGAGGTGCTCGCACACCCTCAGCAAGTGCCAAATGTGACGCTAACGGCACGCCTGCAGGCAGCGCGTTGGCAAACCACCCAGCTAATGCAGCACTTAGCTGCTGAGGACTGCCAAATACAGTCCATGCCCGATGCCAGCCCTACCAAATGGCACCTTGCCCATACCACCTGGTTTTTTGAAACCTTTGTCTTAGAGCGTTTTGAGCCCGCCTTTCAGGCCCACGACGAGCGTTTCAGGGTGTTATTCAACAGCTACTACAACGGCGTTGGCGCCAAACACCCCCGGGCGCAGCGCGGCCTTGTTTCACGGCCCACCTTGGGCGAAGTACTGGCCTACCGGCAGGCGGTAGACGCACGCGTGCAAGATTTGCTAGCGCGTGCACCCGCCCATACCGAGCTGCTGACCCTGCTGGAACTGGGTATTCAGCACGAGCAGCAGCACCAGGAGCTGATCCTGACGGATATCAAACATGTGCTGTCGTGTAACCCCGCGCAGCCCGCCTTTGCCAAACGCTGGCCCTTGATGACGGTAGCGCCCGGCCCCATGCAATGGCTGGGCTTTGCGGGTGGCATGGTACAAACTGGCCAAGCTGGCGACAGCGCAGGCTTTTGTTTTGACAACGAAACACCGCAGCATAAAGTGTGGTTAGCGCCGTTTGAGCTGGCCAACCGCCCCGTTACCCACGGCGACTATCTGGCGTTTATGCACGACGGCGGCTACCAGCGGCCCGAGCTTTGGCTGTCTATGGGCTGGGACTGGGTGCATAGCGCCACTGGCGGGCCCCGCACTATGCCGATGTATTGGCAAACTGACGGCCCAGGCTACAGCACATTTACGCTGCAAGGCCGGGTGCCGGTAGACGTGCACACGCCCCTGTGCCATTTAAGCTATTTTGAGGCCGATGCCTTTGCCCGCTGGGCTGGCGCGCGTTTGCCCACTGAGCACGAGTGGGAGCACGCAGCACGCTCTGGCGTTGCGCCACAAGCCATGACCGAAGGCAATTTTGTAGAAAGCCACAGCTACCATCCGCTACCGCTCAAACACAGCAGCCACGGTTTGCAACAAATGTTTGGCGACGTATGGGAATGGACGGCATCCAATTACAACCCCTACCCCGGCTACAAGGCCTGGGAAGGTGCCGTGGGCGAATACAACGGCAAGTTCATGTGCAACCAGTTTGTGCTGCGCGGAGGCTCGTGCGCCACGCCGAAAAACCATATTCGCGCCAGTTACCGCAACTTTTTTCCACCCGATGCGCAGTGGCAATTTAGCGGCCTGCGGCTCGCCCGGGACAGCCAGTAACCCAATTCCGCCAATTGTTTTACTACTATAAATATAGCTGCTCGTGCTATATTCTATTGGGCTAGCGGCCTATTTGGCACTTAAACCACTCAGCAGCGCTTAAATGTACTGCACCGCGATGATTTCGTAATGCTTCTCGCCACTGGGGGCTTGCACTACCGCCGTGTCGCCCTCTTCCTTGCCTATCAAAGCGCGGGCAATCGGGCTGGAGATGTTGATACGGCCGTGTTTTAGGTCAGCCTCATCCTCACCAACAATTTGGTAGGTTACCTTGGCGCCCGTTTCGTCGTCTTCCAATTGCACCGTTGTGCCAAAAACGACGCGTCCCCCGGCGTCCAGGGTGCTTGGATCGATGATTTGCGCAGCAGACAGCTTGCCTTCTATTTCTTGAATGCGACCTTCGATAAAGCCTTGGCGGTCTTTGGCGGCATCGTATTCGGCGTTTTCGCTCAAGTCGCCTTGCGCGCGCGCCTCGGAGATGGCGTTGATCACCCAAGGACGGTCAACCGTCTTGAGCTGGTGCAGTTCGGCTTTGAGTTTTTCAGCGCCGCGCTTGGTAATGGGTATGGTGGCCATGATTGTCTGTTTCCAAAAGCAAACCGCCGGGCGTTGAAGCTCGGCGGTGATTAAGTTGTAATTATGCCGCTAAAGCAGCGGGTGGCAAGTAAGCCAGCCGTTTTAAGCAAGCTGCGCGTGCATTTCCTGGATAGAGATGACGCCCAGGTTGTCCACATACTTCATGCCCTCTACAGCCGCCTCGGCGCCTGCAATGGTGGTAAAGGTCGTCACCCGTGCCAGCAGGCTGGAGGTGCGGATAGCGCGTGAATCTGAAATGGCGTTGCGCCGCTCTTCCACCGTGTTGATGACCATCGCAATCTCGTTGTTTTTAATCATATCCACAATGTGTGGGCGGCCCTCGGCGACCTTGTTAACGGTTTGCACCTTGATGCCCGCAGCGGCAATGGAAGCAGCGGTGCCTTTGGTAGCCACCACTTCAAAATTCATAGCTTCTAATGCCCGTGCTACCTCGACTGCACGCGGTTTATCGTTGTTTTTAACGGTGAGGAACACTTTGCCCGACTTGGGCAGCTTGGTACCCGCGCCGAGCTGGCTCTTCACAAACGCTTCACCAAAGGTTTTGCCCACACCCATCACCTCACCCGTGGACTTCATCTCGGGGCCGAGGATGGTATCGACACCGGGGAACTTCACAAACGGGAAGACAGCTTCTTTGACGCTGAAATACGGTGGCGTAACTTCTTTGGTGATGCCTTGCGATGCCAGCGATTGGCCCGCCATGCAGCGTGCCGCCACCTTGGCCAGCTGAATGCCCGTTGCCTTGCTGACGTACGGTACGGTGCGACTTGCACGTGGATTCACTTCCAGCACGTAGATCACGTCTTGGCCGTCTCTGTGTTGAATGGCAAACTGCACGTTCATCAAACCGACCACTTTTAGCGCACCTGCCATAGCCGCAGACTGGCGCTTCATTTCATCGACCGTCTCTTTAGACAACGAATACGGCGGCAACGAGCAGGCCGAGTCGCCGCTGTGCACGCCAGCTTGTTCGATGTGCTCCATCACGCCGCCGATGAAGGTTTTGCCTTCGGGGTCGCGCAGGCAATCCACATCGCATTCGATCGCGTCGTTCAAAAAACGGTCCAGCAGCACAGGTGAGTCGTGGCTGACCTTGACGGCTTCGCGCATGTAGCGCTCCAGGTCACGTTGCTCGTGCACTATCTCCATCGCGCGGCCACCCAGCACGTAGCTGGGGCGCACGACGAGGGGGTAGCCTAATGAAGTGGCTTTTTCCAGTGCCTCTGCCTCGGTACGGGCCGTGGCGTTGGGCGGCTGCTTCAAGCCTAGCTCGCGCAGCAGTGCTGAGAAACGCTCACGATCTTCAGCGGCGTCGATCATGTCGGGGCTGGTGCCGATGATGGGCACGCCGTTGGCTTCCAGATCGAGCGCGAGCTTGAGTGGGGTTTGGCCACCGTACTGCACGATCACGCCCCAAGGCTTTTCTTTGTCCACGATTTCCAGCACATCTTCCAGCGTCAAGGGTTCGAAGTACAGGCGGTCGGAGGTGTCGTAGTCGGTGGACACGGTCTCGGGGTTGCAGTTGACCATGATGGTCTCGTAGCCGTCCTCGCGCATGGCCAGCGCAGCGTGCACGCAGCAGTAGTCGAACTCAATGCCTTGGCCAATGCGGTTAGGGCCGCCGCCTAGCACCATGATTTTTTTATTTGTAGTCGGCTCGGCTTCGCACTGCGCGGCGCTTTGACCGGGGCCGAAGGGGCCAGTGACAAAACCTTCGTAGGTGCTGTACATATAGGCCGTGTTCGTGGCGAACTCGGCCGCGCAGGTGTCCACGCGCTTGTACACGGGGCGAATGCCCAAAGCACGACGCTTTTCGCGGATGATTTTGTCGGTGGTTTTCAGTTGGCGCGCCAGGCGGCGGTCTGAAAAACCTTTTTGTTTGAGCTTGAGCAATTCCTCTTTGCTCAACGCATCTAAGGTGGTCTTTTCCAACTCCAGCTCGATCTTCACAATCTCTTCGATCTGCACCAGGAACCACGGGTCAATCTTGGTCAGCGCAAACACTTCATCCACACTCATGCCTTGTGCAAACGCGTCACCCACGTACCAGATGCGCTCGGGACCGGGGGAGCCCAACTCTTTTTCCAGCACTTCGCGGTCTTGGGTTTTCTCGTTCATGCCGTCCACGCCCACCTCCAAGCCGCGCAGGGCTTTTTGGAACGACTCCTGGAAGGTGCGGCCCATGGCCATCACCTCGCCCACGCTCTTCATCTGCGTGGTCAGGCGGTCGTCGGCATCCTTGAATTTTTCAAATGCAAAACGCGGAATCTTGGTCACCACGTAGTCGATGCTCGGCTCAAACGAGGCAGGGGTAGCGCCACCCGTAATCTCGTTGCGCAGCTCGTCCAGCGTGTAGCCGCAGGCGAGTTTTGCCGCCACCTTGGCAATCGGGAAACCCGTGGCTTTGGAGGCCAGCGCAGAGGAACGCGACACGCGCGGGTTCATCTCAATCACCACCATGCGACCGTCTTCGGGGTTGATGGAGAACTGCACGTTCGATCCGCCCGTGTCCACGCCAATCTCGCGCAGCACGGCCAGCGATGCATTGCGCAAAATCTGGTATTCCTTGTCGCTAAGCGTCTGCGCCGGTGCCACGGTGATCGAGTCGCCCGTGTGCACGCCCATCGGGTCGAGGTTTTCAATCGAGCAGACGATGATGCAGTTGTCCGCCTTGTCGCGCACCACTTCCATCTCGTACTCTTTCCAGCCGAGCAGGGATTCTTCAATCAACAGTTCGTTGGTGGGCGAGGCTTCCAGGCCGCGCTTGCAAATGGTCTCAAATTCTTCAGCGTTGTAGGCAATGCCGCCGCCCGTGCCGCCCAGCGTAAAGCTGGGGCGAATGACCGTGGGGAAGCCCAAAGTCTTTTGCACCGTCCAGGCCTCTTCCATGCTGTGCGCAATGCCCGAACGCGCCGAGCCCAAGCCAATCTTGGTCATCGCGTCTTTGAACTTCAAGCGGTCTTCGGCCTTGTCAATCGCCTCGGGCGTGGCGCCGATCAGCTCCACCGGTTTACCCGTGGCCGCGCCCATGTACTTGTCCAGCACGCCCTGGTGCCACAAATCTAGCGCACAGTTCAGCGCTGTCTGCCCACCCATGGTCGGCAAAATCGCGTCAGGCTTTTCTTTGGCGATGATTTTCTCCACCGTCTGCCAGGTAATCGGCTCGATATAGGTCACATCCGCCGTAGCTGGGTCAGTCATGATGGTGGCCGGGTTGCTGTTGATCAAAATAACCCGGTAGCCCTCCTCGCGCAAGGCCTTGCAGGCCTGCACGCCAGAGTAGTCAAACTCGCAAGCCTGGCCAATGATGATCGGCCCTGCGCCGATGATGAGAATACTTTTAATGTCGGTACGTTTTGGCATGTTATTTCGCCTCCATCATCTTGATGAAGCGATCAAAGAGATAGCTGATGTCGTGCGGCCCCGGCGATGCCTCAGGGTGACCCTGGAAGCAGAAGGCAGGTTTGTCGGTGCGTGCCAGGCCTTGCAGCGTGTTGTCAAACAGGCTGATGTGGGTGGCGCGCAGGTTAGCGGGCAAGGTATTTTCGTCCACGGCAAAACCGTGGTTTTGGCTGGTGATGCTGACGCGGCCGCTGTCGAGGTCTTTCACCGGGTGGTTGGCACCGTGGTGGCCGAACTTCATTTTGAAAGTTTTGGCACCGCTGGCCAAAGCCATGATTTGGTGGCCCAGGCAGATGCCGAAGGTGGGCACGCCAGTTTCGATGATCTCGCGGGTGGCGGCGATGGCGTAGTCGCAGGGCTGCGGGTCGCCGGGGCCGTTGGACAGAAACACGCCGCTGGGCTTCATGGCCAGCACGTCTTTGGCACTGGTTTGCGCGGGCACGACGGTGACTTTGCAGCCGCGCTCTGCCAGCATGCGCAGGATGTTTTTCTTGACACCGAAGTCGTAGGCCACAACATGGAACTTGGGAGCGGTTTGCTCGCCGTAACCACCGACCAATTTCCACTCAGTCTGCGTCCAGTTGTAGGGTTTAGCGGTAGTCACGACCATGGCCAAATCCAAACCTGACATGGATGGAGCGCCCTTGGCAGCAGCAATCGCCTTGTCAATTACAGCTTGGGTAAGTTCCTCGCCCATTTTCAAACCGACAATCGCGCCGTTTTGCGCACCATGCACGCGCAGGTGGCGGGTGAGTTGGCGGGTGTCGATGTTGGCAATGGCGACGGTATGCTCTTTCACCAGATACTGCGCCAGCGTCATGTTGGAGCGAAAGTTGCTGGTGATCAAAGGCAGGTCTTTGATGATCAAACCGGCAGCAAATATTTTGTGCGACTCGACATCTTCCAGGCTGATGCCGTAGTTGCCGATATGCGGATAGGTAAGGGTGACGATTTGCTGGCAATAGCTGGGGTCGGTCAGGATTTCCTGGTAGCCGGACATGGAGGTGTTAAACACCACTTCGCCAACAGTGTGGCCTGCTGCTCCGATAGAGGAGCCGATAAATACGGTACCGTCAGCAAGAGCGAGGATCGCGGGGGGATGGGCTGACTTCAAAGACAAAAGCACTGGGTTTTCTCCGTTTTCTTCGGGTACGCCCTAGCGCTTCCAAACCTACGGTCATCAGTTGATGAGAGACGTAAATCGGCGAAGCTGTGCTTGGTTGAAGTGGCTTGAATGCGTAAGGCGTGGGTTGGGTGCGGGAAAGCCTCTTATTATAGCTGAGAGCGGGTTTGTACTTAGCCGTCAGCGGGCTAAAAAATGCACTTATTACGGCTTATAGGGCGACCGATGCACTCGCGTGCAGGCAAATGGCCGCAGCAGCAGCCACGTTAAGCGATTCTTCACCGCCTGGCTGCGCTATGCGCACATGCAACGCGGCACGCTTTTGCAGCGCGGCGCACACGCCCTGCCCTTCGTGGCCCAACGCCCAATTCAGCTGCGCGGGAAGTTTTTTCTTCAATACCAACTCGTGCAAAAAATCGCCTTGGTGGCTGCTGGTTACAGCCAGCGGGTGCTGCAAATTGGCTACGTCATCCGTAGTTGCACCCTCGACCAAATGCAGGCCAAAATGCGCACCCATGCCAGCGCGCAACACCTTGGGCGACCAAAGGGCTACGCTGCCCTTGAGCGCAACCACTTGCTTAAAGCCAAACGCCGCTGCGCTACGCAATATGCTGCCGACATTGCCAGGGTCTTGCAAACGGTCCAGTACCACCGTGGTTAAGAGGCTGTCGATGGCTTTGTCCAGCGGCAAATCGCATACCAAACCAATACCGGCCAGAGAATCCAACGGGCTGATTTCAGCCAGTAATGCATCGGCAACCACTACTAATTTTATAGCTTCTCGTGCTATATTTGACTGGGCTAGAGCCGCTTTTGACTCTGGAATAACGGCAATGGATGGGCTAAGGCCGCGCTGCACATAGGCGCTGCACAAATGCTCGCCCTCGATCCACACCCGGCCAGTTTTGCGGTACGAGGCACCATCAGCGGCCAGCTTACGCAGCTCTTTCAGCAGCGGGTTGTCGCGCGAAGTAATATGTACCAGTTCGCTCATAGCGCATCGGCCTTCACGGCATCAAGCGCCAGGCGTACCGGTGCAAAACTCTTGCGGTGCACTGGGGCGGCGCCATGCGCTTTGAGTGCCGCCATATGTCCGGCGGTGCCATAACCTTTGTGCGTGGCAAAACCATATTGTGGGTACAAAGCATGCAGCGCATCGCACTGCCTGTCACGCGTCACTTTGGCAATGATCGAAGCGGCAGAGATGGCTTGAACTTTGGAATCACCCTGCACTATGGCCTCAGCCAGCATGTCCAGCTTGGGGATACGGTTACCGTCTACCAGCACCATGGTGGGTTTAAGCCGCAGGTTGGCCACGGCGCGCTGCATGGCCAGCATGGTGGCTTGCAAGATATTGAGACTGTCAATTTCATCCACGCTGGCCTCACCGACGCCCACGCAGAGGGCTTTGGCGCGGATTTCGTCGTACAGCTTGGCACGCTTGGGCGCCGTGAGTTTTTTAGAGTCGGCCAAACCTTTGACGGGGTTGAGGTCGTCCAGAATGACGGCAGCGGCGACGACCGAGCCAGCCAAAGGGCCGCGACCGGCTTCGTCCACCCCTGCGACTAGGCCGGTTTCGCCCCACACCAAAGGTACTTGCGCCATAGCGGCTGCTGCGCGGGCCGTCTTGGCCGGTTTAGCATTCACTGCGCGCACCTTTCGAGCGGGAGGCAAAGCGTCAAGGCTAAGCTGTTTGATGGATAACTTGGGCGATGGCATGGCTGGCTAACTGGGCGGTGTCGCGCTGCAGCTCGGCGTGCAGGGCGGTAAATCGGTGTTCTAAAGCGCGTATTTTGTCAGGTTGTGCCAACCAGTCCAAAACCGCTTGCGATAGGGCTTGCGGCGTAGCCGCGCCCTGCAAGAATTCCGGCACAACAAACGCCTGGCACAAAATGTTGGGCAGACCCACCCAAGGTTGTAGCTTTTTGCGCTTCATCATTTGCCAGCTCAGCCAATGCATGTTGTAAGCAATGACCATGGGCCGCTTGAACAACGCGGCTTCAAGCGTGGCGGTACCACTGGCTATCAAGGTCACGTCGCAGGCGGCCAGCGCGGCGTGTGACTGACCATCCAGCAGTTGCACGATGCCCGCAACGCCTGCGCGCTGGGCGTGGGCCGCTATGGCGTCTTTCAATCCGGGCGCACAGGGAACTATAAATTTAATAGCAGCTTGTGCTTTATTTAATTGGGCTACAGCCTGAAAGAACACCTCACCAAGGTATTGCACCTCTGATTTTCGGCTTCCGGGCAAGATGGCTACTACGGTGTCTTGCGGCCTCAAGCCCAGCGCTGCCCGCGCTGCGCTTTTGTCGGTTTGCTGCGGAATCATGCTAGCTAAGGGATGCCCCACATACGTGGCAGCTATGCCTGCGTGGTCATACAAGGGCTTCTCAAAGGGAAAAATGCACAGTACGTGGTCAACCGCATGGCGAATTTTTTCCATACGCTCGGGTCGCCACGCCCAGATGCTCGGGCTGACGAAATGCACGGTCTTTACGCCACGCGCCTTGAGCCGGGTTTCAAGTTCAAGGTTGAAGTCTGGCGCGTCAATGCCGATAAAGACGTCAGGCGGATCATCCAATAATCGTTGTAGCAGCGCCTTGCGAATGCCCACAATCTCGCGGTAGTGCCGCAGTACCTCTGCATAGCCGCGCACCGCCAGCTTGTGGCTGGGCCACCAGGCTTTGAAGCCCTTGCGCTCTAGCTGCGGGCCGCCGATCCCAAAGGCCTGCACCTCTGGCCAGCGCTGCTTGAGGCCATCCAACAGCAAGCTGCCCAGCAAATCACCCGATGCTTCACCCGCCACCATCGCCACACGCAAAGCTGAGCCGGACATATCTACAGACAATGCGGCACCCAGTGCTAGCGCACAATGCCGCGCTGGGCCGATACCTTGGCCAAAAAGCCGTTCATCATCTGCACATCGGTAATGGCTTCTGGATGGCTGGCGCTCAGTTCATTGATTTTCGCCACTGCGGCCTCCAGAGACAGGTCATCGCGGTACAAAGCCTTGTGCATGGCTTTGACTGCGCTGATGCGCTCAGCGCTAAAACCCCGACGGCGCAACCCCTCAAAGTTCATGCTACGCGCAGCGGCAGGCTGGCCCTGGCACATCACAAAGGGCGGCAAATCCGCAAACAGCAACGAGCACATAGCCGTCATGCTGTGCGCGCCTATGCGCACAAACTGGTGCACCACCGTAAAACCGCCCAAAATGGCAAAGTCGCCTACCAAAACGTGGCCCGCCAGCTGCGTATTATTGGCAAAAATGGTGTCGTTGCCGACAATACAGTCGTGCGCCAGGTGCACATAGGCCATCAACCAATTACGGTCACCCACGCGGGTGATGCCGCCGCCGCCAGGCGAGCCAATATTGAAGGTACAAAACTCGCGAATGGTATTGCCGTTGCCGATAATCAGCTCACACGGCTCACCGGCGTATTTTTTGTCTTGCGGCATCGCCCCAAGCGAGGTGAACTGGAATACCCGGTTGTCCTGCCCGATGGTGGTGTGGCCTTCGATCACGGCGTGTGGGCCCACCGTTGTGCCCGCGCCAATTTTGACGTTCGGTCCGATAATGCTGTATGGCCCTACGCTTACCGTGCTGTCCAACTGCGCTTTGGCATCGATTACCGCGGTAGGGTGGATCAAATTGTCGCTCACAACGCCACCCATCAGGCAATGCTGCGCATGGTGCACATCAGCTCAGCCTCGACAGCCAGTTCATCACCAACCATGGCACGCGCCTTGAATTTGTAGATTCCGGCCCGCATACGGTCCAGCGTCACATACAGGGTTAGTTGATCTCCCGGCTCTACCGGGCGTTTAAAGCGGGCGCCATCGATGCCGGCAAAGTAATACACCGTTTTTTCGTCCGGGGTAATCCCTGACATGTCAAACGCCAAAAGTGCCGCAGCCTGCGCCAGGGCCTCCAGCATCAATACACCCGGCATCACGGGCCGCAATGGAAAGTGGCCAGTAAAAAACGGCTCGTTGATAGTGACGTTTTTAATCGCTTTGATTGATTTGCCTTTGTCCAGTTCCAGCACCCGATCCACCAGCAAAAAGGGAAAGCGGTGCGGCAGTTGCGTCAAAATTTTGTGAATGTCCATCATGGTGCTGTGTATTTCAGGTCGGTAATTTTTCGATTTCTTTTTCAATGGCTTTGACGCGCTCACGCAGCTTGTGCAACTGCTTAAGCGACGCAGCATTCTTCTCCCACGTGGCATTGTCGTCGATTGGAAACATGCCAGTGTAATTGCCCGGCTGCAGGATGGACCGGGTTACCGTAGTAGCCGCAGAGATATGCACATGATCAGCTACGGACAAATGCCCCAGCACTATCGCGCCACCACCCACGGTGCAATACGCACCAATGGTAGCGCTGCCCGCAACGCCTACACAGCCGGCCATGGCGGTGTGCTTACCAATTTTGACGTTATGGCCAATCTGTATGAGGTTATCCAGCTTCACGCCGTCCTCTATCACGGTATCGTCCAAAGCGCCACGGTCAATGCACGTATTGGCGCCAACCTCAACGTCGTCGCCAACACATACGGCGCCAAGTTGTTCAATTTTTTCCCAGGCGCCCAAACGCGATTTATCTGGCGCAAAACCAAAACCGTCGGCGCCAATCACCGCGCCGCTGTGCACGATACAGCGTTGTCCAATGACGCAGTTCTCTCCCACCGTCACCCGCGCTTTAAGCACCGTGTGCGCACCGATGCGCGCTCCTCGCTCAACCACACACAAAGGGCCGACACTGGCCGTGGGATGCACTTGCGCATCTACGTGAACTACTGCACTGGCATGCAGGCCAGGCGGCGCGCCCTGCCCGGCTTGCTGCTTCCACCACTGGGTCAGGCGGGCGTAGTAGAGGTAGGGGTCGTCAGCCACAATGCAGGCACCCCGCAACTGTGCAGCGTGCGCCTGCGACGGCGAGACGATGACGCAACCTGCGCGGGTAGTTTGCAACTGGGCTGCATACTTGGCATGGCTTAAGAAAGACAAATCCTCAGGGCCTGCGGATTGCAGGGGTGCTAGCCGTCGCACCGTTTGCGTGGGCTTACCGTACAGCGTACCGCCTAAGGACTGGACTATGGAATCAAGCGTGGGTGACACACGGCAATCCTACGGCAGCACTATTTGCCGTTTGCCGCATTCAGCGCTTTTAGCACCTTGTCGGTAATATCGTGCTTGGGGTTAATGTAGACCGCCTCTTGAAGCACTACATCGTATTTCTCCTGCTCTGCCACCTGCTTGACAATGCGGTTCGCACGCTCTAGCACGGCTTGCAATTCTTCATTTTTGCGGGCGTTCAAGTCTTCTTGAAACTCGCGTCGTTTGCGCTGAAAGTCCCGGTCCTGCTCCACCAGTTGTTTCTGGCGGGTGGTACGCTGGCTTTCGGCCAACGTAGGGGCCTCCCGCTCAAAACGCTCGGATGCGGTCTTAAGCGTATTGCCGATGTCTGTGATTTCTTTTTCACGCTTGGCAAATTCTGTCTCTAGCTTGGCCTGCGCAGCCTTTGCTGCAGTGGCCTCGCGAAAGATCCGGTCAGTGTTGACAAAACCAACACGAAACTCTTGTGCCGTCGCGACAGACATCCAAGTAGTCGCAGCCAAACCAAGTGCGATGAATAAATGGCGTGTTGAGGTCTTCATTAGAAAGATGTACCAATTTGAAATTGCAATTTCTGGATTCTATCGCCTGGGAACTTGCGTGTGGGCACCGCGTAAGCAAAACGTAGCGGTCCAAGAGGCGAAATCCAGCTCAAACCGACACCTGCCGACGCCCGAAGCGTCCCAAAATCATACTTTTCATACTCGGCAAAGACATTGCCCGCATCCACGAAGCCAAATAGGCGCAAGGTACGGTCATTGCCAGCGCCCGGGAACGGCGTTTGTAATTCTATATTGCCGACCACCTTTTTGGGCCCCCCAATATACGAACCAGTTACATCACGCGGGCCCAAGGTACCCTGTTCAAACCCGCGTACCGAGCCTAAACCACCGGCACTGTAGCCTTTAAACACGGGGAATGGCCTATCGGATAAGCCTTTACCCCACCCCAACTCACCGTTAACTGCAATGGTAAATTGCTTGTTTAGCGGTATGTACTGCTGGTATTGGTAGCTACTGCGCAGGTATCTGGCGTCGCCAGCGACGCCCCATTCGCCATTGACGCGCTGCAAAAGACCAGAGCTGGGCACCAAAGCACTGTCTCGCGTGTCACGCGCCCAGCCCAGCGTTAACGGGATGTTACTGCTGGAATAGCCAAACCGGTTGGCATAATCCAGATAGGCGGCTGGAATGTTGGTACCGGGCTTGATTTTGGTATTCTCAATACCACCGCCAAAATATATCGTATCTCGCTCTGTAAAGGGCACACCAAACCGCGTGCTCGCCCCTGTTGTCGCTAGCTGGTAATCGCCCCCTTGGTCGTTAAACGGACGGGTGTTACGGTAGTAGAAATCTACGGTACGCGATACACCGTCTTTGGTGAAATACGGGTTCACGCTGCTGACCACCACCTGCCGGTTGAACTTGGAGGTATTGAGTTCAACGCCGAGGTAGTTGCCTGAGCCAAACACGTTTTCTTGCGCAACTTTAAATTGCAACGACAGTTTTTCACTGCTTGAAAAACCAGCACCCAAGGTCAAGTTACCCGTGGGTTTTTCAGTGACCGAAACCACCAAATCGACTTGATCTGGTGCGCCTGCAACATCCACCGTCTCTACGTTAACTTCCTTGAAGTAACCTAAGCGGTCTACCCGATCGCGCGACAGCTTAATTTTGTCGCCATCGTACCAACTGGCTTCGAACTGCCGGAACTCGCGGCGAATCACTTCGTCTCTTGTTCGGTTGTTACCTGCAATATTGAGCTTGCGAACATAAGCGCGCCTGGATGGTTCAGCCTGCAGAACAAAGGCTACGCGGCTGTTCTCGCGGTCAATTTCCGGCTTCACTTGAACTTGTGCAAACGCGTAGCCAAAACTGCCAAAGTAGTCAGTAAAGGCCTTGGTGGTTTGCGCTACCTCCTCAGAGTTATATGCTTGCCCGGGTTTGATAGTTACCAGCGTTTTAAACTCTTCTTCCTTGCCCAGATAATTGCCGTCCAACTTGATGCCTGACACCACATACCGCTCGCCTTCCGTGATGTTGATCGTCAGCGAGATGTCTTGCTTATCCGGTGATATGGCCACTTGGGTGGATTCAATTTTGAACTCGAGGTAACCACGCGTTAAATAATACGAGCGGAGGGTCTCGATATCGGCGTTCAGCTTGGTGCGGGCGTAGCGGTCGCTTTTGGTATACCAACTTAGCCAACCACCGGTATCAAGGTCAAAAAGTCCACGTAATGTGCTTTCGCTGAACGCTTTGGCACCCACGATACGAATATCTTTGATCTTGGCAACATCGCCCTCAACCACGTTAAAGTTCAAGTTGACGCGGTTGCGTTCGATAGGCGTGACCGTGGTTACTATTTCTGCGCCATACAGGCTTCGGTTTATGTACTGGCGTTTAAGCTCCTGCTCGGCACGGTCCGCGAGCGATTTGTCAAAAGGGCGTCCTTCACTAAGACCAACTTCACGCAAAGCTTTGACCAAGACCTCTTTGTCAAACTCTTTGGCTCCCGTAAAGCTGACGTCCGCAACGGTAGGGCGCTCTTCGACGATGACAACCAACACGCCACCCTGCACGTCAATACGTACGTCTTTGAACAAGCCCAAGGCGAACAGGGCGCGGATAGCCGAGGAGCCTTTGTCATCGTTATAGGTTTCACCCACGCGAAAAGGCAAAGACGCAAACACCGTACCAGGTTCAACCCGCTGCAGTCCCTCAACCCTAATATCCCGTACCGTAAAAGGGTCTACCGCCCACGCGTTGGCTACAAAAGCGACGCTTGCCAGTGCGCACGCGGTGCGGTTAAAAATTGTTTTTACTTGCTTGTTCATACACCAAAGATTGTCGTGACCAAAGGCATTAGGCCTCAAGTCACTTTCTTAAAAAAGCTGTCCGAAAATTCGGTTTAAATCGTTAAACAGCGCCACGCACATCATGGCTAGCAGTATTGCTACCCCACCGCGCTGCAGTCGCTCCAACCAAAGCTCAGAGACTGGCCGACCCGTCGCTGCTTCCCACAGATAATACATGAGGTGTCCGCCATCCAAGACGGGGAGCGGCAACAAATTGAGTACACCCAAACTGACGCTAATGAGTGCCAAGAACAACAAGTACTGAACGACACCCAAACTTGCAGACTTTCCCGCCACATCGGCGATGGTTAAAGGTCCACTCAAATTTTTCAGCGATGCCTCGCCAATGACCATTTTTCCCATCATGCGCAATGTAAGCGCAGAAATTTCCCAAGTCTTTACCACGCCGCGCCATAGCCCATCGATGGGGCCGTAGCGAATCTGCGTCATTTCGGGCAAGGACCCTACGTAGGCACCAAGTTTTCCGACCCATACATTACCCTCTTTAACAGCTTGAGGCGTTACTTCGATAGGTAGAGTTTGGCCCAGACGCTGCACTTGCCACAGCTGCGTTACGGGCTTGCTACCCGACACACTGGCGCGGATAACCTCTCTTAGCTGTAGTCCGTCGGCAATGGCTACACC
Source organism: Polaromonas sp. (assembly GCA_043766985.1). Classification (GTDB taxonomy): domain Bacteria; phylum Pseudomonadota; class Gammaproteobacteria; order Burkholderiales; family Burkholderiaceae_C; genus JAAFIP01. The sequence continues at coordinate 22,620 of JAYUHM010000156.1, forward strand.
AGCGATGCTGACAACAAGGTCATTTTTTTTCAGACCAGAGGTATCGCCAGCACCGCTTGGCACGACGTCACCGACGACTGGACGTGTCCAAGGCGCGCCAATGCCAATCTTCTGAAACATCTGCGCATCGGCTTCACGCACATCCATGCGGCTTAATTGCAAGGTCACGTTGCGCTCTTCATTGCGCCCTACGTTGCGTACTTGTAACTGAACATCCTTACCGTCCAGCGCGGCTTGGGTTGTCAGCCAGCGCACATCCTCCATCGACCGAATGTCTTGTAGTTCGTCGCCAACCAACGCAGCCGCTTGGATTTGCTCACCCCCACGCAAGCCCGCTTGCGCCGCCAAAGACGCAGCCGCAGGGCTGGCTATGATGGCGCGCGGCTCCTGTACGCCAAGCCAATTGACGATGGCGTACAGCAGCACGGCCAAGAGCAAATTAGCCAACGGACCGGCAGCCACAATGGCTGCGCGGGATGACAGGGGCTGGGTATTAAATGCTACGTGTTTAAGCTCTGGCGGCACTGGCGCCTCGCGCTCATCCAGCATCTTGACGTACCCACCTAAAGGAAACGCAGATAGTATGAACTCTGTGTCTTGACCGGGGTGCTGCTTTTTGGGCTTCCAAGTCAACAGTGGCTTGCCAAATCCGACAGAAAAGCGCAGCACTTTCACACCACAGGCCACAGCAACACGGTAGTGACCGTATTCGTGGATGGCGATCAAAACCGCAAGGGTGACGATAAATGCAAGAATGGTCAGCATGGCAAGCCCTAGAGTGTGGCGATAAACTGCTGCGCTGCTGCACGGCTTGCAGCATCCACTTCAAGCAAGTCGCCCAGAGAATCCGGCTTGGACGGTGCTATTCGGCTCAAAGTCTCCAGATTTACCGCATGTATTTGGTCGAAACGAATTTTGTGCTCCAAAAATGCCTGCACGGCCATCTCGTTTGCGGCGTTAAGCACCGCCGTTGTGCCCTCAGTAGCGCGCATCGCCAGCCATGCCAGCGGCAATCCTGGAAATCTTAGCGGATCCGGGGTTTCAAATGTCATGGCGCCTAATGTACGCCAGTCCAGCGCTTTGGCGCCGCTGGCCATGCGTGCGGGGTAGCTAAGGCCGTAGGCTATGGGCACCCGCATATCTGCGTTGCCCAATTGCGCCACCACGGAGGTGTCGTGGTATTGCACCATCGAATGGATAATCGACTGGGGGTGGATTACCACCTCAATACTTTGCGCAGGCATGCCAAAAAGGTAGTGCGCCTCGATAACTTCAAGCGCTTTATTCATCATCGTGGCCGAATCCACCGAGATTTTGCGACCCATCACCCAATTAGGGTGCGCCACCGCTTGGTCTGGCGTGATAGAACCAAATGTCGCCGGGTCGCGTTTTAAAAATGGCCCACCGGAAGCGGTGAGAATAATTTTTTCCACGCGGCTGGCCCAAGTGCTGCGGTCTTCGGGTAGGCTTTGGAATACGGCAGAGTGCTCACTGTCTATCGGCAAGAGCGTGGCTCCGCCCTGACGGACTGCCTCCATGAACAAAGCCCCCCCCACCACCAGGGCCTCTTTGTTGGCCAACAGCAGCCGTTTACCTGCTTTAGCCGCTGCCAAGCTGGGAGGCAAACCTGCAGCGCCCACTATCGCCGCCATGACAACCTCAACCTGATCGTCAGATGATATGCTTTCGATAGCACCTTGTGCTGTATTTAATTGGGTTTTAAGGCCTTTTTCTATAAATTTTCGCCCCAGCAATCGAGCCGCCGCTGGGTCTGCCATCACCGCCACCTGAGGCTTGAACTGCATGCATTGCGCCAGCATCTCGTCCACATTGGTGTTGGCCGACAACGCAAACACTTCAAAGCGATCCGGGTGGCGCGCAATCACATCCAATGTGTTTTTGCCCACTGACCCAGTAGAGCCCAATACCGTCACGCGTTGTTTGGTCATAAATGCAGTTAAAACCCGTTGTCAAGCCAGTAAAGATGTCAGCATCAAGGCCAAAGGCAAAGTGGGCAGTAGCGCGTCAACACGATCAAGCACCCCGCCATGGCCTGGCAACAGGTTGCTTGAGTCTTTGGCCCCTGCGCTGCGCTTGACCAATGACTCCACCAAATCACCCACCACACTCATAGCCGACAGAAACAACGCCGCCACCCCCAACAGCAGCCAACCGTGTGCAGCAAGCCGTGTATACAGGCTGGCTTCGCTGGCCTGGAAATAGCCATCACCCCCCACCCAAGCTGCAGCCAGCACCAGCACGCCGATCATTCCGCCCCACACCCCTTCCCAGCTTTTGCCGGGGCTGATAGCGGGGGCCAGTTTGCGCCGCCCGTAGGCTTTCCCAGCAAAATAAGCAAACACGTCGGCAGCCCAAACCAACAACAGCACCGAGAGTAAAAAATTAATGCCCATCACGCGCGCCCGCGCTACCGCAAGCCATGCCAACGCCAGTGCCAGTACCCCACCAGCGACGCGCAACCACCGGGGAATCTGCGCCCAGCCAGCAACGCCATTGCGTAACAGCAGCGCCCCTACCAACACCCAAGCACTACCCGAAAGCACCCACAGCATCGGTATGCTGCGGTAGGGCATGCCTATCTTCCAGGCAGCGCCACACAACATCAGGCAACCCAGTGCCAGAGCCCAAGAACTGTTTTTGCTGTAGCCATTGAGTTGCCCCCACTCCCACGCCGCAAGGCACATCAGCACCAGCGCCAGCGCCATAAACCACTCGGGTTGAGCGGCAAACAGGGCGGGCAACAAAATAGCTAGCAGTGCCAAGGCGGTGATGATGCGTTGTTTAAGCATAAGGGTGCATCGTCAACAGTTACAAAATGGTAAGGGTTTAAGCGGTAGCGGTCGTCGCTACGACGTGCCGCGTGGGAGACGCAGGGGTAACTTGTTCAGAAGTTTTACCAAATCGCCGCTCGCGCCCAGCAAAGTCGGCAATAGCCTCGTCCAATGCTGCCTCATCAAAATCAGGCCACAGGGCGTCTGTAAAGTACAGCTCACTGTAGGCGCTTTGCCATAATAAAAAATTGCTCATGCGGTATTCACCACCCGTGCGAATCACCAAATCTGGATCCTCCACATGGGCCAAAGCCATCGCCTGGTCCAAGTTTGCCTCAGTGACCGGTAGCCCTTGCGCAACTAATTTATTGGCGGCTTGGGCAATATCCCAGCGGCCTCCGTAGTTAAAACACACGTTCAGCGTGATAAGCGTGTTTGCCTGGGTGTCCAGCTCGGCCTTGGTAAAACCGGCACGCACCTTGTCTGACATCCGGCTGCGGTCACCAATAAAGCAGATGCGGACACCACTGTCATTGAGCGGTTTGACTTCTCGCGCCAAGGCACCACCCAGCAAATCCATCAAACCAGACACCTCGTCATTGGGGCGGTTCCAGTTCTCAGACGAAAAGGCAAACACGGTCAGTACTTTGACCCCGCGGTCGCTGCACGCGCGCACGCAGCGGCGCAAAGACTCCACGCCTTGCCTGTGGCCGGCCACGCGCGGCAGATAGCGCTGCTTGGCCCAGCGGCCATTGCCATCCATCACGATGGCGATGTGACGGGGAACGGTGCTCATGGTGGTCAAAACGACGGCGCCATCGGTGGGCGTAATGCAGGGTTTGCAACCATCACACCGACAAAATTTCTTTTTCTTTGTCTGACACCAGCCGATCAACTTCGCTGATGAACTTATCCGTCACTTTTTGGGTGTCGGCTTCAGAGCGTTTTTGATCGTCTTCCGAGGCTTCCTTGTCTTTTACCAGCTTCTTCACACTCTCGTTGGCGTCGCGGCGCAGGTTGCGGATGGCGATTTTGGTGTTCTCGCCTTCGTTGCGTACCAGCTTGGTCATTTCTTTGCGGCGCTCTTCACTCATGGCGGGCATTGGCACACGAATCAGGTCACCCATGGCCGACGGGTTAACGCCCAAATCGCTGTCGCGAATGGCTTTTTCTATCTTTGCGGCCATACCCTTCTCCCAGGCCTGCACGCTGATGGTGCGCGAGTCCAGCAAGCTCACGTTGCCCACTTGGCTAATAGGCACCATGGCGCCGTAGTAGTCAACTTGAACGCTGTCCAAAATAGCCGGATTGGCACGCCCCGTGCGAATTTTGCCCAAATTGCTCTTGAGGGCTTCAATAGACAGGCCCATCTTGCCGTCGGTGGTTTTTCTAACGTCTGCAATACTCATAAATTACTCCACATACCTTGCTTTATACATCTGATCTTGATGCGTCCAAGCCACAATTTGCCAAAAACTAGACGTGCACCAAGGTGCCTTCATCTTCACCCATAACGACACGTTTGAGTGCGCCATTTTTAAAAATACTGAACACTTTAATGGGCAGTTTTTGGTCGCGGCACAGCGCAAAAGCGGCGGCATCCATTACCCCCAGGTTTTTACGCATCGCCTCGTCAAACGTGAGGCTGGTGTAGCGCGTTGCCGTGGGGTCCAGTTTTGGGTCAGCCGTGTAAACACCATCTACTTTAGTAGCTTTCAGCACGATCTCCGCGCCAATCTCGGCGCCGCGCAATGCCGCAGCAGTGTCGGTCGTAAAAAACGGGTTACCTGTACCGGCCGCAAAAATCACCACTTTACCCTCTTCCAGGTATTGCAAGGCCTTGGGTCGAATGTAGGGCTCGACCACCTGCTCGATATTGATAGCCGACATGACGCGGGCAATCAGCCCGGCGTTATTCATGGTGTCCCCCAAAGCCAGCGCGTTCATTACCGTGGCCAGCATACCCATGTAGTCGGCCGTCGCGCGGTCCATACCCACCGAGCCGCCCGCAACGCCGCGAAAAATATTCCCTCCGCCAATCACCACCGCCACCTGCACACCCAGCTCGGTCACTTCTTTTATCTCTTGCACCATCCGCATGATGGTGGCGCGGTTAATGCCAAAAGCGTCATCACCCATCAACGCTTCGCCCGATAGTTTCAATAAAATTCGTTTATGCGTGGGCATAGCGGCATTTTCCTTAAGCTTGTTATTCAATGGCGCTAATTATCGGCGATGTTGAGACCGTTTTCAGGCACAAAAAAAGCGGCAAATTTGCATTTGCCGCTTTTATGGGTAAACCCGGTGAATCGGTTACTTAAACTGGTACTTAAGCACCCTTGGCAGCAGCGATTTGTGCGGCCACTTCCGCAGCGAAGTCGTCGACCTTTTTCTCGATGCCCTCACCCACTACGTACAAGGTAAATCCCTTGACAGCGGTGTTGGCAGCCTTGAGCATGGCTTCTACGGTTTGCTTGTCGTTTTTCACGAACGCCTGGTTCAGCAAAGCCACTTCTTTGAGGTATTTTTGCACCGAACCATCGATACGCTTGGCGACAATTTCTGCGGGTTGCGTGGGCTTGCCAGCGGCGGTGGCTACGGCAGCGTCTTCAGCGGCTTTGGCGGCCGCTACACTGCGCTCGCGCTCTATCAGTTCGGCGGGCACTTCGGCGCTGGTCAATGACACGGGCTTCATGGCGGCAATGTGCATCGCGGTGTCTTTGGCCGCTGTCAGGTCGCCGGTGTACTCCACCACCACGCCAATGCGCGTACCGTGCAGGTACGTGGCAACAGAGCCTTCGTAGCGCTTGAAGCGACGGAAAGTCATGTTTTCGCCGATTTTGCCGATCAAACCTTTGCGCACATCTTCCAGCGTTGGGCCAAAGCCATCAGCGCTGTGGGGCAAAGCACCCAAGGCTTCGACGGTGGCTGGGTTGTGAACAGCGACCAACTTGGCGGCGGTGTTGCACAGCGCCAAAAAGCTGTCGTTCTTGGTGACGAAGTCGGTTTCGCAGTTGACTTCGATCATGGCGGCGTGGTTGCCTTCGACATGCGCTGCCACTACACCTTCAGCGGTCACGCGGGCGCTGGCTTTGCCAGCTTTGTTGCCCAGCTTGACGCGCAAAATTTCTTCCGCTTTGACCATGTCGCCAGCGGCTTCGGTCAGGGCTTTTTTGCATTCCATCATCGGTGCGTCGGTCTTGCCACGCAGTTCTGCGACCATGCTTGCGGTAATTGTAGTCATCGTAAATTCCTTTGGTATTAGAAAAAAGGGGCTACTGAGAGCCCCTTTTGCATGTACGCACTACGGCGTACACAAAGATTTAAGCGGCGGCGGCTTCTTGTACTTCGACGAATTCGTCAGCGGTACCGGCTACGGCCTTGACCACTTCGTTCTGGGCATTGGCGCGGCCTTCGAGGATCGCATCTGCCACAGCGCGGGCGTACATGATCACGGCTTTGGACGAGTCGTCGTTGCCCGGGATGATGTAGTCAATGCCTTCAGGCGAATGGTTGGTATCAACGATGCCAATCACGGGAATGCCCAGTTTGCGTGCTTCTTGCACCGCAATCTTGTGGTAACCCACGTCAATGATGAACAAAGCATCTGGCAAAGCAGGCATATCCTGGATACCGCCAATGTCTTTTTCCAGCTTGGCCATCTCACGAGCGAACATCAACTGCTCTTTTTTGCTCAAAGCGTCCAGGCCAGCTTCTTGCTGGACTTTCATCTCTTTCAGGCGCTTGAGGGAAATTTTGACGGTTTTGAAGTTGGTGAGCATGCCGCCCAACCAACGCTGGTTCACAAACGGAACGCCGGCGCGCTCGGCTTCTTGCACCACGGTGTCACGGGCGGTACGCTTGGTGCCGACCATCAAAATGGTGCCACGGTTAGCGGACAACTGGCGCGTGAACTTGAGCGCTTCCTCGAACATCGGCAGCGACTTTTCGAGGTTGATAATGTGGATTTTGTTGCGATGACCGAAGATGTACGGTGCCATCTTGGGGTTCCAGAAACGGGTTTGGTGACCGAAGTGCACACCCGCGTCCAACATCTCGCGCATAGAAATTGCCATTTTT
>JAYUHM010000157.1:0-1635 GCA_043766985.1 Polaromonas sp.
GGCAAAAAAGAAACCGTTAAAGAAACGCTTGAAGTCGTCTATGACGAAGTTTGACGAAGTCTGAATTTAAAAGAAATTCCATAAGCAAATCATGAGCACAGTTATCCCGATCATCCCGATGCCAGCAGCGCCGATTTCAACGGCGCTTGAAGGCGACGGTATGGGCTGCCACAGCGGCGGTGATGCGATGCTGGCGGCAGCCAAGTCCGCAGGCAAGTCCGAAATTCTGGACCAGTACGCCAAGGATTACCCGAAAGACCCCAAGGCCGGCCCGCACGATCAACCGCAAAGCATGTGCCCTGCGTTTGGCTCGCTGCGTGTGGGTTTGCGCATGCGCCGTACTGCCACCATTTTGTCGGGCTCGGCTTGCTGCGTTTATGGCCTGACGTTTACTTCGCATTTTTACGGTGCCAAACGCAGCGTCGGTTACGTGCCGTTTAACTCTGAGTCACTGGTCACCGGCAAGCTGTTTGAAGACATCCGCGAAGCGGTGTTTCAGCAAGCTGACCCTACTCTGTACGACGCGATAGTCATCATCAATTTGTGCGTACCGACTGCCAGCGGCGTGCCACTGCAAATTTTGCCGAAAGAAATCAACGGCGTGCGCATCATCGGTATTGATGTGCCAGGCTTTGGTGTGCCAACGCATGCAGAAGCCAAAGACGTGCTGGCTGGCGCGATGTTGAAGTACGCCCGCACTGAAGCCCTCGCTGGCCCCGTGCAAGCGCCGCGCAATGGCAAGTCTGACAAGCCCACCATCACGTTGCTGGGTGAAATGTTTCCGGCTGACCCAGTGATTATTGGCATGATGCTTGAGCCCATGGGCCTGGCTGCTGGCCCCACTGTGCCGACCCGCGAGTGGCGCGAGTTGTATGCCGCCCTTGACTGCGCTGCCGTTGCCGCAATTCACCCGTTTTACACCGCCAGCGTGCGTGAGTTTGACGCAGCAGGCCGCAAGGTTGTTGGTTCAGCACCCGTCGGCTACGACGGCACGGAGGCGTGGCTGCAAGCAATCGGCGAGGCAACCAATATTGCGCAAGCAGACATTGACGCTGCTAAAAACAAATTTTTGCCAGCCATCAAAGCAGTGCTGGCTAAAACGCCAATCAAGGGTCGCATTACCTTAAGCGGCTATGAAGGCTCTGAACTGTTGGTAGGGCGCTTGCTGATAGAAAGCGGTGCTGACCTCCGCTACGTAGGCACAGCTTGCCCACGTACCCCTTGGAACGAAGCAGATTTGCAGTGGCTGCAAAGCAAAGGTGTGATGGTGCAATTCCGCGCATCGCTTGAGCAAGACCTGGCTGCAGTGCATGAATTCAAACCCGACCTGGCCATTGGCACCACGCCAATTGTGCAGGCCGCCAAAGAGCTGACTATTCCGTCGCTTTATTTCACCAATCTGATTTCAGCTCGCCCCTTGATGGGCCCAGCTGGCGCAGGTTCTCTGGCCACCGTGGTCAACGCGGCAATCGGCAACAAAGCCCGCTTTGAGCAAATGAAAGAGTTTTTCGGCTCGGCAGGTACCGGCCACTCCACAGGCGTGTGGGAAGCAGCGCAAGGCATTCCACAAGACCGCCCAGAATTTAAAGCCGAGCAACGCAGACTGGCCGTCAAGATGGCTAAAAAGCGCAAAGC
>JAYUHM010000158.1:0-4487 GCA_043766985.1 Polaromonas sp.
TTGCGGCGGCGGCGGTGGTGGCGGTGAGACACCCAGCGTAATTGCGGCAGCACCAGCACCAGCACCAGCACCAGCACCAGCACCAGCACCAGCACCAGCCCCAGCCCCAGCCCCAGCCCCAGCCCCAGCCCCGGCCCCGGCTACCGCTCCTGCACCTGCACCTGCACCTGCACCTGCACCTGCACCTGCTCCAAGCCCCGGTACATCTGCCACCAGCGACGAGCAAGCTGCTCGCTTTTTGCAGCAGGCACAGTTCTCGTCCATTGACAGTGAAATTGCCAGCGTGCGCAGTGGCACGTATGCAGACTGGCTACAGCGGCAATACAACTTGCCACAAAGCCAAACAGGCTGGGACTGGCTAGAGCAACGCGGCTACGGCGTTAACGAAAAAAGTCAGTACTTTTTCAACCTGGCCTTGGCAGACTTCATGGTGTGGAACCAGCTGTTCACCGGTGCCGACCAAATGCGCAAACGCATGACACTGGCTTTGTCTGAATTTTTTGTAGCCTCGCTGCAGTCTGCTGAATTTGACTGGCGGTCCCAAGCCTATGCCGCCTGGTGGGACATGCTGGCGCGCAACGCCTTTGGCAACTACAGGCAGTTGCTGCAAGACGTTACCCTGAACCCCGCCATGGGCTACTACCTCAACACCAGAGGTAACCAAAAAGAAGACACACGCACAGGCCGCGTGCCCGACGAAAACTATGCCCGCGAGGTGATGCAACTCTTTAGCATCGGGCTGTACCAGCTGAACCCCGACGGCACAGAAAAAGTCGACGCCAGTGGTAAAAAAATAGACGTTTACAACCAGTCAGACGTCACCAACCTGGCCCGCGTATTTACCGGCTACAACTTTGACGAGTCGGTAGGCAGGTTTAACCCGCGCAAAGCCGACGACAGCGGATTTGAGTCGTACACCCTGCTCAACAAAGAGTTTGCCCGCCGGCCAATGGTGCTTGACCCGAACAAACACTCCACCCTCGCGGCTACCTTCTTGGGTACCACCGTCCCAGCTGGTACGGCAGGCGCCGCCGCGTTAACCATTGCGCTGGACGCCTTGTTTAACCACCCCAACACCGCGCCATTCTTTTGCAAGCAAATGGTCCAGCGCTTGGTGACCAGCAACCCCAGCCCAGGCTATGTAGGCCGGGTAGCCGCCGCATTTGCCAACAACGGCGCAGGCGTGCGCGGCGACCTCAAAGCCGTGTGGTCGGCCATCTTGCTAGACCCTGAGGCACGCGCATTGACAGCGCCCACCACGGGAGGTTTTGGCAAACTGCGTGAACCCATCGTGCGCTTTGTGCAGTGGGGCCGCAGCTTTGGCTTTAACTCGGCCTCCGGTGGCTGGAAAATGTTTGAGACCTCCAGCGCCTCCGAAAAACTGGGCCAAAGCCCATTGCGCTCACCCTCGGTATTTAATTTTTTCCGCCCCGGCTTTGTACCGCCAGGCACGGCTCTGGCCCCCAGTAAAACTACAGCACCCGAGTTTCAACTGGTCAACGAAAGTACCGTGGGCGGTTATTTAAACTTCATGCAAGTCGTGCAGTTTGTAGGCCTTTATGTGGCCTCGCCACCGGGCGCGCCCAACCCTTTCACTGGCCCGTATGTGCAAGACATTACCGCCAGCTTCACGCAAGAGGTAGCCATTGCCACTGACGCCGCCGCGCTGGTGGCGCGCATTAATCTGGTCATGTGCGCGGGCCGCCTGTCTGCCCCCACCATTGCCATCATGGTCAACGCACTTAACGCCATACCGCTCACCGCCAGCAGCAACAACGACGCCAAGCTCAACCGCGTGCGTGGTGCCGTGCTGATGGTGCTGGGCTGCGCTGAATACCTCGTTCAAAAATAAACCGGGCCAAGCCATGCACTTCATCACCCCCCAAGACCACACCCGCCGCGCGTTTTTGCGCCGCTCGGCCCAGCTGGCCTTTACCGGCGCGGCCCTGCCCACGGCGCTCAACCTGGCCGCCATCGGCGAAGCCGCTGCATTTAACGCCACTGGCTACAAAGCCTTGGTCTGCTTGTTTTTAAACGGTGGCAATGACAACTGGAACACTGTGGTGCCCTACGACAACACAAACTACGACCTGTACAGCGCCATCCGCGGCGGCGGCGCAGGCCGCACAGCGGGCGGCGTAGCGCTGGGCCTTGCCGCCTTGACCAACACCTTGCTTTCACCCACCGCCCCGCTGGCGGGCGGTAGGCAGTTTGCACTACATCCAACCATGACAGGCTTGGCAGGCCTGTTCAACGCCGGCCAAGCGGCCGTGCAGATGAACGTCGGGCCCTTGGTGGTGCCAGTCACCAAAACGCAGTACGAGGGGTCTAACCGTGCCCTGTACCCGCTGCCACCCAAGCTGTTTTCACACAACGACCAGCAGTCTATCTGGCAGTCATCCTCGCCCGAAGGCTCTACCATTGGCTGGGGCGGCAATATTGGTGACCTGGCCCAGTCGTCCAATGCGGGCAGCTCGCTGTTTACCTGCATCTCCATCACGGGCAACGCGGTGTTCTTGTCTGGTGATCAAGCCCTGGCCTACCAGGTTAGCCCCCAAGGTGCCGTCAAAATCGACTGCGTAAGCAACGATGTGTACGGCTCTAGCGCCATCAAAAATGTTATGCGCGACCTGGTGCAGCAGGCACGCAGCGATGTGCTGGAGAATGAATACAACCGCGTCACCCAACGCTCCATCACGGCCGAGGCCAGCATCAACGGCGGCATTGGCGGCACGGCCGCAGCAGCAACCGCCAACACGGGTGAATTTGCACCCTTTGCCGCCATACCTGGCAACAACCAGTTAGCATCGCAGCTCAAAATGGTGGCCCGCCTCATAGCCGCCCGCAACAGCCTAAGCACCAAGCGGCAAGTGTTTTTTGTGTCGCTGGGCGGCTTTGACCTACATGACAACCTGCTGGCAGGCCACGTGACCAACATGACGCGCGTGAGCGAGGCCATGACAGCCTTCTACCAAACCACCGCCAGCCTTGGCGTGGCTAGCGACGTAACGGCGTTTACCGCATCTGACTTTGGCCGTACCCTCACGTCTAATGGCGACGGCTCTGACCACGGCTGGGGCGGCCACCACTTTGTTGTAGGTGGGGCCGTTAAGGGCAAAGCGTTTTACGGCACACCACCGCCTGTAAGCACAGGCAGCGGCACCGGCGCAGAAGACCAGTGGCACGTAGGCCAAGGCCGCCTGCTGCCCAGCACCTCGGTAGACCAATACGCCGCCACCTTGGCGAGCTGGTTTGGCGTAGAGCCCGCCGAGCTGGCGGGCATCTTGCCCAACCTGCGCAACTTTGGCGCACCCAATGCGGTGGACTATCCGATCAATTTAGGCTTTTTATAGATGTTTTAGGCCGTTAGCCCAATAGAGCATAGCACAAGCAGCTATCATAAATATAGTGACTGGTGCGGTTAGTGGACATGGTGACGGCACAAGTAAATGACCCAATCTACCCATCAAATAGTCAACACTACTTACGTGCAAAGCCCCATGAGAAATCAGTTTTTATTGGGCCATCGCCAAACAGATGCACGGCCCAGTACATGGCGTGCGCAACCAATTTAGGTGCGCCATCACGCAGCAGCTCTTGCCTAAATTGTTGATCTGCCAGCAGCCTTTCGCTTTTGTTTCCAGTCTCACCGTAGGCGTATTTCAGATCGTGCCGCAATGCGATTTCAATTAGATTGGGAATACCAAACACTTGAGAAAAAAGCGCATCAGGCACCATAGAGGTTCCGTCAAACTTCCAGTCCTTGAACATATCTTGGCCGTTGGATATGCGTTGAACCAAGTACGCAAGCCCATAGACTTGGCACAGGCCCACGGCGCGCGCGGCAGACATAGTCTCTCCAATAGATGGGACCATGGCTCTCTCCTTTTATCTTCAAATTGTGGGAGAAGCGTAAAAGATTCTGACGGGGCTGTAAAGCACTACACTTTCTATAGCTGTCCCCACAATACTCTATTGGCCTGCAGCCCGATTACCACCTCAAAACTAGCCCATCACAGTGTCTACAGGGGTGTCCAGTGCTTGCTGGCCGCGCATTGGCACTGCGCCACCGGCTGGCTGCAATCGGGGCAGATGCGGCAGGGTTCGGTGGAGTGGGCGCTAGAATTACGACGTTGAGAGACAAAAGTCGGTTCCATACGGTGTGGTGATTCGCCTCGTTCTATATCTCTCAACCCTCATTCCAAGCACCCGCTCCACTTGCCAAAGTCAGCGGGTGTTTTTCATTGAACTCAACACCGCATCAACGCACAACTTGTCATCCCATGTTGACATACGAAATTGCACTACAATTATGTCTTACAGTATTGAGGCACGAACGATGACTGCGAATACCCTCTCCTTTCGTGCTTCGCAGGACTTTGCGGAGCAAACCAAAAGGCTGGCCAGCTTGTTCAACATGCCCAGCTCCGAATATCTGCGTGAAGCCGTGCGCGAGAAAAATGAACGCGTGCTCAAAGAGCGCATGG
>JAYUHM010000159.1:0-4485 GCA_043766985.1 Polaromonas sp.
TCTGCAGCTCCTCGCGCGAGCCAAAGTGCGCAAATACGCCCGACTTGCTCATCTGCGTCACCTCAGCCACCACGCCAATGCTCAAGCCTTCCAGCCCCAAGTGCGCCGCCAGCCCCATGGCCGCATTCACAATCGCAGCCTTGGTTTGCTGCCCCTTCAGCATGGCGCGGCTCTCTGTCGCTGAGGTTGGTTCAGCAACAGCAGCAGAGGAATTACGACGCAACGGTAACTTGGTGATTTGGGTCATATTGATTCGATAAATAATTCGGTAAAAAATAAAAACGAACGGTCGTGCTATTTTGCAGCATTGTAGGGCACTTGGCCGACATCCGTCACTTTTAGAGTGCTTTTTCTAACCCCGATACGGAAAAACCCGCAATTTATGCGGGTTTGAGGTGGTTTGAGGTGGTTTGAATGGATTTATGCTATATAAATAATAGCTTATTAGGCAATAAATACGCCGGCTAGAGGCGTATTTAAGGGGTAAATGACGTTAAAGCAGGGTGAGGCAGCTCAAGCCACCAACGCCAACGCCCCCCAATCCCCCACCTGGTTCCCCAAGCCCGCAGGCACAAGCTCGCAAGTCGCAGTCAGCGCTGGCATTTTGCCTTGGATGACGGCTTGGAGTTTGGGTAGCAGGTAGTCACGGTGGTGCCAAAAGACGCTGCCGCCTAGGCTGATGCGTTCTAGGTCCAGCGTCACGATCAGGTTGTACAAAGCCCGCCCCATATCCTCGCACAGAGCATCAATAATGGCTATAGCCGGCGTATTTCCTGCCTGAGCAGCTATTAAAAGTGCAGCAGAATCGCCAAACCCCTGATCCGAAAAACGCCGTGGAATGGCGTTGCCGGCGACCAAAGCTTCCAAGTCGCCGATGTTGCCGCAGCCGCACAACGCGTCGTTGTTGGTGCTCACAAACATGTGCCCCGCATGGCCGGCGTTGCCGTTTTTGCCTCGCAGTACATGGCCGTCAACGCATAAACCTGTGCCAATGCCGGTGCTCCAGGTCACATAGGCGCAGCTGGCCAGCGGTTTACCGTGGTTTTGTAGTGCACCCCAGCGGCGCTCGGCTTCTAGCGCGCCTATGCCGTCGTTTTCAACCCGAATGTGGCGCACATGCGGGAAATGCGCGCGCAGCGGGGTTTCTAAGAGGGCGGTTTGCCAGTCGTTCGGCAGGCCGCGCGCTTTGCCGGCCATGCCGCCGCAGATGTTGGGCGCGGCCAGCTCGACCATGCCTTTGTTCAGCACAAACGGCCCGCAGCTGGAGACGCCCACCGCGTCAATGTCTTGTTGGTTGAAGCCGGCTTCCGTGCAACTCTCGCCAATCATGCGGATGATTTGCAGCGCCAAGGCGTCGTTTTGCCCCTCTTTCGCCGTCGGCTCAACCCGCTTGGCGTGCAGGCCGGCGCTGTTGGCCAGTGTCACGGCCACTTTGGTGCCGCCCAGATCTACGCAGGCTTTCAAGCCAGTCAACGGGGCAAAAACGGAGGCGGGCATAGTTGCCAAAGCAGATTGAGCAGACATCATTCCATCCAAGTAGAAATCAAACAAGAAAGCCGGCAAGCAAGCACACTAAATGCTTCGCCGTGGTCAGTAGTTTACTCACACTTGGCGCTTAAAAACCAGACATTGGGTTGCAGCGCAAGGCACGTCATTTATACTATCGTTTTTGCAGCTACAGGAACGGCTCATCAACATGGCTACAGCAGCAGCTTCCCCTCGGATTGACCTCGTACCAGTGTCAATGCGACTTGAAAAACTCCCCCTTGGCGAAATGCTGGTGCAACAGGGCGTTATCTCGCAAACGCAGTTGCAAAAAACGCTTGATGCACAGCGGCTTACGGGCAAGAAAATCGGGCGACTGCTGGTTGAAACTGGCATGATCACCGAAGAACAGTTGGCACTTGGCACCGCGCAGCAGTTGCGGCTTCCCTATGTCAATCTTAAAACCTACCCCTTTCAAACAGATCTGGTGCGCACGTTGCCAGAAACTGTGGCACGACGTTTTCGCGCCCTGGTGCTAGAAGACAGGGGCGATAGCCTGCTCGTGGCCATGGGCGACCCGCTGGATTTGTTTGCCTTTGACGAGTTGACCCGCCTGCTCAAGCGCACCATCGAGATCGCGGTCGTGCCTGAAAACCAATTGCCGGCGGTGTTTGACCGGCTCTACCGCCGCACCGACGAGATCAGCGGCCATGCCCGGGCGCTGGAGCGGGACATCGGCGATGCGGTCGACTTTGGTGAACTCTCGGCGTTGGTCGGTCTGGAAGGCGCACCCGTGGTGCGGCTACTGCAGTCTTTGTTTGCGGATGCCATTCAGGTCGGCGCTTCAGATGTACACATCGAGCCCCTAGAAGCCGGCTTGCAAATACGGGTTCGGGTGGATGGCGTCTTACAAACCCAAACGCTGGCGGACAAGCGCATTGGTGCGGCCCTGGCGCAGCGTCTCAAGCTGATGGCGGGGCTGGATATTTCGGAAAAACGACTGCCGCAAGACGGCCGCTTCAGTGTGCGCCTCAAAGAGCACACCATCGACGTGCGGCTGTCCACCTTGCCCACCAATTATGGCGAATCAGCCGTGATGCGTCTGCTCGACCAGGGCGCGGGTATGCGGCGGCTGGACAGCCTGGGCATGCCCGCCCCCATGCTCAAGCGCTTTCACGAAGTGCTGGGGCGCAGCTCGGGCATGGTGCTGGTCACCGGCCCCACAGGCTCCGGAAAAACCACCACCTTATATGCTGCACTGGCTGAGATCAATGCCGCACAGGTCAAGATCATCACCGTGGAAGACCCGGTGGAATACCGCCTGCCGGGCATCATCCAGGTGCAGGTCAATGAGAAGATAGCGCTCTCCTTCACCCGTATCTTGCGCTCCATGTTGCGGCAAGACCCGGACGTGATCTTGGTCGGCGAAATTCGCGATGTTGAAACCGCTGAAATTGGTCTTCGCGCCGCCATCACCGGCCACTTGGTGCTCTCTACCTTGCACACGCGTGACGCCCTTAGCACACCGTTTCGCTTGCTGGACATGGGCGTGCCCTCCTATATGGTGGCGACCGCGCTGCAGGCCGTCATTGCACAGCGTTTGGTGCGTCTCAATTGCGTTGAATGCGTTGAACCCTACACGCCCAACGCGCAAGAGCAAACCTGGCTTACCAGCATGATCGAAACGGACGCGCCTGTTTCGCCCAAGCGTGGTCGCGGTTGTTCGGTCTGCAACCACACCGGTTACGCCGGACGCCAGGGCGTCTACGAGCTGCTTGAAATGGATGCCGTGCTGGCGCAAGCTGCCGCGCATAGCGATCCGCTGGCCTTCACCAAGGCTGCGCGCGAGCGCATGAAAGGGCACACCTTGGTTCACCACGCGCTGGAATTGGTGCGCCAGGGGCGCACCTCTTTGGCTGAAGTGCTACGCATTAGTTTTGATATGGACGAACAGGAGTAACCCCTTATGACAACCTACACATGGCGCGGCCGCAACCAGCGCGGCGAAGCTGTTCATGGCCAACTGGAGGCCGAAACTGAAGCGGGTGTGGCTGACCAGCTGGTCTTGCTGGGCGTGGCACCGGTGCATATTGCGATAGCTATGTCCGCTGTAGAAGCGAGCAAGGACAACTGGTTGACAAGCTTGAGCCGCAAGCCACCTTCAGAAGAAGACGTTTTGGTCTTTTCGCGCCAAATGTACACCCTCAACAAAGCTGGCGTGCCCATTTTGCGATCCTTTGCCGGGCTGCAGGCTTCGGCCACCAAGCCCAGCATGGTCGAGATGATCAAAGACATCCGCTCCAGCCTCGACCAGGGGCGTGAATTGTCAGCCGCCTTGCTGCGCTACAACAAAGTGTTTGACACCTTCTATATCTCCATGATCAAGATCGGTGAAATGACCGGCCAGCTGACGCAGGTTTTTCTGCGCCTCAGCGAGCACATGGAGTTTGAGCGTGATGTGCGCGAGCGCATCAAACAAGCGCTGCGCTACCCCCTGTTTGTGTTGATCGCCATGGCGATTGCGGTGGTGATACTGAACATTTTCGTCATCCCCATTTTTGCCAAAGTCTTTGCCGGTTTCCATGCCGAGCTACCCCTGATCACACGCGGCCTGCTCGGCTTTTCGGCCTGGATGTTGGCCTGGTGGCCCCTGCTGTTGGCGGGCACTTTCCTTGCCATCGTGGCGCTGCGCGCCTACCTGCGCACCGCGTCAGGCCGCTACCGCTGGGATGCCCTGAAGCTCAGGTTGCCGGTAGCGGGCGATATTATTTTGAAAGCCACGTTGGCACGTTTTGCCCGCAGCTTCGCTTTGTCCAGCCAAAGCGGCGTGCCCCTGGTGCAGGCGCTCACCGTGGTGGCGCAAACGGTGGACAACACCTTTATCGGCAGCCGCATTGAGCAAATGCGCGACGGCATCGAGCGTGGCGAGACCATCTCCCGCTGCGCTGCCGCTGCGGGCGTTTTCACACCAGCGGTGATGCAAATGATCGCGGTGGGAGA
>JAYUHM010000160.1:0-4477 GCA_043766985.1 Polaromonas sp.
ACTGGACTCGGCTAAATCGTTCTGCCGCCCAGACTCCTAGGCTAGTCAGCGTTGGCCGCGCTGGGGGCGATAGGCAGGGGCGCAGAATCTATCCAGCTGGACGGGGCGTGGTCACCTGGCAACCCCAGCGCCATGGTTCGGCTTACCAGCTCGTAGTCGGTCTCGTTATCGGGCGACAAGGTGTCGTGCAGGCGGTGTGCCAAATACCAACTGGCCCGCTGGCGCGCCTCATGGGTTAACGAGCCAACACGCTCGGTAGAGTAAAAATTAGGCAACGTGCGCAGCAGTGGCATGGCGTCGCCTGGCGCTTCTTCGGCACTGTCCGACAACCACGCGCTGATGCGCCCGTCTTGCAAGGCCTCGCACATGGCTGCCGTGTCAAATATGGAGCAGCGCGAGATGCTTACCCACACCTGGTGGCGTTTGCAGGCGGCCAGCACCCGCGCATTGACAAAGCCCTTAAAGCGCGAGGCATACAGCATTTGCACCGACACGGCGTCGGCCGTTGCCATCATGTCGGGCAAGCTCACAGGCTGCACCCGCAGCTGTTGCCAAATAGGCGAGGTGTGGTGCAAGGCCGGGTCGTAGCCAATCAGCCGAGCACCCATACCTGACAGCAACACCGCCAGCGCGCTGGAGGCCGGGCCCATGCCCAACAAACCGATGGTGGAACCGTTGATCTCGCGGCCCAGGCGGTTGGGCCAAGCCTGTGCTGCTGGCGCGGCAGGGGCGTCTGCACTGGCCAGCGGCGCCTGCTTGGGCGCCAGCGCCGACAACATGCCCTGGCGGTACAGCATCAACAGCGCGCCCAATAAAAACTCGGCATTGGCGCGCACGTTGGCGCTGCGCGCTTGCAACACCTTGACGCCGCGGTCACGGCAAGCTTCCAGGTTGATGTTGTCAGTGCCAATCTGCATGCGCGCCACCACCTCCAGGTTGGGCGCAAAATCTAAAAAATCTTGGTTAATCACCACATGGTTGGGCACCACAATAGCGCGCACATGGTCGGTCGAATGGCGCAGCGCCCGTTCGTCATAGGCCAGCGCAGGCCGGTACGCCAGGCTATGGCGCGCCTCCAGCCAGGCCATGGCTTCGGGTATCAGTGAATCAAGTAGCAGGATGTCCACAAAAAAACAGTATCTTTATAAAGACAGGGCTTTGCATTGCATTACATACGCAAGCAGCGGCAACGCGTCACTGTAGCGTTACACTCAAATTTTGTCTACGCACAAATGTACTATGACCAGCCCGTTGATTTGTAAAGCCGTATTCCCGGTAGCCGGGTTAGGCACCCGCTTTTTGCCAGCCACCAAGGCGCAGCCCAAAGAGATGCTGCCGGTGGTAGACAAACCGCTTATCCAGTATGCCGTAGAAGAAGCCTACGCTGCAGGTATTCGGCACATGATTTTTGTCACCGGCCGCAATAAGCGCGCCATTGAAGACCATTTTGACACCGCCTACGAGCTGGAGGCCGAACTGGAGGCCGCCGCCAAGCACGACCTGTTGCAACTGGTGCGCTCGGTGCAGCCAGCGGATATGGATTGCTCTTACGTGCGCCAGCCCCGCTCGCTGGGCTTGGGCCATGCGGTGCTGTGCGCCGAGCATTTGGTGGGCAACAGCCCCTTTGCCGTGCTGCTGGCCGACGACTTGATGGTAGCCCCCGCGCCTAGCGGCGGCGTGCTGCGCCAAATGGTGCGCCAGTATGAGGCGCTGCCCGCGGCGCAGCGCGGCTGCCTGGTGGCCGTGCAAGAGGTGCCGCCAGAACACACCCAGCGCTACGGCATGGTGGGTGGGCACATGGTGGGCGACCGCCTGATGCAGCTAGACCGCTTTGTGGAAAAACCGGCCCCAGCACTCGCGCCGTCTGCCTGGGGCGTAGCCGGCCGTTACGTGCTGACACCCGAGGTGTTCGCCTCTATCCGGGCTCAACCCAAAGGAGTGGGCGGGGAGATTCAGCTTACCGACGGCATTGCGGGGTTAATAGGAAAACAGCCTGTTTATGCCTACCAGTACGACGGAAAACGCTATGATTGCGGTAGCAAACAGGGGTTTTTACAAGCCACGGTGGAGCTGGCCTTGCAGCACCCCGAGGTGGGTGCTGAGTTTGCGCAGTATTGGGCTCAGCGTTAACGCTGGGCCACGCGCCGCGTTTTAACGGCGGCGCAAAATGTGGATAAATTCATTACCCATGGTTTGCTGCTCCAGCAAGTCATTACCGGTTTGCTTGGCAAAAGCCTGAAAGTCGCGCACCGAACCCGCGTCGGTAGCCAATACCCGCAGTATTTGGCCGCTGGTCAGCTCGCCTAAAGCCTTTTTGGCTTTCAAAATCGGAAGCGGGCAGTTCAGCCCACGGGTGTCGAGTTCTTTGCTGATTTCCATATGCGTTTGCACCTAAAAGTACGCCTATTATCGCTTAGACCATTCTACAAACTCTGGCTCAATGCCGCGCGTGCGCAGCCAGTCGGCCATGGCATAGCCTGTACCTGCAGGCCAGCATTTGACTTTATCGTAGTCAAATAACCGGTATTCTGCAAGTTCGGGGGACAATTTGACGTCGCCATGCGCCACCACATGGTAGGCAATGATGACCTGGTTCATGCGCTGAAAGTCATATACCCCGACCAGGTTCACCTCAGAGCAATCCAGGTTGGTTTCTTCCTTCACCTCCCGGGCAATACCGCCTGCAGGGGTGTCGGCAGCCTCCATAAACCCGGTAATCAGCGCAAACACCTTGCCTGTCCACGCCGCGTTGCGGGCCAGCAAAATCTGGTCGTTGTACTGCACTATCGCCGCCAAAACCGGGGTGGGGTTGTTCCAGTGCGTCCAGTTGCAGGCGGGGCAGCGCAGGCGCTGCACATCGCCTGCGTCTTCAGCGGCGGTGACCATTTGCAGGGGCGTAGCGCACTGCGTACAAAACTTGGGTGATGGGTTCATTTTGCTATTATTATAGAAGCAGCTTGTGCTTCATTCTATTGGGCTTATGGCCTATTTTATAGGTAATACTACGCTGGGAACACGCCGGTAGACAAGTAGCGGTCGCCACGGTCGCAGACAATAAAAACAATCACCGCATCGCGCTCGCGCGCGGCAATTTGCTGCGCCACCCAACAGGCGCCAGCGGCTGACACTCCAGCAAAAATGCCCTCCTCACGGGCCAGCGTGCGGCACATGTCCTCGGCGTCCTGCTGGCTCACGTAGACCAGCTCGTCCACGTGCTTGGGGTCATAAATTTTGGGTAAATATTCGGTGGGCCATTTGCGAATACCCGGTATGCGCGAGCCCTCGGACGGCTGCGCGCCGATGATCTGAATCGCCGGGTTTTTCTCTTTCAGGTATTTGGACACCCCGGTAATCGTGCCGGTAGTGCCCATGGCGCTGACAAAATGCGTTACTTTGCCGTGGGTGTCGTCCCAAATCTCCGGGCCGGTGGTTTCGTAGTGGATACGGGGATTGTCCTGGTTGGCAAACTGGTCCAGCACGCGGCCTTTGCCTTCGTTTTGCATCTTTTCGGCCAAATCGCGGGCATATTCCATGCCGCCGCTTTTGGGAGTAAGTATCAACTCCGCGCCAAACGCCTTCATGGTCTGTGCCCGCTCAATGCTCAGGTCCTCCGGCATGATCAGCAGCATGCGGTAGCCCTTAATGGCGGCGGCCATGGCCAGCGCTATACCGGTATTGCCCGAGGTGGCCTCAATCAGCGTGTCGCCGGGCTTTATGTCGCCGCGCTCTTGCGCCCGCTGGATCATCGACAGGGCCGGGCGGTCTTTCACGCTGCCAGCCGGGTTGTTACCCTCCAGCTTGCCTAAAACGACGTTATTTCGCTCGGCGTTTTGCACGGCGCCGATGCGCTGCAGCTGGGCCAAGGGGGTTTTGCCAATGGCGTCTTCAATCGTGGGGTACTTAAAGGGGGCGGTGGTTTTAGAATTCATCCCCCGTAATGTGCCATAATTCGAGGCTTAGCACATCGCGTCGATGTCGCAAACTCACATAAGCCGGAGTGGCGAAATTGGTAGACGCAGCAGACTCAAAATCTGCCGATTGAGAGATCGTGCCGGTTCGATTCCGGCCTCCGGCACCAGTACATAGATTCAACGAGTCTCCTACTGCTTCAAAACCCGCACGCTTGCTAGCGTAGCGGGTTTTTTCTTGCCTCACCGCCGTCCCACTTGTCACGCTGTTCAGGTTTGCGGGCCATTTCTGAACTCAGTGGCGCAGCGGCGCTCACTCGTGCGCCAGTTGAATGACCAACTTGCCGAAGTTCTTGCCCTCCAGCAGGCCGATGAAGGCCTTGGGTGCGTTCTCCAAGCCGAAGACGATGTCTTCGCGCACCTTGACCTTGTCTTCCTGCACCCACTAGGAGTCTGGGCGGCAGAAGCCAACACAACCGAGTCCACCAGCGGTGAGGGTAGAGCGTTATAGATAGATGACTGCAAGCTACATCGCCTACCACCCCGAACAGCAACAGCTCCTGCCCAAC
>JAYUHM010000161.1:0-29213 GCA_043766985.1 Polaromonas sp.
TCCCCACCCAGAATCTAACGCAAAAGTAAGCGTTTTTGATGAGCAGTTATTGTCGCTAGCGAAGTGACTTGCCAAATGATTTGTTAGAAATCTGGAGTACTCTTCTCGCTGTAAAACATCATCACTCCAGTTGCTTGTAGTCGTGGTGTCGTTCATAGTTTTTAGTTTTTTGTCTTTTGGGTTACATTCAAAAAGTAGATGTATGGGAGTTTATTTGTCGATTTGCAAATGCTCAAGCACCACATTTGGTCGATTTGGAAACTTCACCACCAAATCCAACTGCCCACCCATCGCCTCCACGTAGCGACGCATGGTGGACAACAACATATCGCTGCGTTGCTCCAAACGTGAAATAGTGTCTTGGCGCACGCCTAGTGCCAGTGCCATATCGGCCTGGGTTTGTGATGCTGCAATACGCAGGTCGCGCAAGGTGGCTAGCTCGGCCGCTCTCGCGGTAATCTTGGTTTGGCGCTTAGCAGGTAGTACGCTTAAAACATCTTCAAGTTTTTTTGCCATAGTGCTTCTCCCGGGAGGGGTCGTTCATTTCATGTCAGTCAAATTCAAGCTCAACGAGATTGGGGAATACAACTTGCCAAGACATTTTTAATTATGGCATTAAATCCATATTGGCTGGCAATTCTTCTCTTTCAAATCTCTGCCCCAAACAAAATCCCCGTTCGGAGCTATTTGCTTTGCTTGGTTGATCAACACGAGCTTTTATCTCCGGTCGGGGATATTTTCTTGTAGGCGTTGGTTTTGTCCGAATGACGCGATTTGGCGACTCAATTTACTAAGAAATCAGCCTCTACCCTTTAGAATATTGTGGGAACAGCTATTAAATCAGCAGCAAAAATAGAGACTCCGCCCATTTGAGGATCCGGTCTGCTCAGCACAATCACCGTAATTTCAGCATTTGCTTTGACCGCTCTTTTGCGGCCTACCCAGCAACTACAAATCGAAGTTATTGAATTTACCTTGCAATTTTAACAATAACGGTTAATATTGCAATATGTACCAGCGTAGCGCCCTTACCCAAATTGCCGCAGCCCTGCGCCGCTCCCCCGCCGTAGCCGTGCTCGGCCCGCGCCAAGTAGGCAAAACCACTTTGGCCAAGCAACTGGCGGACATGGGCCAAGGTGAGTCCATTTACCTCGACCTGCAAGACGAGCGTGACCGCGCGCGCCTTGCCGATCCCAATGTATTTTTCAAAACGCACCCCAAGGCATTGATCGTGTTGGACGAGGTGCAATACACGCCTGATATTTTTCGTCACCTGCGGCCCGAGATTGACCGTGACCGTAGCAAAGGCCGGTTTTTGTTGCTGGGTTCAGCGTCGTTTTCTCTGCTGAAACAAAGTGCCGAGTCGCTGGCGGGCCGTTTGGCCACGGTGGAGCTGGGCGGCTTGCTGGTGCAAGAAATTGAGCCCGGCTTTGCACGCCAACAGCAGCTATGGCTACGCGGCGGTTTTCCAGAAAGCTTTACTTCCGCCACAGACGAAGACTCTTTTGAATGGCGGCTGGACTTTATGCGCCTGCTGCTGGAGCGCGACTTGCCGCAGTTTGGCGTGCAGGTGGCCGCCCCCACCTTGCAGCGCTTTTGGCGCATGGTGGCCAACAGCCATAGCCAGCTCACCAACATGAGCCAGTTGGCTGCCAGCATGGGCATCAGCGTGCCTACGGTGGGGCGCTACCTGGACCTGCTAGAGGCTGCGCGCATGCTGCGCCGCTTGCAGCCCATGCATGTCAACCTGAACAAACGCTTGGTCAAAACACCCAAAACCTACCTGCGTGATTCGGGCCTGCTGCATGCCCTACTGGGCATTAAAACCATGGACGATTTGTTGGCCCACCCCGTGATGGGCTACTCGTGGGAAGGCTTTGTGCTGGAGCACATCAGCCAGCTTGCGCCACGCGGCGCCGAGGTGATGTTCTACCGCACCGCAGCGGGGGCAGAGATAGATGTGGTGGTGCAACACGGCAGCCAAACCATCTGCTTTGAGATCAAGTCTTCGTCCGCACCCAAAGTCACGCAAGGTTTTCACAATGCTATGCAAGATCTAAAACCCACCGCCACATTTATCGTGGCGCAGGTGGACAAACGCTACGCGTTTTCAGAAAAGGTGGAGGTGATTGCGCTCACGGATATTGCGAGTGTGCTGCAAGGTTAGCGCGCTTCACGGCTTTATGGTCTGCAATGGCGTGCCTACATCGCTTCCGCCAACGGCAAATTCAGCAGCAAATTCTGCGGCTTCACCCGCAGCACACCGTCTTGCGCCATCGCCAGGCCTAGGTAAACCGGCTTGCCTGCCAAGACTGCACGCATCTCAGCGGGGTTCACAAACTCCAGGCGAAACAGGCTGATCAGGCGCTGCATGCGTTTGTCGTCTACGGGTTGCTGGGTATACAGGTCGTTGAGCAGGGCGGTGGATTCGGCGTCCAGGCCAATGTGCCAGCGCCATGCCGGGTCTTCTACCTTGGCCAGGGGTTGAATGCGCACTTGCACGGCGTGGAAGTGGCTGATCCACAGTTCTAGCACGCGGGCCAGGGCTTTGAGGCCGCTGTCGCTGCGGGCCAGCTGCACGGTGAACATGTGCTGGCCTTGGCCGACTTGGCTGCTGACTTCGTGGGTGAGGTCTAGCAGCCAGCGGTGGCTGTAGCTGGGCTTGGCTACGCTTTGCCAAAACTTGTCGGCATTGTCGGTAGACAGCACCTGCATTTGCGCAGCGGCTAGCTGCACTTTGTTGTCCAGCAGCAGGCGGCCCAGGTCGCCCATGCCGCCGGTGTCGTTGGTGGTGTCTAGCGCCTCTTGGTCGCCGCTGATGATACGGCCATCGGTCAAGGCCACGCGCTGCGGGCGAAACAGCAGCTCGGCGGCGCGCACCACGGCCGCGTTGGTCTCGTCAGCCAACACATTGCGCAAGATGGCTTGCACCACCAAGTCTATAAAAAGCGGTGGGATGGTGATGCTGCCGCTGCGCATGAGCTGCGTGTAGTATGCCTCTAGCGTGCCAGCTTGCAACACGCCGTCGCGAAAGCGCAGAAAAAACGTGTAGCTGCTTTTGGCGTCAATGTCTTTGATGGCTTGTAGCTCGGCGGGCGGCACCGTGCGCGTGGGCGTGGCCTGCAGCGCGCCATGCAGGCGGCGCTCGGCCGGGCAAGACTCGGGTAGCAGCACCAGCTCGGGGCGCTCTAGCAGCCAGCGCCAATACGCGTCGGTGGGTTGCAGGGTGCCTGCGGGGGTACGTTGCAGGCCGTCAAACCCGCATAAAGGCCAAAAATCGTGATGCATGGCACGGATGGTAGCGGGCTTTGGGGGCCGGGCGCCAACCAAGACGTGGCCTGGCACGTTAAATAACCATGAAAACCTTGCACCGCGCCTTTGTAACTGCCTTGCTGCTTGGCGCCGCCGTGTGGGCGCAGGCCACCCCTGCGCCTACCGAGCCGCACCACCGCTTGGCCTTGCCTGCCAGCACACACCCCGTAGCCGCCATCACCTTGGATGCTTGCGGCGGCGCGTTTGACGTGCAGTTGATCAAGCTGTTGGTGGCGCAGCAGGTGCCTGCCACTATTTTTGTGACCAAAAAGTGGCTAGACCGCAACCCCGCAGGTACTGCCGCGTTGCTGGCGCACCCCGAGCTGTTTGACCTGGAAGACCACGGCACGGCCCACGTGCCAGCGGTTATTGGGCGCAAGGTGTATGGCCTTGCCGGTGAACCCGACATAGCGCATGTACGCAGCGAGGTGCTAGGCGCCGCCCAAGCCATTACCCAGCTTACCGGCCATGCGCCGCACTACTACCGCGGTGCTACCGCGCTGTACGATGCCGATGCTATGCGGGCTATTGAGGCCATGGGGTACGCGATAGCCGGGTTTTCAGTCAATGCCGATGCGGGCGCTACCTTGCCGCAAGCTGCTGTTGTGGCCCGGCTGCGCGGCGTGAAAAGCGGTGACGTGGTCATTGCCCACATGAACAAACCGGCGGGCGCTACCTACGAGGGCTTTGCGATTGCGTTGCCTGAACTGCTGGCACGCGGCTTCAGGTTTATCAAGCTGTCGAACGCCAAGCTGCTGCCGATCTGACGCCGCCGCAGCCTCGAAATGGGTTTTCAGGGCGCAGCACGTGCAGCATGCTGTGCAGACTACTTTTAACAACAAAATAGGCCATAAGCCCAATAGCATAGGGCACAATAAGCTATATTATTAATAGCAATAGGGGAAGCTTTACTCGCCAGCGGGCTACCAATTCACCAAGGCACCACGTTACCGCGATAGTCAAAAAACCCGCCTGTTTGCGCAGGCTGCAAGGCGTGAACTACCTGCAGCAGCTCCGCAGCGGCCACAGCGGGCGGGCGCACGTTCAAACCGCTTTTGCTGAATGGGTCGCTCAAAGTGGTGGCCACGGTGCCGGGGTGCAGCGCCACGCAAATAGACAATTTACTGCGCCGGGTCATGTCGATAGCCACGGTTTTAACCATCTGGTTCAGCGCAGCCTTGGACGCGCGGTAGCCATACCAGCCGCCCAGCGCGTTGTCGCCAATACTGCCTACCTTGGCCGAGACCATGGCCAAGCGCGTCACGCGGTCGCGCGGCAGCAGGGGTGCAAAGTGCTTGGCCACCAGTGCGGGGCCAATGGCGTTGACCAGCATCACGCGCTGCAAATACTGTGCATCTAGCTGGGCCAAACTGCGCTCAGGCCCCGCGCCATCGGTATGCAGATAGCCGGTAGCCACAATCACCGTGCGCAAAGGCGCATCGGCACACTGCGCGGCCACCCACTGCGCGCAGGTGGCCAGCGTGGCCTCGTCAGCGTAGTCCAGCGCGGGCGTGCCTGCAGGTGTGTGGCTGCGCGAGAGCGACAGCACCTGCGTGTACGCCGCATCTTGCTGCAATGCCTGCACCAGTGCCGCGCCCAGGCCACCGGTGCTGCCAATGACCAAAGCCGTGTGTTGTGTATTCATCTTGGGGGATAGTATGGTCATAAAGATTTGTTATCATTTTCCATGCAATCACAACCCACCTTCATTGCCCCCGCGCAATATACCGACGCGGCGCAGGCCTTAGCCCAAGTGCAACGCCTGTACGACAACAGCCTGGCCCACCTGCGCGACAGCCTGCAGGCTTTCATCGCGGGCACACTGCAGGCCGACAAAGTGCGCGCCTGCTACCCGTTTGTGCGGCTGCGTACCCACAGCACCGCCCGCGCCCCCACGGCCGACAAGCGCCGCAGCTATGGCTTTGTGCAAGGCCCCGGCGTGTACGAGACCACCATCACCCGGCCCGACCTGTTTGCGCCGTATTTGCGTGACCAGTTTGCCCTGCTGCTGCGCAACCACGGCGGCAGCTTGGAGGTAGGCACCAGCACCCAGCCCATCCCCGTGCACTTTTCGTTTGCCGAGCATGACCACGTTGAGGGCAACATGGCCCCCGAGCGCCGCGCCCTGATGCGTGATGTGTTTGACCTGCCCGACCTGGCCGCCATGCACGACGACATTGCCAACGGCACGCACGAGGTAGGCCCCGGCCAGCCGCAGCCGCTGGGTCTGTTTACGGCGCCGCGCATTGACTACTCGCTACACCGCCTGCGCCACTACACCGGCACCGCCACCGAGCATTTTCAAAACTACGTGCTGTTTACCAACTACCAGTTCTACATCGACGAGTTCGTCAAACTGGGCCGCGCGGCCATGCAAGACCCCGCCAGCGAGTACATCGCCTTTGTAGAGCCCGGCAACGTCGTCACGCGCCGCACAGGTCTGGCCGCCGAGGCTAACGACGCGCTAGGCAAAGAGCCCCCACGCCTGCCGCAAATGCCCGCCTACCACCTGGTGCGCGCTGACCACAGCGGCATCACCATGGTCAACATTGGCGTAGGCCCGGCCAATGCCAAAAACATCACCGACCACATTGCCGTGCTGCGCCCCCATGTGTGGCTGATGCTGGGCCACTGCGCCGGCCTGCGCAACAGCCAGGCCCTGGGAGATTACGTGCTAGCCCACGCCTACGTGCGCGACGACCACGTGCTGGACGACGACCTGCCCCTGTGGGTGCCCATCCCGGCTCTCGCCGAAGTACAAATGGCCATGCAGCAAGCCGTGGCCGAAGTCACCCAGCTACCGAGCAGTGACCTGAAAAAAATCATGCGCACCGGCACCGTAGCCAGCACCGACAACCGCAATTGGGAGCTGCTGCCCACCAACTACCTCACCAAGCGCTTCAACCAAAGCCGCGCCATAGCACTGGACATGGAAAGCGCCACCATAGCTGCCAACGGCTTTCGCTTTCGCGTACCGTATGGCACGCTGCTGTGCGTAAGCGACAAACCATTGCACGGCGAAATCAAACTCCCCGGCATGGCCAACCAGTTCTACCGCGACCGCGTAGACCAGCACCTGCGCATCGGTATGCGGGCCGTAGAAATTTTGCGCGCTGAGGGCACGGATAAGCTGCATAGTCGCAAGCTGCGTAGTTTTGCTGAGGTGGCGTTTCAGTAAATTCTGCGTGCTGCATACTATTAATTTAGTAGCTGCTTGCGCGATACTCTATTGGGCTAGTGGCCTATTTGCTTCCTAAAATTGTGGTTTTTGAGGTTTTGAAGTCATTACACGCTAGCTTGGTTGGCTTGCGGTGAGCGAACGGGAGTGCGCTGCAAAAAACTTCCGCAAACACGCGCCCAGTTTGTGTAGTCACCACCAGACCTCGCCGCGCCTTGCTGCAGTTTTTTCATCCCACTCCCATTCACTCGCCGCGTTCTGGCGTTTGCACAATTCATGCGTGTAACCATGAGTACAATGCATTTCACGAAGGAACATCTATGGCAACAAAAGTTTTTATCTCTTGGAGCGGACCTCTTAGCCAAAGACTTGGGGAAGCTCTCCACAAATGGCTACCGTCCGCACTTCAATTCGTTAAACCATATTTCTCCCCTGAAGATATCGAGAAAGGTGCCAAGTGGGGGTCGGAGATTTCGAATGAATTGGAGAGTTCCAACATTGGCGTTATTTGTCTCACGCAAGATAACACCGAAAAACCATGGATATTGTTTGAAGCTGGCGCGTTGTCTAAAAGTCTTGAACGAAGTCTCGTGTGCACGCTTCTATTTGGCATGGAAAACTCCGATGTCAAGGGACCATTGACGAGCTTTCAGTCGACCCGTTTTAATAAAGAAGACTTTCAGCGCCTATTTGCAACAATTAACAGTGCAGCTGGTGAGTTCAAGCTTGAAAATACGGTCCTCGACAAAGTATTCGAGATGTGGTGGCCTCAGCTCGAAGCAGAAATTACTTCAATCCTGAAATCTAATGACAAGGTCGAAAAAAAGGAGCGCCGTACAGAGCGTGACATTCTCGAAGAACTTCTCGAACTCACTCGAATGAATTCTTCACGAGCGGTTCAACCGCGAATCTCAGAGCGTGCTGTTATAGATCTTATTGAGTCGCTGGATGAACTCCAGTTCGTCCTTAGTCATGAGAACGACAAGATTGGAATGCGTATTCTCGAACGCTTGGATCGTCCACTTCGGCACTTATGCGATGAAGCCGGTGTACCAGAACTTTATGAGCGTTTTCGCATAGGAAATCGCAGAGTACCACGGCCTCCAAGTATTGACCGGGAACTTTTACGTGAAGCGGTAGCCCGCCGTATAAATGAAAAAGCTCTTAACGAAGCCGGTCATTAAATTTCAACGCTGCAAAGTTTATAAACATTCACCTTGTACCGTTCCTTAAAACCTTTGCCAGGGTGAAGCGATGGGAGCGTGTCGGCTGGAAAATGTAGCAAAGGCGCGGTGGCCAACTTTTGATGACTACTACCGCGGTCGCGTGATTTGCGGAAGTTTGCAGACGACATGTCCCGTCGCTCGCAACGGCTAATCAACGCTACAAAAGCATTGCTACGGGTTCCCAATAACCCGACCATATACTACAAATTTAATAGCTGCTCGTGCTATATTCCATTGGGCTAGCGCACTAAAACACTAATAAACAGCGCTAAACAGAACGCTCCAAGGCAAACCACTCCAACACAGGCACTGTGCCAGGCAATATAGGCCCTACTTGCACTGGCAACTGCTGCCACGCAAAGCTTTGGCCTTCGTGCATATGCAGCTCACCTGCCCAGCCAAACACTTTGCAAAAATGCAGCCGCACCAGCGCGTGGGGGTAGTCCACCAACTCTTGCTTCCATGGTTGCACTGCGCCGATGGTGATGCCGATTTCTTCGATCAGCTCGCGGCGTAGCGCCTGCTCCACCGTCTCGCCTGCCTCCAGCTTGCCGCCAGGAAACTCCCAGTAGCCTGCGTACACCTTGCCTGGCGGGCGCGTGGTGAGCAAGAAGGCGCCGTCGGGGCGGATCAGCACTCCTACGGCTACTTCTACCGTTTTGCGGTCAATGCCGCCTTCGCGCGGCAGGTGGCTGTCGGCTTGCAGGGCCATTACTGAACGTGGCGGCCCGCGTAGTCGCGTGCAAACTGGTAGGCCACGCGGCCACTGCGCGAGGCGCGCTCTAGCGACCACACCAGGCTCTCCGGTTTGGCGGCTTCAATGGCCGCCTCGGGCACGTTGAAGGAGCGCAGCCACTGGGCCACGATGGTCAAATATTCGTCTTGGCTGAACGGGTAAAAGCTGACCCACAGACCAAAGCGTTCTGACAGCGATATTTTTTCTTCCACGCCTTCACCCGGATGCACTTCGCCGTCGTCGGTATGCGTGTAGGTGAGGTTTTCTTTCATGTACTCGGGCAACAGGTGGCGTCGGTTGCTGGTGGCGTAGATCAGCACGTTGGGCGACGCGGCAGACACGGAGCCGTCCAGCACGGACTTGAGCGCCTTGTACGAGCTTTCGCCATCGTCAAAGCTCAGGTCATCGCAAAATACGATGAACTTCTCGGGCCGCTCGGCCACTACGTCCATGATGTCGGCCAAGTCTACCAAGTCGGCTTTGTCCACCTCAATCAAACGCAGGCCTTGGGCGGTGTATTCATTCAAGCAGGCTTTGATGAGGGACGACTTGCCAGTGCCGCGCGCGCCGGTCAGCAGCACGTTGTTGGCGGGCAGGCCTAGCACAAACTGCAGCGTGTTGCGCTGGATTTTTTCTTTCTGCTGGTCGATTTCTTTCAAGTCACCCAGCGCCATTTTGCCCACATGGCGCACGGGCTCCAGCGCACCGTGGCCAGAGGCGCGCTTGCGGTAGCGCCAGGCGGTGGCTTGGCTCCAATCAGGCGCCGTTAAAGGCTGCGGCAGGATGGATTCGATGCGCGCCAGCAGGCTTTCGGCGCGGACGAGGAGGTGTTCAAATTTTTCGTTCATGGGAATTTATTTTGCAAGCTGCCAGATCGCGAATGAGAGGATGAAAAAACCAAATACGAAGAATGCCATGTCGCCCCAAAAGCTTTGCAAACTTAAAAGACTGTCACTGGGTTGTAATTTATTGACCCAAACTTTGATGGGGCTGCCTACTTTGTGCAGAGCGAGAAAATCACGCTCATCATCTTCATCAAAATAATTATGCCTCGCCGGATAAGTTCGATCACTACGATACTTTTTACTTTTCACATAGTACGAGTATTGCAAGTATGGGATAAGGCGGCGTTTTGGGTCGCCAATTGGATCAACTATGGTTTCTACGCCAGCTGAGATCACAATACCCTCGCTAGCTATCCAAGCAACATTCACAAAACGCTGCTTAAGCCCTGTGATGCCCAGAGTAGCAAATACTGCTCCGAGTATTAATAACAGAAACGCAGCAATCACCACAAATATATCAGCCTAAAATACTTGAACTAACGAACCTTTAGCTTCGGTAATCCGCGTTGATCTTCACGTAGTCATAGCTAAAGTCGCAGGTCCAAACAGTGTCCTGCACGTTGCCGCGGCCCAGATCGACGTGCACAGTGATCTCGCTTTGCTGCATCACCCGCGCGCCGTCTTCTTCTTTGTAAGTGGGGTTGCGCCCGCCACCGATGACAACGCTCACATCGTCCAGGTGCAAACTGATTTTGGTTTGGTCCAGATCGGCAATGCCTGCGTAGCCGACGGCGGCCAAGATGCGGCCCAGGTTGGGGTCGCTGGCGAAGAAGGCGGTTTTGACCAAGGGTGAATGGGCGATGGCGTAGGCCACTTTGCAGCATTCTTCTGTGGTGTTGCCACCGCTGACCTTGACGGTGATGAACTTGGTAGCGCCTTCGCCGTCGCGCACGATGGCTTGGGCCAGCTTTTGGGCTACACCCATCATGGCCGCTTTTAATGCTGTACCTTCGGCACTAGTCCAATTAGATACTGCACTATGCGCTACTTTATTAGTAGCGATCACGACAAAACTGTCGTTGGTGGAGGTGTCGCCGTCTACCGTCACGCGGTTGAACGAGCCGTTGGCCAAGTCGGTCGCCAGTTGCTGCATCAGCGTTTGCGGTACGGTGGCATCGGTGGCCATAAAGCCCAGCATGGTGGCCATGTTGGGGCGAATCATGCCCGCGCCTTTGCTGATGCCGGTGACGGTGACCGTCTTGCCGCTGATCTGCACTTGCGCGCTGAACGCTTTGGGCAGGGTGTCGGTGGTCATGATGCCTTCGGCCGCGCGCAGCCAATTGTCTTCTTTGGCATCTTGCAGTGCAGCGGGCAGGCCTGCCACAATGCGCTCCGACGGCAGTGGCTCCATGATCACGCCGGTGCTAAAGGGCAAAATCTGCTCGGGTGCAATCTTCAGCTGGCTTGCCAGTGCCACGCAGGTGGCGTGCGCACGCGCCAGGCCATCATTACCCGTGCCCGCATTGGCATTGCCCGTGTTGATGAGCATGGCGCGAATACCCAGCTGGCTTTGCAGATGCTCGCGGCAGATTTGCACGGGCGCTGCGCAGAAACGGTTTTGTGTAAACACGCCCGCCACGCTGGCGCCAGCGTCCAGCAGCACTACGCTTAAATCTTTACGGTTGGCTTTGCGAATACCCGCTTCGGCCACGCCAATTTTCACACCCGCTACGGGGTAGAGGTTTAAGGGATTGGGGGCGAGGAGATTAACTGCCATAAGTGCGCTTTGGTTAGGCCAGCTTGCCGTGGCAAAACTTGAACTTTTTACCGCTGCCGCAAGGGCACGGGTCGTTACGCCCGGCGCGCGGCATGGGCGCGCCATTTGCTAGTTGCCGCTTGCCCAATGTATCCTCGTCCACCGTGGTTTGCACTTCGCCGGTTTCCGTCGGTGCCGTGTAGGTTACGTTAGAAATACTTTCGGCGCGCTGCTCCATATCGCTGGTGGCTTGCTCAATCTGCTCGTTGGTTTGCACCTTGACGGTCATCAAAATTTTGGTGACTTCGTTTTTCACGGAGTCGAGCAACTGGCCAAACAGCTCAAACGCCTCGCGCTTGTACTCTTGCTTAGGCTGCTTTTGCGCGTAGCCGCGCAGGTGGATCCCCTGGCGCAGGTAGTCCAGCGCGCTCAGGTGCTCGCGCCAATGGGTGTCCAGGCTTTGCAGCAGCACAATGCGTTCAAACTGGGTGAACTGTTCGTTACCCACCTGCTCGACTTTGGCGTCAAAAGCGGCATGCGCGGTCTCCAGCACTTTCTCTAAAACCTCTTCATCGGCAATGGCGCTGGCTTGGCTGACCATGCCTTGCAAGTCCAGCTCCATCTGCCAGTCGGTGGCCAAGGCTTTTTCCAGCCCCGCAATGTCCCATTGCTCTTCAACCGACTCTACAGGCACATACTGGTGCACCAAATCGGTAAACGCACCGTCGCGCAGCGACTTGATCTGCTCGCTCAGGCTTTGCGCATCCAAAATGTCATTGCGCTGCTGGTAGATCACCTTGCGCTGGTCGTTGGACACGTCGTCGTACTCTAGCAGCTGCTTGCGAACATCAAAGTTGCGCGCCTCTACTTTGCGCTGCGCACTCTCAATGCTGCGCGTCACAATGCCCGCCTCGATCGCCTCGCCCTCGGGCATCTTCAGGCGCTCCATGATGGCTTTCACGCGGTCACCCGCAAAAATGCGCATCAAGGAGTCGTCCAGGCTCAAGAAAAAGCGCGACGAACCCGGGTCACCCTGGCGGCCTGAGCGGCCACGCAGCTGGTTGTCAATACGGCGCGACTCATGGCGCTCGGTAGCGATGATGCGCAGGCCGCCCAAGGCCTTGACAGCCTCATGGTTGGCTTGCCATTCGTCTTTGAGCTTGGCGATCTGCGCGGCCTTGGCAGCCTCGTCCAGCGACTCTTCTGCCTCGATAGTTTTGGACATGTTCTCGACGTTGCCGCCCAGCACAATGTCGGTACCACGGCCGGCCATGTTGGTGGCAATGGTGATCATCTTGGGGCGCCCGGCCTGGGCCACGATGTCGGCCTCACGGGCATGCTGCTTGGCGTTGAGTACCTGGTGCGGTAGCCCTACCTTCTCCAACATGCCTGCAATCAGCTCGGAGTTTTCAATCGACGTGGTGCCCACCAGCACGGGCTGGCCGCGCTCGTAGCATTCCTTGATGTCGGTGATAGCCGCGTCATAGCGCTCTTGGCTGGTTTTGTAGACACGGTCCAGCTGGTCTTCGCGGCGGCTGGGGCGGTTGGGCGGCAGCACCATCGTCTCCAGGCCGTAAATTTCCTGGAACTCATACGCCTCGGTATCGGCGGTACCCGTCATGCCTGAGAGCTTGCCGTACAGGCGGAAATAGTTTTGGAAGGTGATGGAGGCCAGGGTTTGGTTCTCGGCCTGGATCTGCACGCCTTCTTTGGCTTCCACCGCCTGGTGCAGGCCATCGCTCCAGCGGCGGCCCGTCATCAGGCGGCCGGTGAACTCGTCCACGATGGTGATCTCACCGTCCTGGTTGACATAGTGCTGGTCGCGGTGGTACAGGTGGTTGGCCCGCAGCGCTGCGTTCAGGTGGTGCATCAGGGTGATGTTGGCGGGGTCGTACAGCGACGCACCTTCGGGTATCAAACCCAGGTTAGACAAAATGCCTTCAGCGTTCTCATGGCCTTGCTCGGTCAAAAACACCTGGTGCGATTTTTCGTCCACCGTAAAGTCGCCGGGCTTGGTCACGCCCTCACCGGTGCGCGGGTCGGCTTCACCTTCTTGCTTGGTGAGCATCGGCACAATTTTGTTCAGTGCGATGTAGGTCTCGGTGTGGTCTTCGGCTTGGCCACTGATGATCAGGGGCGTGCGCGCCTCGTCGATCAAAATCGAGTCCACTTCGTCGACGATAGCGTAGTTCAAACCGCGCTGCACGCGGTCAGCCACTTCGTACACCATGTTGTCGCGCAGGTAGTCAAAACCAAACTCGTTATTGGTGCCGTAGGTAATGTCGGCGCGGTAAGCGGCCTGCTTTTCTTCGCGCGGCATGTTGGGCAGGTTCACACCTACCGTCATGCCCAGAAAGTTATACAGGCGGCCCATCCACTGCGCGTCGCGGTTGGCCAGGTAGTCGTTCACCGTCACTACGTGCACGCCCTTGCCCGCCAGGGCGTTCAGGTACACCGCCAAGGTGGCCGTCAGCGTTTTACCTTCACCCGTGCGCATCTCGGCAATTTTGCCTTGGTGCAAAGCGATAGCGCCTTGCATTTGCACGTCAAAGTGGCGCATCTTCATGATGCGTTTGGAGCCTTCGCGCACCACGGCAAATGCCTCGGGCAGCAAGTCGTCCAGGGTTTCGCCTTTAGCAACGCGCTCTTTGAACTCTTCGGTTTTGGCTTTCAAGGCGTCGTCGCTCAACGGCTCCAGGCCACGCTCCAGCGCATTGATGCGCTCCACGGTTTTGCGGAAGGTTTTGAGCAAGCGGTCATTACGACTGCCGAAAATTTGGGTCAGAATATTAGTAGCCATCCATGCGGCCCGGCACCGCAAGCGGACGTGCTTGCAGCGCAGGACGAGTCCTTTGCGTTGTACTGATCAGAAACTGGGGGTCATGCGCACAATAACAAGCCACGGGCTGGCCCATGGCTTGTTTGCGGGCTTTGGCCACCAAACCTGTTGATTTTAGCGGCTACGCGCCCACGTTTAGCCGATGCAGGGTTCTAGCGTGATTTGGCACTGGCCAGCGTTGCGCCCGCAGGCACTTTTTCGCCAGCGCTGAGGAATTTTTGCGGGTCTTGCGGCACACCTTGCACCAAGACCTCAAAGTGCAAATGCGGGCCGGTAGAACGGCCCGTCGTGCCCACGGCGGCAATTTTTTGGCCGCGCTTGATCAGGTCACCTTTTTTCACAAATGTGGCCGATGCGTGGGCGTAGCGGGTCACCAAGTCGTTGCCGTGGTCTATTTCAACCATATTGCCGTAGCCAGCGTGGTACTCCTGCGTCACCACCACGCCACCAGCTGCAGCCAAAATTGGCGTGCCAGAGTCAGCCTGGAAATCCAGGCCGGTGTGCAGCGCAGAGCCGCCGTTAATAGGGTCGATACGAAAGCCAAAGGCTGACCCCATGTGGCTGCCAGGCACTGGCTCGGCGGTGGGCACCATCATTTTGCGTATTTTCTGGTCAAACAGGCGAGACTCAACCACCGTGAGCAAATCCACTTTCTGGTTGCTGACGGCTTCCAAGTCAGCCAAAATGGCCTGAATTTCTTGAAAATCCAGCGGCCTGCCCGACACCAATACGCCGCCGCGCCCGCCAGCGGCTTTGGCACTTTCGGGCACTGGCACCCCTGCCAAACCTGATACCCGCTCGGTCAGGGACTCAAGCTGAACCACCTTGGCCTGCATTTCGCCTACCTTTTTGGCCATCACGTCGAGGTTTTCGCGCATAAAGCGGTCGCGCTGGTCAAACTCGTCTTTCACCACCAGTTTGACCAAACCCCCCACGACAGGCCAGCCCTCGCGGGCGCCCTTGAGAAACACCCAGTGGTATAGACCCGCTGCCACCAGCATCAATGCCAGCGACAGGCCTAAACCTACCACTACCAGCTTGGTGCCACTTAAATGGATAGGGCGCGTCTTGGCAAGCCAAGCGTCCGTGATAATCATGTGCATACTGCTCTCCTGAACCAACCTAAGTACTTGTTGTCTCTGCCATTTTTATAGCTTACTGCGCGCCTCACCATGTCTACTGTCACCTACTCGTCACGCTACCCCCGCGCCGTGATGCCCAAGCAGGCATTGACGGTGATGCAGGCGGTGGACGGGGCACCAACCTTAGCACGATTGGCGGCCATTGCCCGCCAATCGCAGGAGTGGCTTGTAACAGTGGCCGATTTATTACCACCGGCCCTGCGCACGGGCATACGTGCGGGGCCGATTGATGACAAACAGTGGTGCTTGATTGCGACCAATAGCGCAGTAGCCGCAAAACTGCGCCAGCTCAGCCCTGCACTGTGCGCGCATTTACGCGCGCGGGGATGCGAGGTTAACGCCATTCGCATTAAAGTGCAAATGAGCCATACCGCCCTGCGGGGATGAAATGGGGGTTGAGATGTGGTGCCGCTTGTCGGAATCGAACTGACGACCTACCGCTTACAAAGCGGTTGCTCTACCAATTGAGCTAAAGCGGCGAAACTGTATTTTACTAGATGCAGGAGGCAAATTGCGGGTGCAAGCGCGTTTACTTGACGCGCTTTAGTGAAGGCCGCGCACCGGGTGGCGTGGGGGATGCTGGTGGTGTTGGCGTTGAATCGTCGCTGTGCTGCGCTTCGGCCGTCACTGCTACCAGCTGGACCACTTTGGGGTTCGCCTGGTGCACGCCTGCTGGTGTAGGGGCTTCCTCCAGTGGCGGGACAGTTTGGTCAATGGCCTTCTTGCCAATGGTTAACTGCTTCGGTTCTGGCTCGGTCACCTCGCCCCTGGGCGGCACGGCCTGCGGCACGGGAAAGGCCATACCTTGCCCATTCTCTCGGGCGTAAATAGCGATGACGCGGTCTATGGGCACCATGATCTCGCGGGCAGAGCCAGAAAACCGGGCTTTAAATTCGATGAAGTCATTGCCCAGCTTGAGCGAGCTGGTCGCGTCCATGCTGATGTTCAGCACGATCTCGTTGTTTTTAACGTGCTCGCGTGGCACTTGCACCGTCTCGTCCACGTAGGCGGCAATGTACGGGGTGTAGCCGTTATCGGTGCACCATTCGTACAGCGCACGCAGCAAGTACGGGCGGGTTGAAATGGGAGAAGGAGTAAGTGCAGATACGCTCATGGCCACATGTTAGCGCATCGCGCAGCCCCGCTGAAAAGGGGACCACACTGCGCTAAATGCATTTACTTACGCATAACCTTTTCGGACGGTGTAAGCGCTTCGATATAGGCAGGACGCGAAAAAATGCGCTCGGCGTACTTGAGCAAAGGTGCGGCGTTTTTCGACAACTCAATGCCGTAAAAATCCAGGCGCCACAGCAGCGGGGCCAAGGCGACGTCGAGCATGGAAAAGTTGTCACCCATGATGAACTTGTTTTTCAAGAACACCGGGGCCATTTGCGTCAAGCGGTCACGGATATGGCTACGGGCTTTTTCCAGCGTTTTCTCAACACCTTTGTTGGCGCGGTTCTCCAGGATGGAAACGTTGGTAAACAGCTCTTTTTCAAAGTTGAGTAAAAACAGGCGAACACGGGCGCGGTCAACCGGGTCACCGGGCATCAACTGGGGGTGCGGAAAGCGCTCGTCGATGTACTCGTTGATGATGTTGGATTCGTACAAAATCAAATCGCGCTCGACCAGGATGGGCACCTGGCCGTAGGGGTTCATCACGTTGATGTCTTCGGGCTTGTTGTACAAGTCCACATCCCGAATTTCAAAGTCCATGCCTTTTTCGAACAGCACAAAACGGCAGCGATGCGAGAAAGGGCAGGTAGTGCCCGAGTACAAAACCATCATGGTGT
Source organism: Polaromonas sp. (assembly GCA_043766985.1). GTDB lineage: Bacteria > Pseudomonadota > Gammaproteobacteria > Burkholderiales > Burkholderiaceae_C > JAAFIP01. The sequence continues at coordinate 16,768 of JAYUHM010000161.1, forward strand.
GAGTCCTTTTGAAAAAATGAAAGAGTGGCCAAGCCACTCTACGTTGTTTTTATCAGTCAACCGACCTGCGCGATTGAAAGGGCCGTGACAGTATGACACGGCCCGGTTGCCAACCACGCTTACTTGATATCGCGCCAGTAGCTGGCATTCAGGCGCCACGCCACCAGGGTGAACAAGCTCAGGAAAATCAATACCCATACGCCCACGCGCACACGGCTGTTTTGGGCCGGCTCGCCCATCCATTGCAGGTAGCTCACCAGGTCGCCCACGGCTTGCTCATACTGCAAAGGGCTCAGTGTGCCGGGTTTGACGCTCTCCCAGCCTTTGAACATTTGGACTTTGTGACCGTGCTCTTCTTTTACGTCGAACAGCGGCTTGCGCTCGCCTTGCAGCTCCCACAAGGGGTTTGGCATGGCAATGTTCGGAAGCGCCAGGTTATTCCAACCGCTGGGCTTGGTGTCGTCGCGGTAGTAGCTGCGCAGCAAGGTGTACAGATAGTCCGGGCCGGAACCCTTGGCGCCATCAGCACGCGAACGGGCAATTACCGTCAAATCGGGAGGCAGGCCACCGAACCATTCCTTGGCCTGTTTAGGGTCCATGGCCGACTTCATGGTGTCACCCACTTTGTCGGTCGCAAACAGCAGGTTGTCTTTGATCTGCTGCTCGGTCAGGCCAATGTCTTTGAGCCGGTTGTAGCGCATGTAGGCCGCGCTGTGGCAGTTAAGGCAGTAGTTAACAAAGATTTTGGCGCCGTTTTGCAGGGCCGCCATATCGTTGGTTTTATTGGGCGCTTTGTCCCAAGCCACGCCTTCGCTGCTGGCGAAGGCACTGGTCAAGCTGACAGCAGCAAAAAATGCAATGAGAATTTTTTTCATTTTTATCGTTCCCATCAGTGCGCGGCAAACACAACGCGGTCAGGGACTGGTTTGGACGCGCCCAGCTGGCTCCACCAAGGCATCAGCAAGAAGAAACCGAAGTAAAACAGCGTACCCACTTGGCTAACGCGCTCGCCTACAGCCGATGGCGGCTGCACACCCAGGTAACCCAAAATAAGGAAGTTGATGACAAAAATGCCGTACAGGTATTTGTGCCAATCGGGGCGGTAGCGAATCGACTTGACAGGGCTATGGTCCAGCCATGGCAAGAAGACCAAAATGATGGTGGAGGCGCCCATCACCACAACGCCCCAGAACTTGGCGTCGATCGCAAACATGGCGGCAACCAAACCCACCGCCGCCAGCACAACGCCGGCTTTCAACATACTGGGTAACTTGCTTTTCAAAGCCGTAAAACCAGCAGCCAACAGCACGCAAGCCATCAACGCGTACATCATCTCGTTGGTGATGGCACGCAGCATGGAGTAGTAAGGGGTGAAGTACCACACCGGTGCAATGTGCGCTGGGGTTTTCAGTGGGTCAGCCGGAATGAAGTTGTTGTACTCCAGGAAGTAGCCGCCAAACTCAGGCGCAAAAAACACCACGGCGGTAAACACCATTAAAAACACGCTGACCATGAAAATGTCATGCACCGTGTAGTACGGGTGGAACGGGATACCGTCCAGGGGGATGCCGGTTTTGGCATCTTTGGTGGCTTTGATTTCTACACCGTCAGGGTTGTTGGAGCCCACTTCGTGCAGCGCAATGATGTGCGCGGCCACCAAGCCCAGCAAAACCAGCGGCACGGCAATGACGTGGAAGCTGAAAAAGCGGTTCAACGTCGCGTCGCCGACCACGTAGTCACCACGGATCAGCAAAGCCAGATCGGGGCCGATGAAGGGAATGGCAGCAAACAGGTTAACAATGACCTGGGCGCCCCAGTAGGACATTTGGCCCCAAGGCAGCAGGTAGCCCATGAAGGCTTCGGCCATCAGGCACAAGAAGATGCCGCAACCAAAAACCCAGATCAGCTCACGGGGCTTGCGGTAGCTACCGTAGATGAGACCACGGAACATGTGCAGGTACACGACGATAAAGAACGCCGATGCGCCAGTAGAGTGCATATAGCGCACCAACCAGCCCCACGGCACATCGCGCATGATGTATTCGACCGAGGCAAACGCCAACGAAGCGTCTGGCTTGTAGTGCATCACCAAAAAGATGCCGGTGACGATTTGAATCACCAGCACCAACAAGGCCAGCGAGCCAAAGATATACCAAAAATTGAAGTTTTTGGGTGCGTAGTATTCGCTCAAATGCTCTTTGTAGAGTTTGCTTGCGGGGAAGCGGTTGTCCACCCAGTTGAGCAGCTTTTCGCCGGCGCTGGCGTTGGGGGAGACTTCAATCATTTCTGCCATTTTCAATTGCCTCAATATTTACGACGTGGGGGACAGTGCCGGCGCAGACCACATTCAATGTAGACGCCCCGGCCAGTTCCGCAGGTTTAGGCTTTTTTGTCTTCGCCAATAATCAGTTTGGTATCGCTCACATACATGTGCGGCGGCACTTCCAGGTTGTCGGGCGCGGGTTTGTTTTTGTACACGCGGCCAGCCAGATCGAAGGTCGAACCGTGGCAAGGGCACAAAAAGCCGCCAGCCCAGTCGTCGGGTAGCGATGGCTGTGCGCCCATGGCAAACTTGTCGGACGGCGAGCAGCCCAAATGCGAGCAAATGCCCACACCGACAAAGATCTCGGGCTTGATAGACCGGCCTTCGTTACGCGTGCTCAGCATGGGCGTGAGCTCATCCGGCTTGCGCTTGGAATCGGGGTCGGCCAACAAACCAGTCACCTTGCCCAGCGTGGCTAGCTGCTCGGGTGACCGCTTGATAATCCATACCGGTTTGCCGCGCCATTCGACGGTCATTTTTTCGCCCACTTTGAGGGCAGAAATATCCACCTCCACAGCGGCGCCTGCGGCTTTGGCTTTTTCAGACGGGCTGAAACTGCTGACAAATGGGACAGCCGTGGCTGCAACGCCAACACCACCTGCGGCGCAGGTAGCCATGATCCAATTTCGCTTACTTTTATCCACGTTACTCATGGAAATCCTCAATTTTCTTACACACTAGGGACAACCCGTGATTGTAGCCCACGCACAGGGGGCAATTCAAGGTTCGTCGGACAACAACAACAAGCGCGGGGATAAGCGCACACTACCGGGCAGGTCTGGCAGCCTAAATGGGCTGGTTTGCAATATGCAGCTTGACAGCAGGGCGGGACTGGCGATACTCGCGCCCTAGGCGCAACACTTTTTACTATCTAAGCCGCGCGCGCCTGCGGCAAAACAACAGGAGCTTACTATGGGCATGATGCAAGAGTTTAAAGATTTCGCCATGAAGGGCAATGTGGTTGACCTGGCGGTCGGCGTGATCATCGGAGCGGCATTTGGCAAGATTGTCGACTCATTGGTCAAAGACATCATCATGCCTTTGGTGGGCGCGGTGATTGGCAACGTGGATTTTTCGAATTTATTTGCGGTTTTGGGAAAAATACCCGCTGACTACAAAGGTGCGATGACCTACGCTGACCTGACCAAAGCTGGCGTGAATGTGTTTGCCTACGGCAACTTCATCACCATCTTGATCAACTTTGCGATTTTGGCGTTCATCATTTTCATGATGGTCAAACAGATGAACAAAATGAAAAAGGCCGAGCCCGCTGCACCAGCGCCCGCTACGCCTGAAGACGTGCTCTTGCTGCGCGAGATCCGCGATAACTTGAAAAAGTAATTCAGCCTCGAAAAAGCTATCGTATAGATAGCTAGTGCCGCATACCCCGAAAGGGCTATGCGGCATTTTTATGCCTAATGATGGATGGCCATACCCGCCAAGCGCTTGGCTTGGCGTACCGCCTCTACCAGGCTGCTGGCATCGGCCACGCCGAGGCCTGCAATATCGAAGGCGGTGCCGTGGTCGGGGCTGGTGCGTACCAGCGGCAAACCCAGCGTCACGTTGACGCCCTTTTCCACGCCCAGATACTTCACGGGGATCAAGCCCTGGTCGTGGTACATGGCCACCACCACGTCAAACTTGGCAAACCCACGCGCCTGCATAAACACCGTGTCGGGCGGCAGAGCGCCGACCACATCCAGGCCTTCGCAGCGGGCAGTAGCAATGGCCGGGTTGATAACGTCCAACTCTTCCCGACCAAACAAGCCGCCCTCGCCGGCGTGGGGATTCAGCCCGGCCACGGCCACACGCGGTGCCCGGCCCAGCGTTGTGCTGAGGCTGGCATGGGTGATGCGCAAGGTTTGCAGCACATTGTCCAGCGTCACCGCCGCTATGGCCTCGCGCAGGCTCATGTGGATGCTGACCAGCACGGTGCGCAGCTCGTCGTTGGCCAGCATCATGCGCACGGGTACCTCGTGCACTGCCCGGCCTAGGTGGGCCGCCGCCTCGGCTTGCAGCAGCTCGGTATGGCCCGGGTACGGCACACCGGCGGCGCCCCAAGCCTCTTTGTGGATGGGCGCGGTAACCAGGGCAGCCACCTCGCCGCGCAAGGCGGCACGCGCCGCCCAATGCACGCATTGGGCAGAGAATTTACCAGCCAAATCGTTCACCTGACCAACAGGCAATAGCACAAGCTGCTCTTGTTTTGATAGTTGGTCAAAGTCCCCACTGGGCGGCAAGGGCAGCACGGGCAGGCAGCGGGGGGGCGCATCCAGCGCGTCTGCAGCGGTGGCTAACTGCGCTAGCGGCAGCCGGCCGCCCACCAGCGCCGCCGCGCGCCGCATCAGGCCCACGTCGCCCACCACAAAGCAGTGCCGCATGACCTGGGGTGCGTCGCGAAACGCCTTGGCCACAATCTCCGGGCCAATGCCCGCCGGGTCGCCGGGCGTGATGGCAATGGGCAGTAAAGAGGCGGTAGGCGAGGTCACAAGGTGTTGCATCAAAAAATGGGGGCCGGTGAAAGTGGCATGTGTGCTTTTGCAGCGTCAGGCGGGGTTGTCAATATCAATAAAGGTGTGCGCCAAACCCCACTGCGCCGCCACATGCGCCGCCACTGCGGGCGCGCCGTAGCGCTCGGAGGCGTGGTGCCCGCAGGCGATATAGGCCACGCCCATCTCGCGGGCGTAGTGGGCCTGGGGTTCAGAAATTTCCCCGGTAATGTACACATCCGCCCCGGCGGCAATGGCAGACTCAAAATAGCCTTGCGCGCCACCGGTGCACCACGCTACATTTTTAATAGCCCTTTGTGCCGTATTTACATGGGCTACTGGCCTATTTAGCGTATTTTTAACATGCTCTGCCAGCATCTCCGAGCTGGTACAGGGGGTAGTGCCCAGCCAGCCCAGGTCCTGCTCACCAAAGCGGCTGCCAGCGCCTTGCAGCGGCGTAAAACCCAGTACCTTGCCCAGTTGCGCGTTGTTGCCCAGCGTGGGGTGCGCGTCCAACGGAAGGTGGTAGGCAAACAAATTAATGTCATGCGCCAGCAGTTTTTGCAGGCGCTGCTTCATCCAGCCTACTACGCGCCCGTCTTGTCCGCGCCAAAACAAGCCGTGGTGCACAAATATGGCGTCGGCCTGGGCGGCAATTGCCGCGTCTATCAAGGCCAGCGAGGCCGTGACCCCCGAGACGATGCGGCGAATCTCGGCCTTGCCCTCCACCTGCAGGCCATTGGGGCCGTAGTCTTTGAATGGGGCCGGCTGCAGGCAGTCGTCAAAAGCTTGCAGTACAGCTTGGCGGGGGGCAAAGTGGGTGCTCATAGCCGCATTATCGCGGTGCTGGAAAGACAACACCGCGCCACGCGGCAGTTTCGCGCGCACGCTCGGGGCTTGGAGTTTCACTTTTCGCCCCGATGTTGTAGGGATGATGTGTATATTTCGCTTGTGGAGTTTCCAATACTGGCCACAATGTAACCAACCTGCCCCTCGACCATGAAAAAATTCTGGCTTTTATTCTCTCAGTGCGTGACTTTGCTGTTAGCCGCCTACTTTGTCGTGGCCAGCTTGCAACCGCAGTGGCTCAACAAGCGGGCCGTGCTGAGCGACACGGTGGTGCCCACTTTGCAGGCACCAGTGCAGCCGGGCGTGGTGCCAGTGGGCAGCTTTCGGGTGGCGGCGCAAAAGGCCTCGGCTGCCGTGGTCAGCATCAGCGTGATGAAGGCAGCGGTTAAAAACCCCAACATGAACGACCCTTGGTTTCGCTTCTTTTTTGGCGACCGGGGCGAAGAGCCGCAAGGTGGCTTGGGCTCGGGCGTGATTGTCAGCCCCAGCGGCTACATTTTGACCAACAACCATGTGGTGGAAGGCGGCGACGAGATCGAGGTAACCCTGAACGACACGCGCCGCGCCAAGGCCAAGGTGATCGGCACCGACCCCGACTCCGACCTGGCGATTTTGAAAATCGAACTGGACAAACTGCCGGTCATCGTCCTGGGCAGCTCGGACGCGCTGCAAGTGGGCGACCAGGTGCTGGCCATCGGCAACCCATTTGGCGTGGGCCAAACCGTCACCGGCGGCATTGTCAGCGCGCTGGGGCGCAACCAGCTGGGCATCAACACCTTTGAGAACTTTATCCAAACCGACGCGGCCATCAACCCTGGCAACTCGGGCGGCGCGCTGGTGGACGTGAACGGCAATTTGCTGGGCATCAACACCGCCATTTACAGCCGCAGCGGTGGCAACATGGGTATTGGCTTCGCCATCCCGGTATCCACGGCCAAGCAAGTGATGGAGGGCATTGTGAAAGACGGCGTGGTAACGCGCGGCTGGATTGGCGTAGAGCCGCAAGAGCTGACGCCCGAGCTGGCCGAGACCTTTAACCTGAAACTGGACAAAGACACAGCCAACGGCGTGATCATTACCGGTGTGCTGCAAAACGGCCCGGCGGCGCAAGCGGGCATCAAACCCGGCGACGTGATTACCACCGTGGCTGGCAAAGCGGTGGGCAGCGTGAGCGAACTGCTGACCAACGTAGCGGCCCTCAAGCCCAATACCCCCGCCAAAATGGGTGTGCGCCGCGCCGACAAAACTCTCGAGCTGGACGTGTCCCCCGGCGTGCGGCCACGGCCTAAAGCATCGGCACCAGCCAGGTAGGCCGGTGCCCTGTGAGCCCATGGCCCAGCGGCCGAAGCGCCCAGCAGCACTATGAAAACAGTAGCTGTTTGTGCTATGCTCTATTGGGCTTACAGCCATTTTCATCAATAATTGATACAAAATATGACGCTTTGCCACGCCCGGCAAAGCAAACCACGTCGTCGCAGCGTATCCAAACCACGTTAAAAGGTCTATGAAGCGTTTATGTCTTGCAGTTTTGGCTGCCTTCCTGCTGGTGGGCATGCTGGGCTGCGCCAGCACTATGCGCACCGATGTCACCAGTTTTCAGCGCTGGCCGGCCAACGCTGCGGGCAGCACCTACAGCTTTAAGCGCCTGGGCGGCCAGGAAGGCAGCCTGGAGCACAAAACCTACGAAGACTTGGCCCGCACCGAGCTGAACCAAATGGGCCTGAAAGAGGCGCCCGCAGGCAGCAAAGGGCGCTTTGACGTGGGCTTGGACTACGGCGTTAACACCCGCACGCTGCGCGCCCGTGAACCCGTTTTGGCCGACCCCGTCTACTGGCACCCCGCGCACTACCACCCCACATGGGGCTGGCGCCCGGGCTACTGGGCACCCAGCCCCTATGGCCCGGCGGTGGTGGGCTACCGCACGGTCAGCCGCGACGTCAGCACCCGCCGCCTGCGCCTGGACATTGCCGAGGGCGCGAACAAAGTGTTTGAAGCCTCGGCCACCAGCAGCGGCGCCAACGCCACGCTGGCTGTCACCATGCCCTACCTGGTGCGCAGCGTGTTTGACGGCTTTCCCGGTACCAACGGGCAAAGCCGCACGGTGGAGTTTGATGTCGACAAGGGCGTGGTAAAAAACCGCAGTGTGGCGCAGCCAGGTTAAATCGCCGCGATTTTTTCACCTGTGCGCCGCGCGTAAAAGCTACAAAAAACATAGCAGCTTGTGCCCTACTCTATTGGGCTTTCGGCAATTTACATCACTAATATACGCCACGCAGGCGCTGCAGCAAGGCGGCGGTAGACGCGTCCAGGCCTGCCCCGTCACCCGTGCCCATGCGCTGGGCAATGTCGGTTGCCAGTACCTTACCCAGCTCCACGCCAAACTGGTCGAAGCTGTTAATGCCCCATACCGCGCCACTGACAAATACGCGGTGCTCGTACAGGGCGATAAGCGCGCCAAAGCTGGTGGGGGTGAGCGCGTCCAGAACGAAGAAGCTGCTGGGCCGGTTACCCGGAAAGTCTTTGTGGCCACCCGGGTCGGCCTTGCCTTGCAAAAACGCCTGCGCCTGCGCCAAGGCATTCGCCAGCAGCAGCGTATGGTGGGTTTTAAGCCGGTGGGTAGGCGTTTTAACGGCGATAAACTCCATCGGGATCACGTCCGTGCCTTGGTGCAGCATTTGGAAGAAGGCGTGCTGGCCATTGGTACCGGGCTCGCCCCACACCACGGGGGAGGTGCTGTAGCTTAAGGGCTTGCCGTCTTTGTCCACGCGCTTGCCGTTGCTCTCCATCTCTAGCTGCTGCAAGTACGCGGGCAGGCGGCGCAGGGCTGAATGGTAGGGCGCTACGCAGCGCGAGGTGTAGCCGTGGAAGTTGCGGTACCACACGTCCAGCAGGCCCAGGCGCACGGGCAGGTTGTGCTCCAGCGGGGCGGTGGCGAAATGTTCGTCCATATCGGCCGCGCCGCCCAGCATTTGCCCAAAACCCTGCGCGCCGATGGCGATGGCAATGGGCAGGCCGATGGCTGACCACAGGCTGTAGCGGCCGCCCACCCAGTCCCAAAAGCCAAAGGTGGTGGTAATGCCAAAAGCATTGGCCGCGGGCACGTTGGTGGTAAGGGCGGCAAAATGCCGCGCCGTGTCTTGGCCGCCGTTGGCTAAAAACCAGTCCTTGGCGCTTTGCGCGTTGGTCATGGTCTCGGTGGTGGTAAAGGTTTTGGAGGCCACGAGAAACAGCGTGCTGGCCGGCTTGAGGCCATTTAAAGTGGCGGCCAGCTCGTGGCCATCCACATTGGACACGAAGTGAAAGCGTTTACCCGTGGTGGCAAAGCTTTGCAGGGCCAGCACCGCCATTTGCGGGCCCAGGTCTGAGCCGCCGATGCCTATATTCACCACGTCGGTGATCTGGCTGTCAGAGCGCACCTGCTCTGCGTAGGCCAGCATGGCCGCCAGCACGCGGTGCACGTCGTTCAACATGTCATCCATTGCTACATTATTTGTAGCAGCTCGTGCTGTATTTGATTGGGCTGAGGGCTGTTTTTGCCTTAAAAGTGTATGCAGCACAGCCCGCTTCTCGGTGCTGTTAATCGCCTCGCCGCGCAGCATCGCATCGCGCAGCGGCTCCACGCTGCACTCGCGCGCCAGCTGCAGCAGCAGGGCCTGCGATGCGTCGTCGATATGGTTTTTCGATAGGTCTGCAAAGATGTGCGGCGCGGTTTGCGACAGCTTGCCCACCCGCGCTGCATCGTCCCGCAGGGCTACGCGCACGTCCAGTTGGGCACCGTGCTCGGCGTAGTAGCTTTTTAGCTGCGCCCAGGCAGCGGTTTGGTCGCAACGCATCAGGCCGCCAGCAGCAGTTGGTCCAGCTTCACGGCGTCGGCCACAAAGCCGCGGATTCCTTCTGCCAGCTTTTCGGTGGCCATCGCGTCCTGGTTCAGCGCCAGGCGGAAAGCCGCTTCGTTGTAGCTTACCGCTGGTATGTCCATGGTTTTAGCGGCATCGGCGTTCAAGGCTTTGGCCAAGGGCGCATCGCTGGCCGCCAACTGGGCCAGCAGCTCTGGGCTGATGGTCAGCAGGTCGCAGCCGGCCAGCGCGGTGATCTGGCCACTGTTGCGAAAACTCGCGCCCATCACCTCGGTGGCGATAGCGTGGCGCTTGTAGTAGTTAAAAATCTGGGTGACCGATTTAACGCCGGGGTCGTTGGCGCCGGCCATCGCGGCTTCGTCCCAATCGGCGCCTTTGGCTTTTTTATACCAGTCGTAAATGCGCCCCACAAACGGGCTGATCAGTTGCACTTGGGCCGCGCCGCAGGCTACCGCCTGGCAAAAACCAAACAACAAAGTGAGGTTGCAATGGATGCCCTCTTGCTCCAGCTGCGCCGCCGCTTGAATACCTTCCCACGTCGAGGCCAGCTTGATCAGGATGCGCTCTTGCGCAATGCCCTCAGCCGCCGCCATCGCAATCAGGCGTTTGGCGCGCGCCACGTTGGCAGCCGTATCAAAGCTCAGGCGGGCATCCACCTCCATCGACACGCGGCCAGGGATGACGTTGACAATCTCGCGACCAAAGCGCACCACGAGGCGGTCCAGCTGCTCGTCAAGCGCTTTGGTTTTGTGCGCAGCCACTATTTCTTTGACCAGCGGGGCGTATTCCGGTTTTTGCACCGCCTTCAAAATCAGCGATGGGTTGGTGGTGGCGTCTTGCGGCTTGAACTGCGCAAGCTGCTTGAAGTCGCCAGTGTCGGCCACCACGGTGGTGAATTGTTTGAGAGCATCAAGTTGGTTCATATCCGGATTATCTAACGGCTTATGGTCTTTGTGCTTGCTTAGCCTATTTTCGTAACTGGTTTGTTGCTCTAAGTTAGTAGACCGCAGGCGTACGCATCTGAACAACCTGCCCGACCCTGATTTGGCGAACGAATGACGGCGATTTACCTGGAGACTTTTTGCTGGCACAATAAAACTTCTCAAACCATTTAGTACCCCATGACCACCGCTGAAATTCTCCAATCTGCTCGCAAACTGCCTGCCGACGAGCAACTCAAACTCATTGACTCTCTGTTTGAAATGATCGACGAACCAGACCCAGTGATAGCGGCCGCGTGGGTAACAGAAGCGCAAGACCGTTTGGCGGCACTCCATCAAGGCGAGCTTGCAGCCACGCCCATAGAGGATCTTCTGCAAAAAATGCGTATGCAATGAAAGTGCGCCGCATACCGCCCGTCGATGTGGAAGTCATTGAGGCCTTACATTACTACCGGGCCATAGAGCCGAAACTGGCACAACGATTGACCACTGAGTTTGAGGCCTGTATAGCCCGCATCGTGCACTTTCCACTGGGCTGAAAACTGGTTGCCCCCGATTTGCGGCAATGCATCGTGAAAGGTTTCCCCTACGTCATCCTCTACACCGTGCACGTCGAAGATATTGTCATTATCGCCTTCGCCAATACCCACCGCCGCCCGGGCTATTGGCGCGACAGGCTGACGATGGTGTAGCTGCCATATAAATCGCAAGCACTGCTACTGCACTTGCACCACCGAGACGCCGTGGTCAGCCAAGCTTAGACCGACATCTGCTCCTAAGCTGAGCACATGCACCAAATCTGGCGAGACTACAAATATCGAGCCCAATTCGGTATCGAAGGTGTATTCATAAAAACTGCCCAGATAAGCCGATTTGGCCAGGCGTGCGGCGATACCACTGCCAACGGCGTGGATGTGCCAGGCCTCGGGACGTACCGCCACTTTGACTTTACCGGCAGCAATGTTTTGCTTGGGCTTGATCACCAAGGGGCCAAGTTTGACCTGCCCGTCCGATTGGGAGACTCCAGGGAACAGCATGGCTTCGCCCATGAAGCCTGCGACAAATTCTGAGCTGGGGTATTCGTACAAATCGCGCGGCGTGCCGCGCTGGGCAATGGTGCCGTGGTCCATCACGATGATCTGGTCGCTCACGGCCAGCGCCTCGCTTTGGTCGTGCGTCACATAGGCCACAGTCAAGCCCAAGCGCTGCTGCAGGCCGCGAATTTCTTCGCGCATTTCGCGGCGCAGGCGGGCGTCCAGGTTGCTCAGTGGCTCGTCAAACAGCAGCACCGCAGGCTCTAGCACCAGGGCCCGGGCCAAGGCTACGCGCTGCTGCTGGCCACCCGACAGCTCGCTGGGCAAGCGGTCGTTGTAGCCCACCAAGCCGACGTTTTTCAGCGCATCGCTAGCGCGGCTGTGCGCTCTGTCTTTGGCAACGCCCGACATCTTCAGGCCGTACATCACGTTTTCCACCACATTCATGTGCGGGAACAGTGCGTAGCTCTGGAACATCATGCTCACATTGCGGTCAGCCGGGCCCAGCGTGGTCACGTCTTTGCCGTCCATGATGATCTGGCCGCTGGTGGGAGATTCGAGCCCGGCGATCATACGCAGGGTGGTGGTTTTGCCGCAGCCTGAGGGGCCGAGGATGGTAGTTAACGATCCCTTTTCGATTTCAAAGCTGATGCCTTTGACCGCCATGGGTGCAGACGCATCGGTACCGTAACGCTTGCTGATATTCTTAAATTCAACGCCGTGGGTCATGGTGTTTTCCTATGGGGTGATCCGAAATTCACGGTGCTGGGAGTTTGGGGTTGACTGCACTCTTGCTTGCTTGCTTGCTTGCTTGCTTGCGAAAGCGGGGAACCGAACGCCTGGACTGTGCTCGCCCTGGCACTTGGTGTGCACAGCTCCGCGGCCAATACTGTTCTATTAGAGTAATTTCCGTCACAATACAGACTTCCCCACAAGGAGTCCCCACATGGCAA
>JAYUHM010000162.1:0-1604 GCA_043766985.1 Polaromonas sp.
GTCTGTGCGGGCGTCAACGTCAACCCGGGCGACGTGGTCATTGCAGACGACGACGGCGTGGTTGTTGTCCCCGCTGAATGGGCACAAAAAGTGGCAGATGCTTCCCAAGCACGTGAAGATCTGGAAGGCGAAAAGCGCGCCAAACTCGCCGCTGGCGTGCTGGGTTTGGACATGTACAACATGCGCGAACCGCTGGCAAAAGCGGGTTTGAAATATATTGATTAAGGACGGTATGAGCACATTTGAAAACAAAACCGAAGGTTTTACCAAGACCCCAGGCTGGCTAGATTGGTACACCGGCCCCAGCCAACCGCGCTTCAAACTGCCCGCGGGCGCGGTCGATGCGCATTGCCATGTCTTCGGGCCTGGCAACGTGTTTCCCTATGCACCAGAGCGCAAATACACGCCTTGCGATGCGTCCAAAGAGCAATTGTTCGCCCTGCGCGACCACTTGGGTTTCGACAAAAACGTCATCGTGCAAGCCACCTGCCACGGCTCGGACAACCGCGCTTTGGTCGATGCGCTCAAAGCATCCAACGGCAAGGCGCGTGGTGTCGCCACCGTCAACCGCAACGTGACGGATGCCGAATTGCAAGAAATGCATGCCGCCGGTGTGCGTGGTACACGCTTTAACTTTGTCAAACGACTGGCCGATTTCACACCGCGCGAAGTGCTGTTAGAAATCGCCAACCGCATCGCGCCATTGGGCTGGCATGTGGTGATTTACTTTGAAGCGGTTGATTTGCCTGAGTTGTATGACTTTTTCACCGCCTTGCCTACGACCGTCGTGGTTGACCACATGGGCCGCCCCGATGTGACCAAGCCGGTGGATGGCCCAGAGTTTGAGCTGTTTGTGAAAATGATGCGCGAGCACCCCAATATCTGGAGCAAAGTGAGCTGCCCCGAGCGCCTGAGCGTGAGCGGCCCGAAAGCGCTGAATGGCGAACCCAACCTGGAAAACGGTGCCTACGCCGACGTGGTGCCGTTTGCGAAACGCCTGGTCGAGACCTTTCCCGACCGCGTGCTGTGGGGCACCGACTGGCCGCACCCGAACCTGAAAGACCACATGCCGGATGACGGGCTGTTGGTCGATTTCATCCCGCAGATTGCCACCACGCCTGAGCTGCAACAAAAACTGCTGGTGGACAATCCGAACCGTCTCTACTGGACTTGAACTGGACTTGAATTGGAGTATTGCATGTCACTCGAAAAACCCTACCTCAACATTCCCGGCACAACCATGTTTGACATGGATCAGTCGCGTAAGGGCTACCACCTCAACCAGTTTTGCATGTCGCTGATGAAGGCCGAGAACCGCGCGCGCTTTTTGGCCGACCAACGCGCCTATGTGGACGAATGGCCGATGACGGAAGCGCAAAAACTGGCAGTGCTTGATGCCGATTTGAACCGCTGCATCGCGCTGGGTGGCAATATTTATTTCCTCGCCAAACTGGGCGCAACGCACGGCAAAAGCTTTCAGCAAATGGCAGGCTCCATGACCGGAAAAACCGAGATTGAATACCGCGACATGATGATTGCCGGTGGCCGCAGCGTTGAAGGCAACCGTGTGATTGGTGAAGATGGTGATGCGCAAGCCAATCACC
>JAYUHM010000163.1:0-11538 GCA_043766985.1 Polaromonas sp.
CAGGCGGATCGGGGATTGATACCTTCATTTTGGCACTTGCTGGTGATTCGGGCGTAGGAGCAGGCCAGCGCGACACCATCACAGATTTCTTAACTGGAATAGACCGGATTGACTTTTCTGGTCTGGATGCCAACACTGGTATAGCTGGGAACCAAGCCTTCAGCTTTATCAACTCTGCCGCCTTCTCCAACACTGCTGGGCAACTACGCTACTTTGTCGACGCCAGCAGCAACACCATCATGCAAGGTGATGTCAATGGCGACGGTGTGGCCGACTTTGAGATCCAGTTGACGGGTATCCACACTTTGCTTGCTACCGACCTGCTGCTGTAAGCTGTTGGGGCAATCATTTAAGCGCTTGCTCTGATTGCCTTTAACGCTAAAGCCTCTGCCAATCTGGCAGAGGCTTTTTATATTATTTTTAGACACTTTACGCCAGCACGTGTATATTGCTTAAATTCCTTGATTTACGATATGTTTCAAGTGTGTATGAAACCATCCTCTCCAAAAGCCAGTTCACAATGATCTCTCTTTTTAAAACATCGAAAAACGAAATCGCCCAAACACTTGGCGAATTCAAAGGGGCATTTCGAACGGTGGGCGTGTTCAGTGCCATCATAAATTTGATGTTACTGGTGCCATCCCTGTACATGCTGCAAGTCTACGACCGGGTGCTGTCTAGTCGCAACGAAACAACACTACTGATGTTAACCCTAATGGTGCTGGGCGCGTACCTTTTTATGAGTGCCCTTGAGTTTGTACGAAGCTTTGTGCTTATTCGGGTTGGGGCGCAATTAGACATGCGGATCAACAAGCGAATTTACACGGCGGCATTTGAGCAAAACCTAAAAAAAGCTGGTGGCAACGCCGGGCAAGCGCTACAAGACCTGGCAACAGTAAGGCAGTTTTTGACAGGCAATGCTTTGTTTGCATTTTTTGACGCCCCGTGGTTTCCAATCTACCTCATCGTCATCTTTCTGTTTAACTTCAACTTGGGAATCTTCGCACTGTGCGGCACCATTGTGCTAATTGTTTTGGCTTACCTCAACGAGGCAGTGTCAAAAAAACCAATGGCAGAAGCCTCAGGGTTAGCCATTGCAGCATCTAACCTGGCCACCAATAATTTACGCAATGCCGAGGTTATTGAAGCTATGGGCATGCTACCCAATCTTATGGCGCGCTGGTTCAAACTACACGCGCGTTTTTTGCAATTGCAAGCTGAGGCAAGTGAAAAAGCAGGCATTATCAATGCTTTCACCAAATTTTTTCGCACCTCATTGCAATCCTTGATTTTGGGCTTTGGTGCGCTGCTGGTGCTAGACGGGAAAATCACGGGCGGGATGATGATTGTTTCGTCAATTTTGATGGGACGTACCCTAAACCCTGTCGAGCAACTCATTGGGGTTTGGAAAACATTTGGCGCTACCCGCAGCGCCTACAACCGTTTGTCAGAACTGTTGGAGTCCAATCCACCACGTTTGGCCGGAATGCCGCTACCCAAGCCCAAAGGACAAATTACACTGGAAACTGTCTCGGCTGCACCACCCGGTTCCACGATAGCCGTACTTAAGAATTTAAGTTTCTCCATTGCTCCGGGCGATGTACTTGGCGTTATTGGGCCCAGTGGTGCAGGCAAGTCAACCCTTGCACGCTTGCTGGTGGGTGTTTGGCCAGCTGCTGTTGGCAAAGTAAGGCTTGATGGCGCGGATATATTTTTGTGGAACAAAGAAGAGCTTGGTAGCCATATCGGCTATTTGCCGCAAGATATTGAGCTTTTTGCCGGGACAGTCGCTGAAAACATTGCCCGGTTTGGTGATGTTGATTCCGAAAAAGTTATTCTTGCGGCTAAACGCACTGGTGTTCATGAGTTGATTTTGCAACTGCAAAAAGGTTATGACACCCTACTGGGCGATGGCGGCGCAGGTTTGTCTGGTGGGCAGAAGCAACGTATTGGCTTAGCCCGTGCTATGTATAACGACCCATCTTTGCTGGTGCTGGACGAACCAAACTCCAACCTGGACGATGCGGGCGAGCAAGCCTTGGTAGCCGCTATTGTTGACTTGCGTAGCCGTGGAAAGACACTGGTATTGATTACACACCGCAACAGCGCATTAAGCATCACCAATAAACTTTTGCTATTGCGCGACGGCAGTGCACAGCTATTCGGCCCCACCGACCAAGTATTGGCGACCTTGGCTAAAGCCGTGCAGCAACAGGCGGCAGCGAACAATCCAGGCGCTGTAGCATCAACTGAAGGCAAGAAAACCACTGCACTAACTGCAGCGAATGCCTAAAACAACAACCGACGTAATGGCGAAGATGACTATGAAGAGCTTACTTGACAATCCGTCCCCAGCAACTGATGCGGTTGTACGTAGCGAGACCCCCAACGCTGTCAATGTCGACGCGCAATCCCATACCCGAATAGGTTGGTGGGTGGTCATAGCAGGTATTGGTGGATTTGTTTTGTGGGCCTCTTTTGCGCCCCTGGACAAAGGGGTTCCGTTAAGCGGGACTGTGACTGTTGCCACTAACAAAAAAGCGGTGCAGCATCTCTCCGGCGGCACCGTAGAGACCATCTTAGTCAAAGAGGGAGACCGGGTGAAGGCCGGCGACGTATTGGTTCGCATGAACGCCGTGCAGGCCAAAGCCAACGCTGAAATCGCCCGCGTTCAATACTACAGTGCCCGTACTGCAGAAGCTCGACTCAGTGCTGAGCGCGATGGATTGAAAACTATAGTTTTTCCAAGTACGTTGGACAGTGTTAAAAACGATCCGAAAATTGCCAGCAACGTCAGCCTGCAACAGCAGCTATTTAGCTCGCGCCGATCCGCCATACAAAGCGAGTTGGCAGCCCTGGACGAAAACATCGCTGGCCTGGTTTTGCAAAATAAAGGTTTAGGCGAGTCACGCGACGGAAAACAGCAACAACTCCAATTTCTTAAAGAGCAACTAGACGGCATGCGTGATTTAGCTAAAGAAGGCTATGTGGCCCGCAATCGACTGCTTGAGCTGGAACGCACCTATGCTCAACTCGCTACTGCTATTTCAGAAGATATTAGCAATATTGGCCGGGGTGTGAGACAAATATCTGAATTCAAGTTGCGCCGCCTTCAACGGCAGCAAGAGTACCAAAAAGAGGTGCGCACGCAGCTATCCGATATTCAAAAAGAAGCTGATGGTTTGGTCAATCGACTCAAGGGCCTGGATTACGATTTGGACAATGCGTTGGTCAGGGCGCCTGTCGATGGCACCATCGTTGCTATGAGCGTTTTTACCAATGGTGGCGTTGTAGGCCCCGGTTTTCGAATGATGGACATCGTTCCAAGCGACGATGCCCTCGTCGTTGACGGTCAATTACCCGTTCATTTGATTGACAAGGTGCATCCGAATCTCAAAGTTGAATTGATGTTTACGGCTTTCAACCAAAATCTGACGCCCCACATTCCTGGCATCGTTACCCAGGTATCAGCGGACCGGCTGGTAGACGAAAAAAGTGGCCAGCCGTATTACACCGTGAAGGCCAAAGTAGCCCCCGAGGGTATGAAACAGATTGCCAGCCTGCAGATTCGTCCCGGCATGCCCGTTGAAATGTTTGTAAAAACTGGCGAACGCACCATGATGAACTATTTGCTGAAGCCAGTTTTGGACCATATCAAAATGGCCATGACGGAAGAATGACCATGCCCCACTTTAGCTATCGCCGTACGCTGGTCAGTATTGCCAGCTTGGTGGCGCTTACATGCCCTGGCGTATCGCTCGCCCTCGGTTTGGTAGCGGCCTATGAGGCTGCATTAACCAATGACCCTGCCTACCGAGCAGCAGTTGCCGAAAAGGAAGCTGCGCAAGAATACAAAGTGCTGGGACGCGCATATTTGCTTCCGACGGTATCTGCGAGTTACTACAAAAACAAAAACTTCGCCAGTATTGACACCGCTTCACCCAACGGCAATACGGTAGATGATCGCAAATACACCAGTTCAGCGACATCATTGCAACTGCGGCAACCACTTATCCACACCGAGGGTAAAGCCCGTTTTAACCAGGGTATCGCCCAAACCCTGGGCGCAGATGCGCAGTTTATGGTTCGCAGCCAAGAGCTCATCGTGCGCTTGGTTAGTTTGTACGCTAATGCCAAATACGCTGAAGACCAGCTAGACCAGGCGCTTGCCCAGCGCGACGCCTATGCCGAACAACGCCGCGCCAACGAGCGCATGCTACAGCGAGGTGAAGGCACGCGTACCGATGTGCTGGAAACTCAGGCTAAATACGACTTGGCTGAAGCGCAGGTAATAGAAGCACAAGATGGCCTGGTCAATACCCGACTGGCATTGAGCGCCGTTGTAGGCCAAGAGGTTGATCGGCTGGATGCGTTGTCTGACGACTTTAAAGCCAAGCCTATGAATCCAGCCAATTTTGAGGCTTGGCGAGATTTGGCTCTGGCCAATAACCCAGAAATTGCCGCTCAGCGCTTTTCCGTAGAAATTGCGCTGGAAGAGATCAATAAAAATCGGGCGGGCCATTACCCGCGCCTCGACTTAATCGCCAGCGCCAGCAAAAACAGCTCTGACACGACCAGCACCATCAACCAAAGCACTAACAGTCGCAGCATTGGGGTGCAGCTCAATATTCCCTTGTATTCCGGCGGGTCAGTCAGTGCGGCAACCAGACAAGCCGTTGCCAACCATCAAAAAGCGCAGGACGAGCTGGAGGCTAAAACTGGACAAATCGTGGTTGAATTACGTAAGCAGTTCAACCTCATGCTGAGTGGAGCGGCCCGTATTGCTGCCGCTGAAAAATCTCTTAGCTCAGCGAGCTTACTCGTGGAGGCCACGCGAAAAAGCGTTACAGGCGGCGTGCGTACTAACGCAGACGTGCTTAACGCGCAACAAAAACGGTTTGAAGCCAAACGCGACCTGGCTTTGGCGCGATACAACTACTTGTTGGCGCATTTACGCCTGCGCTACTCTGCGGGCACCCTAAGCTCCAGCGATCTGCAAGACGTATCCGCTTACTTTGTGAGCACCCCTTAAGCAGCAAAACCCTGACACCGGGTCATCGGGCAAAAAGGCTATAATGCAAGGCTAAGCTGGCAAACCCCGCCGCCGGTGCACCTTAATTTAAGGCGGGGAACCCCGCAGAGGGCTACAGAAGGCTTGATCTCCCTTCCAAACCCTCAGCACAATTTTTACTCATTTAAATGACCACGATTCGTGTAAAAGAAAACGAGCCCTTTGAAGTGGCTCTGCGCCGTTTCAAGCGCACCATTGAAAAACTCGGCCTACTGACCGACCTGCGCGCCCGCGAGTTCTACGAGAAGCCAACAGCTGAACGTAAGCGCAAAAAAGCGGCAGCCGTCAAGCGCAACTACAAACGCATTCGCAGCATGCAACTGCCGAAAAAACTGTTCTAAGTTTTTTCTCCAGCGCGCTGCGCCAAAAAAACCGTGCCAAGGCAACTTCGCACGGTTTTTTATTGCCATTTTTTTCAGTGCGCGTCACTCCTTCTCATCTGTTGTGATGGGCTAAAGCAGTGTGTCACCCCATTTACAGCTGCGTAGTAACTGTCATAATCAATCCCATGCAAGCCTTGCGCCGCGCCACTTCCCTAGCCAAGTTCGTCTTGGTATGGTTTGCGTTGTCTATCGGTGTAGCCATTGCGTCCCCCCTCATCAAGCCCCAAGCTATCGAGCTGATTTGCTCCGGCTCGGGCGCGATGAAGCTGCTGCTCAAGTCTGACGATGGCAGCAGTACCACCACGTCTAGCCACACGCTAGAGTGCCCCCTGTGCGCGCAAATCAGCGCGCCGCCCCCGGTGGTCAAACTGCATGCCGAGCCAGCCCAGCCGCTGGCCTACGCGCTGCAAACCATCCCCGCAGCCCATACGGCTGCGCGCACCGCTGCGCCCCTGCCCGCTCGCGGGCCTCCCAGTCTCTAAGCCATAGCTACGTTTTTAATAGCTGCTTGTGCTATGTCTGCATGGGCTAGCAACGTTCTTTGCTTAGATTTTGGGAGTCATTATGCGATTACATCCTTTGGCGTTAGCGCTTGGCGCCGCCCTACCTTTTATAGCTACAGCGCAAACCGCCACCTCTGATGGCGCCACCTCTGACGCCGCCACCAGTAGCGCGCCCGTCAAGGAGCTGGGTGCTGTCACCATCGTCGGCCAGCGCCCCAGCTCGTTGCCTACGCTGATACCCACCACCATCGAGGGCACGACCGGGCCAGACATCGCCGCCAACATCAACGCCACTGACGCCGAAGACGCTCTGAAGTACCTGCCCAGCCTGAACGTGCGCAAGCGCTACATTGGCGACTTTAACCACGCGGTGCTGGCCAGCCGTGCCTCGGGTACCGGCAACAGCGCCCGGTCGCTGGTGTTTGCCGATGGCATTGCCCTGAGCAACCTGTTGGGCAATGGCGCTACCTTTACGCCGCGCTGGGGCTTGGTAACACCAGAGGAGATCGAGCGGGTAGACGTGCTGTACGGGCCGTTTTCAGCCGCCTACAGTGGCAACTCGGTGGGCGCGGTGGTGGACTACCTGACCAAAATGCCCACCAAGTTCGAGGCGCACGCAAAGGTTGGCTTTTTTACCCAGCACGCCAACCCCTTGGGCAGCGACGGCCAGTACAGTGGCAACCAGGCCAGCGCCTCGCTGGGCAATAAAAACGGCGACTGGTCGTGGTTTGTCAACTTTAACCAGCTTAAAAACAGCGGCCAACCATTGGTCTTTGCCAACAAGCTGGTCAGTAGCTCCACCGCACCCGCCGCCAGCACGCCGGTGGTCACGGGGGCACTAACGGGTATCAACAACCCGCAGAACCAGCCTTGGGTGATCGTGGGCAGTACCACCCAGTATGAGACCGAGCAGCAGCACATCAAAGCCAAGCTGGCGTATGATTTTTCATCGACTGTGCGCGCCAGCTACACCCTGGGCTGGTGGGGCAATACCACCACGTCCAACGGCCAGACCTATTTGCGCGATACCGCGGGCGCCCCCGTCTACAGCGGCCCGGTCAATATCAATGGCCGCCAGTACACCCTGGTGCCCGCCGATATCAGCACCAACCGCAACGAGCTGTCCCACGTGATCCACGGCCTGAGCGTGAAAAGCAACACCAAAGGCGTGTTTGACTGGGAGGTGGCCGCCAGCCTGTATGACTACAGCAAAGACATCCAGCGCGCGCCCACCGTCGCCTTGCCCGCAGCGTTAAGCGGCGGCGCGGGGCGCATTACCGACATGGACGGCACCCGCTGGAACACGCTGTCGCTCAAAGGCACTTGGCGGCCCAACCCGCAGCACATTGCCGAGTTTGGCTACCAGCGCGAAGCCTACCAGCTACGCACGCTCACCTCCGACACGTCCGACTGGATTAACGGCGCAGCCGCTGCCCGCTTTAGCGCCTTTAACGGCAACACCACCCTGCAAAGCCTGTGGGCACAAGACCACTGGAAGTTTGCCCAAGGCTGGAACGCCACCCTGGGCCTGCGCGCAGAGCAGTGGCGCGCCTTTGGCGGCCAGATTGGCAACGCTGCGAGCATCCAAAACCTGGGCGAACGCCAGGAGACGCATTTTTCACCCAAAGCGGCCCTGGCCTACCAAGCCAGCCCGCTATGGGCACTCAAAGCCTCCACCGGCCGCGCCGTGCGCATGCCCACCGCATCAGAGCTGTACCAAGGGGGGCTGAACACTGCCGGTACCGCCATTGTCAACAATGACCCCAACCTGAAGCCCGAAAAATCCTGGACCACCGAGCTGAGCGCCGAGCGCGACCTGGGCAACGGCACGTGGCGATTGACCGCCTTTCACGAAAGCACCCGCGATGCGCTGTATTCGCAAACCAACTTCTCGGTGACGCCCAATGTCACGAATATCCAAAACGTTGACCGCATCCGCACGCTGGGCCTGGAGACCGCCTACCAGGCCACGGACGTAGGCATCAAAGACCTGGACTTGTCGGCCAGCGTGACGTATGCCGACTCCATCATCACCGCCAATGCCAACAACCCCGCCAGCGTGGGCAAGCACCAACCCCGCGTGCCCAACTGGCGTGCCACCTTCCTGGCCAGCTACAAACCTGCCGCTAATTGGACCACCAGCTTTGGCCTGCGCTACAGCGGTAGGCAGTTTAGCCAGCTAGATAACTCGGACACCAACAGCTTGACCTACATCGGCGTCAGCAGCTACCTGGTGGCCGATGTGCGCGTGGGCTACCAAATCTCCAAGCAGTGGAGCGCCAACCTGGGCATTGACAACCTGAACAACGCCAAATACTGGGCGTTTCACCCCTACCCGCAGCGCACTTACCACGCCGAGCTGAAGTTTGACCTGTAATTACCCACCCATTGAAAGGAACCATCATGTTATCAAACACTACAAAATTAATAGCTGCTTGTGCCACATTTTATTGGGCTAGCAGCGCTTTTTCCCATATAACACTGGAGCAACCCACGGTAGAGACCAACACCACCACCAAGGCCACGCTGCGCGTAGGCCACGGCTGCGAGGGCTTGCCCACGCAGGCGCTGCGGGTGCAGGTGCCCGAGGGGTTTCAGGGCAGCAAGCCCATGCCCAAAGCGGGCTGGACGCTGTCTATCCAGCGCGCAAGACTAGCCAAACCGTATGACGACCACGGTAAGCAAATCACCGAGGACGTGACCGAAGTGACCTGGACGGCCAACAGCCGCGAAGCCTACGTGGCCGACGACCAGTACGACGAATTTGTGCTGCGCGGCAAGGCGCCGGGCACGCCGGGGCCGTTGTGGTTTAAAGTCAGCCAACTGTGCAAAGATGGTGACAAGACGGGGCAAAACGCGTGGCTGGACATACCCGCCTCGGGCACCTCCACCAAGGGAATGAAGTTCCCGGCGGCACTGCTGAACGTAACGGCCCCGGCTCCACTGGCTGCGGGTGGTGTAGCAGAGCACAAGCATTGAAACGACGATTTTTTAGCTAAGGATTTCACCATGAGCAACATCTCAAACACTATAAAAAGCATAGCGTATTGTGCTTTACTCTATTGGGCTAGCAGCAGTATTTATGCCCAAACCGTAAAAGTAGAAGGCGCCTGGGTGCGCACCACCGTGCCAGGCCAAATGGGCACTGGCGGGTTTATGAAGCTAACCGCCGACCAGGACATGAAACTGGTGGGCGTGCTAACCCCGATTGCGGGCGTGGGCGAGGTGCACGAGATGCGCATGGACGGCGGCGTGATGAGAATGCGCGCCTTGCCCAGCCTGGATTTACCCGCTGGTAAAACGGTCGAGCTGAAATCGGGCGGCAACCACATCATGCTGATGGACCTGAAGCAGGCCCTGCCTAAAGACAGCCAGGTGCCCATGACCTTGTTGTTCAAAGACAAAGCTGGCAAAGACGTGAAGATGGAGATCAAAGTACCTGTATCCATCCGCGCACCCGGCAGCGCCGACCCCAGCGGTATCGTGCACAAAATGGACAACTCGCACAAGCATTGAGCCGCCAGCCAGCACCCCCACCCAGAGCGCTCTACAATCAGCGCTCTTTTTGTTTCACTTACCGGAGTCCGCCATGGCGCTCAAAGACCAAATTACCGAAGACATGAAAACCGCCATGCGGGCCAAAGACGCCGAGCGCCTGGGCACCATCCGCCTGCTGCTATCAAGCTGCAAACAAAAAGAAGTGGACGAGCGCGTGGTGCTGGACGACACCATGGT
This sequence comes from Polaromonas sp., assembly GCA_043766985.1. Taxonomy (GTDB): domain Bacteria; phylum Pseudomonadota; class Gammaproteobacteria; order Burkholderiales; family Burkholderiaceae_C; genus JAAFIP01. The sequence continues at coordinate 9,693 of JAYUHM010000163.1, forward strand.
GATCGCCATCATCGACAAGATGATCAAGCAGCGCAAAGACAGCATTGACGCCTTTACCAAAGCCGACCGCAAAGACATGGCCGACAAAGAAGCGGCCGAGATCACCGTGCTGCAAGCCTACCTTCCCGCCCGCTTAAGCGCTGACGAAGTGCTGGTAGAAGTGAAAAAGATCGTGGCGGAAATAGGCGCCAGCGGCCCCGGTGACATGGGCAAAGTGATGGCCGCGGTCAAAGCCAAGCTGGCTGGTAAGGCCGATATGGGGCAAGTGTCGGCAGCGGTCAAGGCCGCGCTGGCGGGCTAAAGCCAAAGGGGGCTTTAGCTCCCGGCCAGCTTCATCCGGTTCACCAAAATCGAGCCTACCGTTTTGGCGCCGTAGTTGTAAGCATCGGCGCCTACGGCCTCGATGCCCATCAGCATGGTTTTCATATTGCCGGCAATGGTGATCTCTTCTACCGGGTGCATGATGCGGCCTTTTTCTACCCAAAAACCGCTGGCTCCGCGTGAATAGTCGCCGGTGACATAGTTCACACCCGAGCCCATCAGCTCGGTGACAAACAGGCCCGTGCCCAGCTTTTGCAGCATTGCTTCCAGGTCGTCGCCAGGGCGGGTGAGGCGCGAGGTGAGCGTGAGGTTGTGCGAGCCGCCTGCGTTACCGGTGGTGCGCATACCCAGCTTGCGGGCGCTGTAGCTGCCCAAAAAGTAGCCTTGCACCTTGCCAGCGTCCACCACCTTGCGCGCCTTGGTAACCACACCCTCTTCGTCAAACGGCGCGCTGCCCTTACCGCCAGGCAGGTGCGGGTCTTCAAAAATGTCGATGTGTTTGGGGAATGCCGCCTTACCCAGCGAGTCGAGCAAAAAGCTGCTTTTGCGGTAAAGTGAGCCGCCACTTACCGCTTGCACAAACGCGCCCAGCAAGCCAGCGGCCAAGGGCGATTCAAACAGCACCGGGCATTGGGTGGTGGCGATTTTGCGGGAGTTTAAGCGGCTGAGCGCGCGCTGCGCCGCGTAGCGGCCAATTGCCTCGGGGCTGGCTAAATCGGCCGCGTTGCGCTGCGAGCTGTACCAGCCGTCGCGCTGCATATTGCTGCCCTTGCCCGCAATGGGCGACACCGACAGCGAGTGCCGCGACGACGCGTAGCCGCCGCGAAAGCCCAGCTGCCCACCGCGCAAATGCCCGGCAAAAAAGTGGCTTTGCTGCGCCGACACACCCGCACCCTCGCTATTGGCAATTTTTTTGCTCACCCCCATCGCCGCGCCTTCGCAGCGCAGCGCCAGCTCAATCGCCTGCTGGCTATCGATAGCCCAGGGGTGGAACATGTCCAGGTCCGGGTAGGTGGTGGCCACGTCCTGCAGGTCGGGCAGGCCCGCCACCGGGTCTTCGGCCGTAAAGCGCGCAATGTCGTAGGCCGCTTGCACGGTTTGCTCAATCGCCTTGACCGAAAAATCCGACGTGCTGGCGTTACCGCGCTTTTTGCCGACGTATACCGTAATGCCCAGCGACTTATCGCGGTTACGCTCCACATTCTCCAGCTTGCCCATGCGCGCCGACACGCTCAGCCCCGTGCCCTCCGACGCCTCTGCCCCCGCGTCGGTAGCACCCAGTTTTTTGGCATGCGCAAGCGCGGTGTCTACCAGTTCTTCAAACTTGGCGCGGGAGTAGCTAAAGCCCTGCTGGGGGCTGGTGGAGGGGGTGTTTTGTTGCATATTCCCAATGATAGCTGGTTGCAAACCCACCCGGAAAGGTCACGGTACAATAGACCCTGACGGGCCTTCCCGCATGGTAAAGCGGCCAACCGAGTCAGGTGGGGAACCAAGCAGCTCTAACTGTAGAGCCAGTGCCGGGGTC
>JAYUHM010000164.1:0-28737 GCA_043766985.1 Polaromonas sp.
CCCGTGGTTGTCGGTCAACAACCGGGTGAAGCGGTCGCAATCGGCCATGTCGGCGATGTCGGCCGGGTAGGCGACGAAGCTGTAGCCGTTCGCCTTGGCCTCCTTGCAGGCTTCTTCCAGTTTGTCCACATCACGGCCGCAGATGATGGTGGTCGCGCCGGCCTCGGCGAACTTGTGGGCCGCGGCCAGGCCGATACCGGACGAGCCGCCCGTGACCAGCACCACCTTGCCGGCGACCGTGCCACGCAGGGAGCGGTCGATGTGCAGGTCGGGGTCGAGGTGGCGCTCCCAGTAGTCCCACAGGCGCCAGGCGTAGTCGCGCAAGTTAGGGCATTCAATGTTGGAACCCTTGAGCACCACGTCCAGGTCGCGGCGGTCAAAGCGCGTGGGGTAGTTTACAAACGTCAGCATGTCTTCGGGCAAGCCCAGGTCTTTCAGCACTGCTGCCTTCACGCGGCGCACGGGCTTGACCGACATGAGTGTTTTGGTGACGCTTTTTGGAATGAAACCGAGCAGCGCCGCGTTGACAAACAGGTTGAACTTGGGTGCGTGGCCGGCCTTGCTGAAAATGTCCAGCACCTCGCCCACGCGGTAGCCCTCAGAGTCCACCAAATGAAAGCATTTTTTGGCGATCTGCGTTTTGTGGCTGATGAAGTCCAGGCAGTTGACGACAAAGTCCACCGGCACGATGTTGACGCGTCCCCCCTCCAGGCCCACCATCGGCATCCACGGCGGCAGCAACTGGCGCATGCGCTGGATGAGTTTGAAGAAGTAGTAGGGGCCGTCGATTTTGTCCATCTCGCCCGTGGTGCTGTCGCCCACCACCATGGCGGGGCGGTACACCGTCCACGCGCCTTTGTACTCTTTGCGCACAATTTTTTCGCTCTCATGCTTGGTGCGAAAGTACGGGTGGTCGTAGTTTTCGGCTTCGTCAAACATGTCTTCACGGAACACGCCCTCATAGAGCCCCGCAGCCGCTATCGACGAGACATGGTGAAAGTGCCCAGCTTCGATGGCCTTGGCAAACTCCACCGTGTTGCGGGTACCGTCAATGTTGACGGCCACCTGGCTTTCCTCGTCGGCGCCCAGGTCGTACACCGCGGCCAAGTGGTAGAAGTGGTCAATTTTACCTTTGAGCTTTTTAATATCGTCGCTGGACACCCCCAGCTTTTTGGTCGTCAGGTCGCCATACACGGGCACAGCGCGGGCAGCGCTGGCGCCCCAGTAGTCACGCAGCCCAGCGACCTTTTTTTCACTCTCTTTGCGAATCAAAAAGTACACCACAGAGCCTTTGCGCTCCAATAGTTTTTTTACCAGCCGCTTGCCGATAAACCCCGTGGCGCCTGTGATGAAATACTGCATGCTGTGCTCCTGGAATGATTAATTTCTCAGCCTATTGTGCACAAAGCCCCCGTTATGGGCAATTGCGCGTAAACCCGACAGCCTTATAGAGGGCCGCGTCTAGCCAAGGCGCAGCACTGCGCGTACAGTAGCGATAATTTAACGGAGAACCCACCATGGTCACCAAAGTCAACAAGTCGTCCGCCGCTCCAAAACACTCTGCCGACATGGCCAGCTCTATCAAAGAGTCGGCCCAGCAAATTTGGCAGGCGGGCCTGGGTTCGTTTTCCAAGGCGCAGGGTGAGGGCGGCAAAATGTTTGAGGCTTTGGTTAAAGAAGGCCTGACCGTGCAGCGCAAAACCCAGGCCGCTGCCGAAGAAAAAATATCCGAAGCCACCAACAAAATGGCGGGCATGGCCAACGACATCACCAGCAAAGCCACCAGCCAATGGGGCAAGCTGGAAGACATCTTTGAAGACCGTGTGGCCAAGGCCTTGAACAAGCTGGGCGTGCCCTCGGCCAAAGACGTAGACGCGCTGATTGCCCGTATCGACGAGCTGCACAAAGCGGTGGCCAAAATGGGCACCAAGGCCCCTGCAGCCGGCAAAGCTGCGGCCACACCAGCGGTAAAAGCAGTGGTTAAAAAAGCTGCCGCCAAAAAAATCGTCACCAAGAAGGCTGCCAAGCCTGCGGCCAAAAAGCGCATCGCGCGCAAAGCGTAAAGGCTAGTCTTTGGCATCCGCACGCCGCTCTGCCGCCGCCGCTACCACCGCGCCTGTCACCACAGCTCGCCCTGCACAGCGCCCGCGCATCGCACTGGCTTTGGCCGGTGGTGGGCCATTAGGGGCCATTTACGAAATTGGCGCCCTGTGCGCCTTGGACGAGGCGCTGGATGGGCTGAACTTTACCCACCTCGACCATTACGTGGGCGTCTCAGCGGGCAGCTTTATTGCCGCCGCGCTGGCCAACGGCATGGGCCCGCATGAGCTGTGCAAAAACTTTATCGACAACGACCAGCCCTTGGCGCATGGGGCTGACACCTCAGACCACTTTGACCCCGCCTGGTTAATGCGCCCTGCCACTGGCGAATTTGTGCGCCGGAGCATCATGCTGCCCGGCCTGCTGGCCAGCGCGCTGTGGCGCGCCACGGTCGGCCGCAAGTCGGTCGTCAGCGCGTTGGAGCTGCTGGGCCCAGCTTTGCCCACGGGCATTTTTTCTAATGAAGAAATCGACATCCGCCTGGCCGCCATGTTCAGCAAACCCGGCCGCAGCAATGACTTTCGCCAGCTGCGCAATCGCCTGACCCTGGTAGCCACCAACCTGGACACCGGCGAGGCCGCGCCGTTCGGCCAGCCCGGCTGGGACCACGTGCCCATCTCCCGCGCCGTGCAGGCCAGCTCGGCCATGCCGGGGCTGTTTCCACCGGTAGAGATTGACGACCAGTATTTTGTAGACGGCGCTTTGAAAAAAACCCTGCACGCCACCGTGGCGCTGCAAGAGGGCGTAGACCTGCTGCTGTGCCTGAACCCGCTGGTGCCCTTTGACGCCACCACACTAAAGACGCCCATCATGCAGCGTGGCCTGCCCAAGGCCCGCCAGTCCATCCCCCGCATTGCCGACGGCGGCCTGCCTGGGGTGCTAAGCCAAACCTTCCGCACGATGATCCATTCGCGCATGGAGCTGGGCATGAAGGGCTACAAGCACCAGTTCCCCCACACCGACATTGTGCTGATCGAGCCGGACCAACGCGACCCCGAGCTGTACCTGGCCAACACCTTCAGCTACAGCCAGCGCCGCGCCTTGGCCGAGCACGCCTACCAGCAAACCCGCCATATGCTGCGCACCCGCAAAAGCACGCTGTCGGCCAAGTTTGCCAAGCACGGTATCCGCGTCAACACGCAGGTGCTGGACGACCCGAAACGCCACCTGGTGCTACCGCCCAAGCCCGCCAGCCGTTTGGGCGCCGCGGTGATGCAACTGCAAGAAGTGATGGACGATCTGGAAGGCTCGCTGCACACACTGGCAGTACGTTAATTTAATGAATAAAGCGCTGCTAGCCCAATAGAATATAGCACAAGCAGCTATTAAATACGAAGCGTACGGGCCGCCTGGCAGTCACGCCTCTGGGCGCGCAAGCCAACATCGGTTAGAGTGCGCTATTCGCAAAGACAAAGGTTAGCCATGGCAAAAAAAGCGCCGCGCCGCACCGCTGAACGCATCCTGGAAGTCACGCTAGAGCTGTTTAACCGCTTTGGCGAGCCCAATGTGTCCACCACGCTTATCTCTGCCGAGCTGAACATCAGCCCTGGCAACCTGTACTACCACTACCCCGCCAAAGACGAGCTGATCAACAGCCTGTTTGACAAATACGAGCGCGCCCTGAGCGAGCTGCTCAACGCCAGCGACGGCGTGCGCGATGTAGAAGACGCCTGGTTTTTTATGCACAGCCTGTTTGAGCTGATTTGGCAATACCGCTTTTTGTACCGCGACTTGAACGATTTGCTGAGCAAAAATCGCCGGCTGGAAACGCATTTTCAGTGGGTGCTAAAAAACAAAACCCGTAGCGTGCGCGCCATGCTAGACGCCATGAGCCGCAGCGGCGCCGTCAGTATCGACTCGCGCGAGGTGGAGGCTACTGCTACCAGCATGGTGGTAGTGCTCACTTACTGGCTGAGTTTTGAATATGTGCGCGACCCACGCAAGGCCCTGGAGCCCGAAAGCGCCCAAGCCGCGCTGATGCGCGGCGCCCAGCATGTGCTGAACCTGCTGGTGCCGTATTTGGAGGCCGGGCAGCGGCAGCATTTGCTGGGGTTGGTGACGGCGTATAGCAGTAAGGTAGCTGCTCCTGCGCCTTAAATGGTCTTCGTTCTTGGGGTCATCTTCGACTGGGTTTGACTCCTGGCTGCTGGCTATCCTCGACTAGGTTGGTTTGTTGGCAGCCCGTTATCTTCGACTGAGGTGGACTCAGGATGGGACATCCCGCTGCAAAAATACTCCGAAAACACGCGCGAAATTAGGTAGTAGTAGCGCTAGCTTTTGCACCGCGCGCCTTTCTGCGTATTTTTCATCGGGACGCTCCCACCCTGTCACATTTGCATGGCGTTGTGAGCAGCCCGCGCCTCGGGGAGCTTGGGTGCATGCCAACAGGCGCTATGTATGAGTTAAATATGCCGCTAGCCCAATAAAGAATAGCATAAGCAGCTACGACTTTGATAGTTGTCTTCATCCACCAAGGCACAGAAGACTGCGCCAACCCGTGCCACCGCTGCGTATAGGCGTGCGCTACAAAAGCCAGCAAGCGGTGGTTGAACGTGTTTGTGATGAAAAATTGTAGAAAGGCGCTCGGTGCATACGCTAGCGTAGCGTTACCCACATTCGCGCGTGTTTTCGTAGATTTTTGCAGCGCAAATTCTTCAACCGCCGCAATGTGACCAAGCTAGCCAGCAATCCCTAAGCAACCGCCGCAACGTGACCAAGCGAGAAGTGCAATCCCCCCGCAAGCCCGTCACACCCTATGAAGCCCCTCAAGCCGCCTGTGTAAACGCCAGCCGTACGTAGATGGGTGCATATACCTCAGCCTGGGTAATGTCGATCAGGGTTTCTTTAGCCAGTTCTAGCAGGGCGATGAAGGTAACCACTAACACCGGCATGCCTTTGGCGGGGTCAAACAGGTGCTCAAACTCGACAAACTTGCGGCCTTGCAAAGCTTTGAGCACGATGCTCATGTGCTCGCGCACGGACAGCTCTTCGCGGGTAATTTTGTGGTGCTGGATGAGCTTGGCGCGCTTGACGATGTCGCGCCAGGCCTCTTGCAGGTCGACCACATGCACATCGGGAAAGCGCGGTACCAGCGACTGCTCGATGATGACCTGGGCGCGCAGGTAGTCGCGGCCAAACTGGGGCAGGGCGTCTAGCCGCTGCGATGCCAGCTTCATTTGCTCGTACTCCAGCAGGCGGCGTACCAGCTCGGCGCGTGGGTCTTCGGGCTCTTTGCCGTCCATGGTCTTTTTGGGCGGTAGCAGCATGCGTGACTTGATCTCGATCAGCATGGCGGCCATCAGCAGGTATTCGGCGGCCAGTTCGAGGTTTTTTACCCGAATTTCGTCCACATAGCTCAGGTACTGGCGCGTCACCCCGGCCATGGGGATGTCCAGAATGTTGAAGTTTTGCTTGCGAATCAGGTACAGCAGCAAGTCCAGCGGGCCTTCAAAGGCCTCTAAAAACACCTCCAGCGCGTCGGGCGGAATGTACAAATCCGTCGGCATGGCAAACAAAGGCTCGCCGTACAGGCGCGCCAGCGCGACTTGATCAACCACCGTGGGCAACCCCCCTATGTCTGCCTGCGCCGCATCGCCCAAGCTCCCCGCGAGCGGGGGCGGCAGCACCATGGCAGAGTCTGGCATGGCCAGGGCTGGGGAAGAGGTATCGCTCATGTAAGGGGTGTAAGCAAGCAGGTGGGGACAGTATTTGCGCTACAAAAATAGTAGCTGCTTGTGCTATATTCTATTGGGCTAGAGGCCTAAAAGGTATATAAAACTGCTGAAAAGTTACTTGGGCGTATTGCCATAGACGTACGCTTGTTGTGCCACGCGGCTGTCTTGGCTGTCAGCCAAAGCACTGCGGTCTACGTTCTTATCCCACAGCAGGGCGCGGCCGGCGCGCTGCTCGGCCTCTAGCGCGGGGCGGTTGCGCTTGAGGTCGGTGATAAAGTTGCTGACGTCGGAGACGTACGCTGGCTTGTAGAAAATGCGGCTAAGGGCGTTGAGCAAGGCAGACATGGGCGTAAACTGGTTTGTGTAATAGTTAAGGCATGATTTTACCGGGCTGGGCAGCTAGCTACAGCCAAACCTCAGAAAGAGCAAAAAATGGTTTCTTTTAGCGTAAAAAAGGCGGTCTGTATGGGCTTACTGGCTTTTGTGATGGGCTTAGTGGGCTGCGACCAGCAGCGCATTGTCGAGCTGGAAGAGGGCGTTGCCACCGAGGCCGACGTGCGCGCCAAGTTTGGCGAACCCGAAAAGGTGTGGGACGGCGAGGGGGGTGTGCGCGTATTTGAGTACAACCGCCAGCCCACTGGCCACCGCAACTACATGATCAGTATTGGCCAGGACGGCAAAATGGCGTCGCTGCGCCAAGTGCTTACACCTGCTAACTTTGCCAAAGTACAGCCGGGCATGATGATGGAAGAGGTACGCAAAATGCTGGGCAAGCCGATGCGCGTGGTGCCCTACGAGCTGAAAAAAGAGACGTATTACAACTGGCGCTATTTGGATGCCCCCAACATCTCGATGGTGTTTAGCGCGGTGATGGACAGCAATATGCGTGTGCTGCGTACCGAGTCGGGGCTGGACCCTGAGGCCAATGCCAATACTGGCAACGCGCGATGAACGCCCACTGCATCGTTGGGAGGCTCTTCGGTGGCCTTGTCGTGGTTTTAATATAGGAACAGGTATGCGATTTTTGTCCGGCCTTTTAAAGGCAACGCTTGCGGTGGCCACTGCCTTGGTGCTGCAAGCCTGTGGCGGGGGCGGGGATTCATCGCCCACCAATTTTGCCGTTGGCAGTGGAAGTCCGGCTGGCATAGTGGACAGTGGGTGTTACGCCACGTCTACCGCTGCGCCAATTACGCCAGTTTCCCCCATTGTTGCTGGCACGGGAACGGTAGTCGTGACGGGTACGGCCTTGTTCTCTTTTGTGCCTAATAATAATTTCACAACGCCTAACAGCCTGTCCAATGGTGCGTTGGATTACGCCAATGCCACCAATAAACCCGTTCGCGGCGCCACGGTACAGGCGCTATCAGGCGGGATAGTTTTGGCCAGCACGACTACCAGTCCGCAGGGCGCTTATTCCTTGAATGTGCCCGCCAATACCACCTTTTCCATTCGCTTGCGTGCAGAGCTCATCAGCGCTGATGGCCCCTCCACGTGGCATGTCTCGGTGCTTAGCAACACGGACGGAGACGCGATCTGGGTAGTTGACACGGCGTCGATCACCAGCAGCACAAACAACATACAAACCACGACGCTCGCGCGCTCGGGTTGGAACGGGTCCAGCTACAACTCTACCTTTGCGCGTGACAATCCCCGTGCCGCGGGCCCGTTTGCGATTTTGGACACGATCTACGAAAGCATGAAGCTCGTCACCACGGCAAAACCCAACACGCAGTTTCCGCCGCTGACTGTATTTTGGAGCCCTAACAACCGGCCTGCACTGCCATATGACCTCGTCAAAGGGGATCTTCCCGGCACCTTCTTTGAGGCCACTGGCAATTGTGCTGACCTGCAGCGCTACATAGCTGTGCTGGGTAAAGATGGCGTGGACACGGACGAATATGACAGCAGTGTGGTGGCCCACGAGTATGGGCACTACTTGCAAAGCGCATTTTCTACCAGCCATTCTTTGGGTGGCTCACACAGTCAAAAAGACAAGTTGGACGTGGCATTGGCTTTCTCGGAGGGTTGGGGTAACGCGTTTTCAAGCATGTCGCGCGCCAACCCCATCTACGCCGATTCTTTTAATTTTGCGCAGAGCCAAGGCTTCACGCTGGATTTAGCCGCAACGCCTACGGATGCGCAGCGTGGCTGGTACCGCGAGGACTCCGTGGATACGAGCTTGTACGCTTTCTTTTTGAGCCAGGGCTTTGCGCCGATTTGGACTGCATTGACCGGCCCCATGAAAACATCGCAAGACGCGCTGGCTACGATCTTCAGTTTTGCCGATGCACTGCGCAGTGCGGGTAACTCGGCCTTGAACAGTATCTTGGCTGCACAAAATATTCTGGTCGGTGCTACGCCCAACCAGTGGGGCTTAGGCGAACGCAATAACGGCGGAGATGCTGGCAATCTGCCTATCTACACCACCTTGACACTGGGTGTCGATGCGCCGGCCTGCTTTATTGGCAGCAACATGAAAACTTACCCCGCTGGCGACAGCCCCGTCAACAAACTGGGTGCGGTGAAATACTTCCGCGCTACCTTGCCCAGCGCGGGCGAACGAACCATCACGTCCCTCTTTCCGCAGGGTGGGCATGACATTGATTTTTGGGTTTTTCAAAACGGCGTGTTGCGTGGCGAGGCAGGCAGTGACTCCCCGGTGTCTGAGGCTGGCAGCATCAACCTCGCGGCGGGTGAGGTGGTGATTCGTGTGAGCGATTTCAACGCCGCTTCGGTAGCGCGCGGTGCACCGTGCGCCACCATCCGCATCGACTAACCGCCACACCAACGCATTGAAAGATATTCCATGAAACTTTTTACTTCCGCGCTGACCCTGTTGGCCCTGTCCCTGGCGGCCTTGGCCCATGCCAGTGCTGAGACCACACCAGACACCTCTGCTGGCAAGGTGGCCCTTGCCGCGGCCAAGGCGCGCAAAAATGGCTTTACCCCTTTGGCCGCTAAAAAAGGCGGCTCGGGTGTGGCCATGGCCTACCGCATCGAGGGCACACCCTCGGTAGGCAGCCCGCTGACCATTCGCGTCACTATGGGCAGCAGTGCCGATGCCCAAGTGACCTTGCGTGCAGGTGAGGGTTTGGTGCTAAGCCGCCCCAACGACGTGTTGACGTCGCGGGCCGGCCAAAGTGCTGAATACACCATCACCGTGGTGCCGCAGTCTGAAGGCCGGTTTTATCTAAACATGTTTTCGGTAGCTGCCAGCCGCGGCAGCGCTACCTCTATTCCCGTGCAGGTGGGTAAGGGCGCGGTACAGCTTAAGCCCTCAGGCAATGTGCAGGTGATGCCGTCTGGCGAGCGCGTTATATCGGTGCCAGCGCAGTAATAATTTGCGCCGCGGGTGGCAGTAGCCTAAGTGGCTATCAGCACCCGCGCAGACAAGCCTGTGCGTTGTACCAAAGACAAAGGCTGCGCGCCCAAGCCGCGCAAGGTCAAATGCCCACCGCGCAGCTCAAGCGCCTGCACTATTTGCTCCAGGGCGTCGGCACCGCTGCTGTCCAGTGCCAATAGCTGGCTGCAGTCCAGGCTAATGTCGCGTAACGCAGGGGTTTGGCTGATGTGTTGCATGACGCCATCCATTTTGACCAGTGCGCCAAAAAATAATACCCCGCGCAGGGCGTAGTTGGCCGCCTCCGGCGCCAGTGGCGGGGCCGCCGCGTCAGCGCTGGCAGCAAGGGGCGTTATCTCGAACAAAATGCCCATGCGCCGCACAAACAGCACGCAGGCCAGTACCATGCCCACCTCCAGCAAAATGGCTGCCAGCGTTACGGCGTGCACCATGCCTGCTACGGGCGTGCTGCCGCCCGCGCGCACAGCAGCGACTCTATGGCGCACAAAAAGGCCAATGTCAGGGTGGGTGTGACCAGTTGCTTCACCGTCTCCCAGCTAAAGCTGGGCCATTGCCAGTGCGGCAGGTTTTGCGGAATGCCGCCAAACTTGCTGCCAATGGTCTCCACCGGCATGTGCAGGGCGTAGGCCAGCAGGCTTAAAGTTAGCAGCGCCACCACCGGGCCCGGTATGCGCGCGGCAGTTTTTAAAGCGCCATGCGTGGCGGGCACATCCAGCACCAGCATCAAGCGCGAGTCTTGCTTCCACAAGCTGGGCCACAGCACCAAGCCGCCCACGCACAGCAGCGTGAGGGCGATGGCATACACGTTATAGGTGGGCGCAGCGCCCACCAGCGTAGCGATCAGCGAGAAAAAATCGGCCGGCACTTTGGCCACCTGCAAACCCAATGCGTCTTTCAGCTGCGACAAGGCCACCAGTACGGCAATGCCATTGGTAAAGCCAATGATCAAGCCCACGGGCACGTAGCGCACCAAGTTGCCCAGCCGCATCCAGCCCATGGCAAACAGCAGCGCGCCAGCCAGGGCCGTGGCAATCAGCAAATTAGGCAGGCCGTAGCGCTGCACAATGCCGTACACGACGACGATAAACGCACCAGCTGGCCCACCAATCTGGATGTTCGATCCGCCGAGGGCCGCCACCAAAAACCCCGCCACAATCGCAGTCCACAGCCCCGCCTGCGGCGAGAGCCCCGAGGCAATGCCAAACGCCATGGCCAGCGGCAGCGCCACAATGCCCACGGTAATGCCCGCGCCGACATCTTTTAACAAGGTAGCCCGGCTGTAGCCCTGTAGCGCGTCTATAACGCGGGGGCGAAAGCGGGCAAACAGCATAGTGTTTTAGTGAATCCGCATGCCTGGCTGGGCACCTGGCCAGGGGTTCAAAATGTAGATGCCGGGGTTGGCTTTGTCGTCGCCATGGCTGGCGGCCAGCACCATGCCTTCGCTGACGCCAAACTTCATCTTGCGCGGTGCCAGGTTGGCCACCATCACGGTGAGCTGGCCTACCAGCTCCGCAGGCGTATAGGCGTTGGCGATGCCGCTGAACACATTGCGCTGTTTAGCGCTGCCATCCGGATTGGTCTCGCCCACATCCAGCGTCAGGCGCAGCAGCTTGGTAGAGCCTTCCACCGCCTCGCAGTTCACTATTTTGGCAATGCGCAGGTCAATCTTGGCGAAGTCGTCGATGCTGATAGTGGGGGCCAGCGCCTCGCCACCGGGCAGGGATGATGCAGTTGCTATGCCTGCTACACTTTCAGCAGCAGCTTGTGCCATGTTTTGTTGGGCTGGAGGCTCAAACAATGCTTCAAGTTGCTCGGGCGCCACGCGCTGCATGAGGTGCTTGTAGTCGCCAATCACGTGGCCTTCGCCCATCAGTTTTGCGCCATCGGTAAACGACAGCGCAGGTATCTTCAAAAACGCTTCTACCTGCGCAGCCAGTGCGGGAAGCACAGGTTTCATGTACAGGGTAAGCAAGCGAAAAGCCTCCAAACAAGTAGTGCACACTTCCTGCAAGCGCGCGTCTTGGCCTGCCAGCTTGGCAAGCTCCCAGGGTTTGTTTTGATCAACGTATTCGTTAATGCGATCGGCCAGCAGCATGGTTTCGCGCAGGGCTTTGGCAAATTCTCGTGCTTCATAGAGCTGAGCTATGCTATTTATTTGAGAGCTGCTTGTGAAAACCAGATCTAGGCTAGCGCCAGTAATCGCACCTAATTTACCGCCAAAACGTTTGGAAATGAAACCTGCCGAACGTGAGGCAATGTTGATGAATTTACCCACCAGGTCGCTGTTCACCCGCAGCTGAAAATCGTCCGCATTGAAGTCAATGTCTTCGTTTTTCGCATTGAGCTTGGCGGCCAAGTAGTAGCGCAACCACTCGGGGTTCATGCCCAGTGACAGATACTTCAACGGGTCTAGCCCGGTGCCTCGGCTCTTGCTCATTTTCTCGCCATTGTTCACGGTCAAAAAGCCGTGCACAAAGATGTTAGTAGGCGTTTTGCGGTCACTAAAGTACAGCATGGCCGGCCAGAACAGGGTGTGGAAGGTGATGATGTCTTTGCCAATAAAGTGGTATTGCTCCAAGTCTGGATTGGCCATGTAAGCGTCGTAGTCCACGCCGCGTTTGTCCAGCAGATTTTTAAGCGATGCCAAATAGCCCACAGGTGCGTCCAGCCACACGTAGAAATATTTGCCGGGTGCATCGGGTATTTCGATGCCAAAGTAAGGTGCGTCACGGCTGATGTCCCAGTCGCCCAGGCCTTCGCTGGTGCTGCCGTCGGCATTGGTGCGTACCGAGAACCATTCTTTGACCTTGTTGGCCACTTCGGGTTGTAGGCGCGGCTTGCCAAGTTCGTCATTGCCTTGGGTCCACTTTTCTAAAAACTCCACGCAACGCGGGTCAGACAAGGTGAAGAAGAAGTGCTCGGAGCTTTTGAGCACCGGCGTTGCACCGCTGAAGGTGGAGTAGGGGTTGATCAAATCGGTGGGCGCATACACTGCGCCGCAGTTTTCACAGTTGTCGCCATACTGGTCTTTGGTGCCGCATTTGGGGCATTGGCCTTTGATAAAGCGATCAGCCAGAAAAATACCTTTTTCAGGGTCAAAAAACTGCTCGACGCTTTTGCTTTTGATCAAGCCGGTTTGCTTTAAATCCAGGTAAATCTGCTTGGCCAGCGCATGGTTCTCGGGGGCGTCGGTGCTGTGCCAGTTGTCAAAGCTGATGTGAAAGCCGTCCAAATACGGCTTGCGCCCCGCGCCAATCTCGGCCACAAAGGCTTCTGGGGTAATACCCTTGTTTTGCGCCGCAATCATGATGGCTGCGCCGTGCGCGTCGTCGGCGCAGACAAAATTGACCTCGTGCCCACACATGCGCTGGTAGCGTACCCAAATGTCGGCCTGGATGTACTCCATGATGTGGCCGATATGGAAGTTGCCATTGGCGTAAGGCAGGGCCGTGGTAACAAAGAGCTTGCGGGGGGCTGACGTGGTCATTTTGGGAATTTTTCTACGGGTAAGCACGTATTTTAGAAGGCTTGGCTACACTCAGTAGGTTAGCCCCTTTTTGCGGGCTTTGATTTTCCAGTTAATTGAAGCTTCTTCAACCCCATCCCATGGCCACCAACGACGACATTCTCGCGGCACTCAAAGCCGTGATCGACCCGAACACGGGTAAAGACTTTGTATCCACCAAATCGGTCAAAAACCTGACCGTATCAGAGGGCGATGTGGCCTTTGACGTGGAGCTGGGCTACCCGGCCAAAAGCCAGATCCCGGGCTTTCGCAAAGCCCTGATTGCCGCTGCCAAAGGGGTAGCCGGCGTAGAAAACGTATCGTGTAACGTCAATATCAAGATCACTGCGCATGCCGCCCAGCGCGGCGTGGCGCTGATGCCTACCGTCAAAAATATCGTTGCCGTGGCCTCGGGCAAGGGAGGGGTGGGCAAAAGCACCACCGCCGTCAACTTGGCCCTGGCCTTGGCCGCCGAGGGTGCCAAGGTAGGCCTGCTGGACGCCGACATCTACGGCCCCAGCCAGCCGATGATGATGGGCATTGAAGGCCGCCCCGAGAGCGAGGACGGCCAAACCATGGAGCCGATGGAAAACTACGGCGTGCAGGTCATGTCGATCGGCTTTTTGGTCGCCCAAGACGAAGCCATGGTTTGGCGCGGCCCCATGGCCACCCAGGCGCTGGAGCAGCTGATCCGCCAAACCAACTGGAAAGACCTGGACTATTTGATCGTCGATATGCCGCCCGGCACCGGCGACATTCAGCTCACGCTGAGCCAGCGCGTGCCTATGACCGGCGCGGTGATCGTCACCACCCCGCAAGACATTGCCTTGCTGGATGCCAAAAAAGGCATCAAAATGTTTGAAAAAGTCGGCGTGCCGATTTTGGGCATCGTCGAAAACATGGCTGTACACATCTGCACCAAGTGCGGCCACACCGAGCACATCTTTGGCGAAGACGGCGGCAAAAAGATGGCGGCTGAATACAACATGGACTACCTGGGCGCCCTGCCACTGGACATGCAAATCCGCTTGCAAGCTGATAATGGACGGCCTACGGTGGTGTCTGATCCGGATGGTGATGTGGCGGGTATCTATAAAGCGATTGCACGCCAGGTGGCTATCAAGATTGCTGCAAAGGCGAAGGACTTTTCTAGCAAGTTTCCTAGTATCAAAATTTCTAAAGACACCTGATATTTTGAGGGTTTAAGAGCGGAGTTTTTGAACGCAGAGGGCGCGAAGGTTTCGCAAAAGGCGCAAAAAAGAAAATACAAAAATAAAACCAAAAAGAAAATTCATATTGAAGATTTGATGTGAACGGGAAATGGTTTTTCTTTTTCGTCCTTTGGTTTTCTTTCTCCCCCTTCTGCGCTCTCTGCGTAACCTTCGCGTCCTCTGCGTTCAAAAAATCCCCTCTCTTTCCCCAACTTTTGATAAGCAAAGACTATGAAAACGAAAGCCGCAGTAGCCTGGAAAGCAGGCCAACCGCTCACCATTGAAACCGTGGACCTGCAAGGCCCCAAGTTTGGTGAGGTGCTGGTGGAGATCAAGGCCACCGGTATTTGCCACACCGACTACTACACCTTGAGCGGTGCCGACCCCGAGGGCATCTTCCCCGCCATCTTGGGCCATGAAGGCGCGGGAATCGTGGTGGAAGTGGGCCCTGGAGTGACCACCTTGCAAAAGGGCGATCACGTCATTCCACTCTACACGCCCGAGTGTCGTCAGTGCAAGTTTTGCCTGAGCCGCAAAACCAATTTGTGCCAGCTCATTCGTGGCACGCAGGGCAAGGGCCTGATGCCGGACGCCACCAGCCGCTTTAGCCTGGACGGCAAGCCGATTTTTCACTACATGGGCACGTCTACCTTTAGCAACTACACGGTTGCGCCGGAGATTTCGCTAGCCAAGATTCGTAAAGACGCGCCGTTTGACAAGGTTTGCTACATCGGCTGCGGCGTAACGACTGGCATTGGTGCCGTGCTGTTTACCGCCAAGGTCGAGGCCGGAGCCAACGTGGTGGTGTTTGGCCTGGGCGGCATTGGCCTGAACGTGATCCAGGGGGCCAAGATGGTGGGCGCGGACAAGATCATTGGCGTGGACATCAACCCCGCTCGCCAAGCCATGGCGCGCCAGTTTGGCATGACGCACTTTTTGAATCCTAAAGACATCGAGGCCGCAGGTGGCAATATTGTCGATGCTATTGTGCAGCTGACCGACGGCGGCGCCGACTACAGCTTTGAATGCATCGGCAACACCAAGGTCATGCGCCAGGCGTTGGAGTGCACGCACAAAGGCTGGGGCCGTAGCATCATCATCGGCGTGGCCGAGGCGGGCGCAGAGATCAGCACGCGGCCCTTCCAACTGGTCACGGGCCGCAAATGGGAGGGCTCCGCCTTCGGCGGCGCACGTGGCCGCACCGATGTGCCCAAAATCGTAGACTGGTACATGGAAGGCAAGATCAGCATCGACCCCCTCATCACCCACACTATGCCTTTGGAAGACATCAACAAAGGGTTTGATTTGATGAAGAGCGGTGAGTCGATCCGTGGCGTAGTGCTGTTTTAACGCGAGTGGGAGCGCATTGATACCATATGACTGAGGGCAAGCAAAACCCCATCGAAACGCTCAGCGAGCACGCCAATTTTGGCGGTGTGCAGGGTTTTTATCGCCATGCCTCCAGCGCTATTGGCCTGCCTATGCGCTTTGCAGTGTTCAAGCCGCCGCAAGCCCTTGATGCGCAGCGCAAAGGCCCGGTTCCAGCGCTGTTTTATCTGGCAGGGCTAACTTGCACCGAGGAAACCTTTCCCATTAAAGCCGGTGCCCAGCGCATCGCCGCCGAACTGGGCCTGATACTGATAGCGCCCGACACCAGCCCGCGCAATACCGGCATTGAAGGCGAAGCCAAAGACTGGGATTTTGGCGCCGGCGCCGGCTTTTACCTCAATGCCACACAGGCGCCGTGGGACAAGCACTACCGCATGGAAGATTATGTGGTGCGCGAGCTGCGCAGCATCGCCGTGGCAACGTTCGGTGCAGACCCTGATCGGCTGGGCATCTTTGGCCACTCCATGGGCGGCCATGGCGCGCTCACGCTGGCGCTGCGCCATCCGGGCGTGTACCAAAGCGTGTCGGCCTTTGCCCCTATCGCCGCGCCCAGCCAATGCCCCTGGGGGCATAAAGCCTTTACAGGCTATTTGGGTGGCGGCCCTGCCGCGTGGCTGCAGCACGATGCCAGCGCGCTGATGGAAAAAGCGCGTACCCCTTATCCAAAGGGTATCTTGATCGATCAGGGTTTGGCTGATAAGTTTTTGACCGAGCATCAATTGCTCCCTGAGCGTTTTGAACAGGCCTGCAAAACCGCTGCCCAGCCGCTCACCCTGCGCTACCACGCGGGCTACGACCATGGTTACTACTTCATCAGCAGCTTGATGGAAGACCATTTGCGTTTTCACTGCGCACGCTTGAAGGGTTGAATCGTCATGCAAAACTCAGATAAAGATGCTCAAACGCTCTCAAAAAAGCAGCGCCTGACTAATGCCATATCTGGTTTGTATGACAGTTCTTTGCAGGCGGGAAAGAGCGGACTATCGAAAGTCGGTGAATTCAATTCGCGCTTGCAGAAGATGCTGGGAGCGTTCATAGCAAAGCGAATTGAATCTACCGTAGTGGAGCGGGACCGTATTGGGATAGCGACTTGGTTGGCTGTTGTACGAGAAGTTGTGGCGGATCAAGAGTTAAGCGCAACCAATAAAACCCAAGCGGTTTATCAGCTGTGCGATGCACGACAAACAGGCAGTATCGTGGTTCGATCCTTTACCGAGTCGTTGCGAAGCATCAAAGAATCAGATTTACCACTGCCACTGAAGGTGGCCATTCCAATTACCCTTGCGGCATCGACCGTAATTGGTGGACACGGCATAGGCATGGTTGGATTTGGAATGGGGATAGGGTTACCTGCTTTGCTCATTGTTTTTTTAGGTGTTGCGGGGATTACCTCCACCATCGAAGGCCTGCTAGGCTCTAAGTCGGGCCCTCAATATCTCGCAGTAATTGCTGCATTGATTGCAAAAGACGAAGTTATTCGCCGTACTAAAAAGGATTTGCGGGAGGCAATGGTAAGGGAGCCTATTGAGCCGCATCGTTATGACGTGGATATAAAATCAGAAGCGGCGCTTTTTGATTCCCTATATTCGCTAACGCCTATTGAGTTTGAGCGTCATGTAATGTCATACTTTACCGACGCGGGATACTTTGCATGGGTCACAAAAGCGTCAAATGATGCCGGCGTAGACGGATTTGTAAGGCACCCCGAAGGTTTAATTGTTGTCCAGTGCAAGAGATATGCTCTGGATCAGACGGTCGGCCGTCCAACCGTGCAACAGTTCAAAGGGGTTGTAGAAGAAAACGATGCCTGGAAGGGTTTCATAGTCTGTACCAGTAGATTTACCTCAGAGGCTGTAGAAAGTGCGAAACTCAACGATAAGGTTGAGTTAGTTGATTTAAATCGTTTATTAACTTGGTCTAATGGTGCATTCAATGTCTGATTCAACTACTTCTCCAACATGACCTCACGCCCTGCGATCACCGTAGCCGTAACCATGCGCAAAGAGCGCATGACGGGCGCGGCAGCGCGCTGGCTGGACTACCGCTGGGTGCTGCACGACGTGGCGGAGCAGCAAGACGGCTTTGGCACAGTGCCACGCTTGTTGGTTAAAAATGATAGCGAAGAACGTTGGTTATACCCGGGCTACAAGGTGGAACTGTTCAAAGATGACGCCGAAGGCTACTACCTGAACGCCACCACCGACGCACCCTGCTGGTTTGTGCTGTGGCGCATGGAAGAAGAGCCTGGCCTGAGCGACGAGGTGATGGCGGTGCCTACCGCGGTAAGCCTGAGCTACCACGACGCTGGCCGCTGGCTGGACGCGCAGGAAAAGGTGGACCAAGTACCCGCGCCCGCCGAGGTGGCCGAGTGGCTGAGCGCTTTTGCGCAAGAGCATTTTGTGGCAGAGCCCAAAAAGCGCAAACGCCCGCAAAGTTTCCAGGCACTGGAAGACCGCTTTGGCAACCCGGCATCGGTCAGCACCGAGAAGAAGTTTGGAGGCGGTGGCCATGGCGGATAACCAAGATGACAGCAACCGTAGTGACGGCTTTTTAAGCCGCTGGTCGCGCCGCAAACAAGACGTGCGCGCGGGTGTACCGGTAGCCGAAGTGCCGCTGCCAGAGACCACATTGCCCGCAGCGGCGCCAGAAGCCAAAAATAAGCATAATTCACAGACAAATCAGCCTCCAGCCCAGCAGAGCATTGAGCAAGCAGCTACAAATAACGTAGTAAATGATGACCTTGACGCAGATGCCAACGCGCTGCCGACCGCGCCTACGATGGACGATGCCAAGGCGCTGACGCTGGAATCTGACTTCAAACCCTTTATGGCCAGCAACGTGTCGTCCGAGGTAAAAAACGCCGCCATGAAAAAGCTGTTTACCGACCCGCACTACAACGTGATGGACATGCTGGACACCTATGTGGACGACTATTCCAAGCCGGATCCGATACCCGAGTCGATGCTCAAGGAGATGGTGGCCGTGAAGTTTTTAAAGCTGTTTGAGCGTGACGAAGACGATGCTGAAAATGCCGAAGACGAGGCAAAACTGCCCCCTGCAGCGCAGCCAGTAGCCGATACAAACCCAGAACCCGCAGCCCAGCCAAGGGATGATGCGGATACCCCCGCCATGCAAAGCGTGGCACAGTTGCCCCCTAGCACTCCTATAGATAATCCCAACCCCCATGACGACCCTGATCTGCGATTGCAACCAAACCATGCCCCTGAACGCCAAAGCGTTGGGCGCGGCGCTGGATGAAGACCTGACCCTGCACAGCACCCTGTGCCGCCGCGAAGCGGGGGCCTTCCAAAAAGCCATCAAAGGCAGCGACGATGTGGTGGTAGCCTGCGGCCAAGAGCAGCGCCTGTTTGCCGAGCTGGCCAACGAGACGGCGGGCGCCAAGGCGGGGGTGGTATCCCCCATAAAATTCATCAATATCCGCGAGACCGGCGGCTGGAGCAAAGACGCCGCCAAGTCCATGCCCAAGCTGGCCGCATTGCTGGCGGCAGCGCATTTGCCCGAGCCAGAGCCGGTCGCCACCGTTACATACAAAAGCCAAGGCCGCTTGCTGATTGTGGGCCAGCTAGACGCTGCCATGCAAGCCGCCGACGTACTGGGCGATACGCTCAGCGTGACGATTTTCTCCACTGGGCCGGGCCAGGGCGCAGCCCCTGCCTGGAGCCAGGCGCGCAAATACCCGCAGCTCACCGGCAAGGTACAAAGCCTGGCTGGCTGGCTGGGTGCGTTTGAGCTGCAATGGCAGCGCAGCAACCCGATTGATCTGGACCTGTGCACACGATGCAACGCCTGCGTAGCCGCCTGCCCCGAGCAAGCTATCGGCTTGGACTTTCAGGTCAACATGGACAAATGCAACAGCCACCGCGCCTGCGTGAAGGTGTGTGATGTCGCTGGCGCTATAGATTTCACCCGCGAGCCCGAGGTGTTGAACGAACAGTTTGATCTGGTGCTTGATCTGTCAGCCCAACCGCTGATTGACTGGCACGCAGCGCCGCAAGGCTACTTCAAAGACGCTGGTGCAACCACATTGATCAAGTTGCGCGATATGGTGGGCGAGTTTGAGAAACCCAAGTTCTTCGCCTACAAGCAAAAGATCTGCGCCCATGCCCGCAATGAAACCGTGGGCTGCAACGCTTGCGTAGACATTTGCTCTGCCAAAGCCATCACCAGCGAAAAAAGCCGCCAGCGCATCGTGGTCAACCCCAACTTGTGCATCGGCTGCGGGGCCTGCACGACGGTGTGCCCCACCGGCGCGCTCACCTACGGCTACCCACGGGCCAACGAGCAGGGCGTCAAGATCAAAACCTTGCTCAGCACCTACGCTACGGCGGGTGGCAAAGACGCAACTTTGCTGCTGCACAGCCAGGTTAAAGGCCAAGCCCTGATTGAGCAACTGGGCCGCGCCGCGCAGCTGAAAAAGGCCCATGGTGTACCGCACAACGTGATCCCCGTGTCTGTTTGGCATACTGCCAGTATAGGCATCGACGTTTGGCTCAGCGCCATTGCCATGGGCGCATCGCAAATTGCCGTATTGACCAGCGATGAGGAAGCGCCCGATTACTTGATTGGCCTGCAGCAGCAAATGGACGTAGCGCAAGCCTTACTGCTGGGCATGGGCTACACGGGGTCGCATGTGGCCTTGGTCCGGGCGCACGACGCAGGCAGCCTTGACAAGGCGCTGCAAGCCCTGGGCCAAACCCGACAGACCGTGCCCGCGGCGCCCGCACGCTTCGCTATCGCCGCTGAAAAGCGCAGCACGCTGGACTTTGCGCTCGATCACCTCATTACCCACGCACCCTTGGGTAAAGCGTTGCCCCAGTCCATCGAGCTGCCTGCCGCAGGGGCGCCATTTGGCACCCTTTTGGTCAATAAAGATACCTGCACCCTGTGCTTAAGCTGCGTCAGTGCCTGCCCCGCCAGCGCGCTGCAAGACAATGCCGAACGCCCGCAACTGCGCCTGATAGAAAAAAACTGTGTGCAGTGCGGCTTGTGCGTGACCACCTGCCCGGAAAACGCCATCACTCTGCAGCCGCGCTTGCTGCTCACCAGTGCCCGCAAAGAGCCCCAGGTGCTCAATGACGTGCCTCCCTACCAGTGCATGCGCTGCAAAAAGCCATTTGGCACCCTCAAAGCCATCGAAGCCATGCTGGGCAAGCTGGCAGGCCACGCCATGTTCCAGGGCGATGCCCTTAACCGCCTGAAAATGTGCGGCGACTGCCGGGTCATCGACATTTATTCTGCGGAAAACGAAAGCAAAATTAACAACTTATGAGCGAACTATCTGGCTCCACCCTCGACGAAGAAACCGCCCGTGCCGAGGTCTACGGCTTGCTGGCCGCGTTGTACTATGCGCCACCCACGGCAGAGCTATTGGCACAACTGCGTGTAGCGGTTACCGAAGCGCCTGCCAAAGGCGGTTTGCTGGAAGAACCCTGGCGAGACGTGGTGGCAGCGGCGCGCAATGCCGACGACGCCGCTATTCAGAACGAGTACAACGCACTGTTCGCAGGGGTGGGTAAACCCGAAGTGTATTTGTTCGGATCACATTACCTCAGCGGTTTTCTCAACGAAAAACCTTTAGCCAGATTGCGTACCGACTTGTACAAGCTGGGCTTGCAGCGCGAAGAGACCATGCCCGAGACCGAAGACCACTTTGCGTATTTGTGTGAGGTCATGCGTTATTTGATTGCAGGAGACGACGTGTCGGTGGCTAACCTGACGCAACAAAAGGCCTTCTTTGGTGATCACATAGCAGCCTGGACGGTCGCCATGTGCGACGCAGTAGCCGCCCACCCGCGCGCCAAGTTCTATGCCGCAGTGTCGGGCTTCACCCGCGCATTTCTAAGTGTAGAAACGCAGGGGTTTGACATGCTGGTTTGACCGAGCCTGCGGGTGCAGTTGCACCCACTTAAATTGCTGTCGCCATGGCTACTCTCTAAGTAGTTTCCCCGTGTCTCTTTTTGTGCATTTTCAAGGGCATTGGTGGTAACTGCAGCGTAGTGCGGATATAGTATCAACAGTCTAATTTTTACCATCGATTTGGAGATGAAAATGGAAAAACCACAAGGTCAGCCCTCACGCCGTGGGCTCTTGTTTGGCACTGCAGCCGTTGGCGCCGTTGCCGCTACCGTGGCAGCCCTTCCTGCCGTCAAAGCCACCGAGGCTGCAGCCTCCCTGCCCAAGCCCGCCCCCGAAAAGGGTGGCGGCTACAGCGTGACGGACCACGTCAAGCACTACTACCGCACCGCCCTTGTTTAACTTCTGTTCTAAGCCTATAGGTTTCGGAGAGTCATATGTTGCTTACTAAAAAATCTGGCACCGCCCAGCGCGATGGAGCGCGTTCTCCATTTGTCCACAGCCTGTCGCGCGGTTTGACCCAAGCGATCCCAACGATGGACCGTCGCATGTTCTTGCGCCGGTCTGGTTTGGGTGTGGGCGTAGGCATAGCCGCTACCCAACTCACCTTGGTCAAAAAGGCCAAGGCTGCCGATGGCAAGTCCATCCTGGGTGATGGCAAGATCGAAGTTAAACGTACGGTGTGTACGCACTGTTCGGTCGGCTGCGCTGTTGATGCGGTAGTTGAAAACGGCGTCTGGGTACGCCAAGAGGCGGTGTTTGATTCGCCCATCAACCTGGGTGCACATTGCGCCAAAGGTGCCGCGCTGCGCGAGCACGGCCACGGCGAGTTCCGTCTGCGCTACCCGATGAAGCTGGTCAACGGCAAATACGAGCGTATTAGCTGGGACACGGCGCTGACTGAGATCAGCGCCAAGATGCTGGAGCTGAAAAAAGCCAGCGGCCCCGACAGCGTGTATTTTGTCGGTTCGTCCAAGCACAATAACGAGCAGGCGTATTTGCTGCGCAAGTTCGTCAGCTTCTGGGGTAGCAACAACTGCGACCACCAGGCGCGTATTTGCCACTCCACCACGGTCGCTGGCGTAGCCAACACATGGGGTTACGGAGCCATGACCAACAGCTACAACGACATGCAAAACAGCAAGGTCGCTTTGTACATTGGCTCCAATGCGGCTGAGGCGCACCCCGTGTCTATGCTGCACATGCTGCACGCCAAAGAGACCGGCACCAAGATGATTGTGGTTGACCCACGCTTCACCCGCACCGCTGCCAAGGCCGACGAGTATGTGCGCATCCGCTCCGGCTCCGACATTCCTTTCCTGTTCGGCTTGCTGCATCACATCTTTAAAAATGGCTGGGAAGACAAGCAGTACATCAATGACCGCGTGTTCGGCATGGACAAGATCAAAGAAGAGGTCTTGGCCAAGTGGACACCCGACAAGGTGGAAGAAGCCTGCGGCGTGAACGAAGCGCAGATGATCAAAGTGGCGACGATGCTCAACGAGCACCGTCCCGGCACCATCGTTTGGTGTATGGGCCAAACCCAGCACACCACGGGTAACGCCATCGTGCGTGCATCGTGCATTTTGCAGCTGGCTTTGGGCAACGTAGGCAAGAGCGGCGGCGGCACCAACATTTTCCGTGGCCACGACAACGTGCAAGGCGCGACCGATGTAGGCCCGAACCCCGATTCATTACCAGGCTACTACGGCTTGGTCGAGGGCTCGTGGAAGCATTTTGCCAAGGCCTGGAATGTCGACTACGAGTGGATCAAAAAACAATACGCCAGCCCGGCGATGATGACCAAGCCCGGCATGACCGTGTCACGCTGGATCGACGGCGTGATGGAGAAAAACGAGTTCATCGACCAGGACAGCAATTTGCGCGCTGTGTTCTTCTGGGGCCATGCGCCTAACTCGCAAACCCGTGGTTTGGAGATGAAGCGCGCCATGGACAAGCTGGACTTGCTGGTAGTGGTGGACCCGTATCCATCAGCTACTGCAGCCATGGCGGCCATGCCCGGCAAGGCTGACGACTTGAATCCCAACCGCGCGGTGTATTTGTTGCCCGCAGCAACGCAGTTTGAAACCAGTGGCTCTGCTACGGCGTCGAACCGCTCTCTCCAGTGGCGTGAGAAGGTCATCGATCCGTTGTGGGAGAGCCGTTCTGACCATATGATCATGCACCAGTTTGCCGAAAAGTTGGGCTTTGGTACCGAGCTGTCCAAAAACTACAAGATGCAAAAAGTCAAAGGCATGGACGAACCCGTGCCGGAAGATATCTTGCGCGAAATTAACCGTTCTGTTTGGTCTATTGGCTACACCGGTCAAACCCCTGAGCGCCTGAAAGCGCACATGCGCAACATGGGCAACTTTGACGTGAAAACGCTCAAGTCCAAGGGTGGTAAAGACAAAGAAACCGGCTACGACCTGACGGGCGATTATTTTGGCCTGCCATGGCCATGCTACGGCACAGCCGCCATCAAGCACCCCGGCTCGCCCAACCTGTATGACACCAGCAAACACGTGATGGATGGTGGCGGTAACTTCCGTGCCAACTTTGGCGTTGAAAAAGACGGTGCCAATTTGCTGGCCGAAGACGGCTCGCATTCCAAGGGCGCAGACATTACCACTGGCTACCCAGAGCTGGACCACGTATTGCTGAAAAAGCTGGGCTGGTGGGATGAACTGACAGAGGCTGAAAAGCCGTTGGCCGAAGGTAAAAACTGGAAGACCGACAGCTCCGGTGGCATGATCCGCGTGTTCATGCAAAACCATGGCTGCCACCCGTTTGGCAACGCCAAGGCCCGCGCCGTGGTATGGAACTTTCCCGATGCAGTGCCCCAGCATCGCGAGCCGCTGTATGGCAATCGCCCAGACCTGATGGCGAAGTACCCTACGCACGATGACAAGAAAGCCTTCTGGCGCTTGCCCACCTTGTACAAATCGATCCAGCAAGAAAACATTGCCAAGAAAGTGCATGAAAAGTTCCCACTCATCATGACCTCTGGCCGTTTGGTCGAATACGAAGGTGGCGGCGAAGAAACCCGGTCCAACCCATGGTTGGCCGAGCTGCAGCAAGACATGTTTATCGAGCTGAACCCCAAAGCTGCCGCTGACCGTGGCGTACGCAACGGCGACCGCGTATGGGTAAGCACTCCCACAGGAGCGCGACTGAACGTGATGGCCCAAGTGACCGAGCGCGTAGGCGCCGACACCGTGTTCATGCCGTTCCACTTTTCTGGCCATTGGCAAGGCAAAGACATGTTGTCGCATTACCCTGCAGGCGCGGCCCCCGTGGTACGCGGCGAGGCGATCAACACCGCTACCACCTACGGCTACGACAGCGTAACGATGATGCAAGAGACGAAGACTACGGTCTGCAACGTCGAGAAAGCATAAGGAGAACAACATGGCAAGAATGAAATTTATCTGCGACGCAGAGCGCTGCATTGAATGCAACGGCTGCGTTACCGCCTGTAAAAACGAGCACGAAGTGCCTTGGGGTGTGAACCGTCGCCGCGTGATTACGCTGAACGACGGTGTGCCCGGCGAGCGCTCCATCTCGGTGGCCTGCATGCACTGCTCTGACGCGCCTTGCATGGCGGTCTGCCCGGTCAACTGCTTCTACCGCACCGACGAAGGCGTGGTACTGCACGACAAAGATGTGTGCATCGGCTGCGGCTATTGCTCCTACGCCTGCCCGTTTGGCGCACCACAGTTCCCGTCTGCGGGCACCTTTGGCGTGCGTGGCAAGATGGATAAATGCACCTTTTGCGCTGGTGGCCCCGAGGCAAACGGCTCGCAAGCTGAATTTGAAAAATATGGCCGTAACCGCCTGGCCGAAGGCAAGCTCCCCGCCTGCGCTGAAATGTGCTCAACCAAAGCCTTGCTTGCCGGTGACGGCGACGTCGTAGCCGACATCTTTAGAAACCGCGTGCTCAAGCGTGGCAAAGGTGCTGAAGTGTGGGGTTGGGGTACCGCCTACGGCTCCAAGCAAGCCGGGCAACCACCTGTACAAGGAGCCAAGTCATGATGTTGCGTACCTCACTCGCCTTGTGTGCCATGGTCGCTTTGGCTGCTTGCGGCGAAAAGCCGCAAACCTTAGGCAGCAGCGCCAAGCAAGATGCCGCCGCGCATTCAGGTACCGGCAAGCCGTATGTCGAAACGACCTGGAAGCAGGGCGACAAGACCAGTTGGGAGTCGGCCTTGCGTGCGCGCACGCAAAATGGTCAAAACGACTACGTTAAAACCAATTGATTCGACAGCCGTAGTGACCTTAAGCTGCGGTTGATCTTGAGAGATTCTTGATGAAAAAACACGCTTTAGCCCTTTTAAATATTGCGCGAGCAGCTATTATTTCGGTAGCTATTTGTTCTCCTGTGGCGTTCGCTCAGAAGCTGCAGGTTGAACCGGTTAAACCTGCGGGCGCAGAGCAGACGGCTCCAGCAGCGCCTGCGGCCACTCCAGCAACACCTGCCGCACCTACGGCCCCGGCTGCTGCTACAGGTGGCATTCAAAGCCAAAGCATTTTTGAAGTCAAACCCGACGCCAGCGCTGACCCCAACTATGCCAAGCAAAGCAATGCAGAGCGCAACAAGGTACAACCTGGCAATAACGCGCCCATGTGGCGCCAAGCCGGGCAAGGCGCAGAAGGCTACAGCAGCCTGCCCAAGCGCGACGCCCCCGAGGCGGGCTACCTTATGCAAGGTATCACGCAATACCCAGGGTCCCGCCTGACCAACGCAGGCGAAGCATGGCGCCAGGTGCGTAACCAGTACATCATTCCCTACGGCGGCTCGCTGTTGGTCATCGTAGCTTTGGCTATTGGCTTGTTTTACTGGCGCAAGGGCGCTATGGGCACCGACAACGAAACAGGCAAAAAGATTGAGCGCTTCACGTATTTTGAACGCGCCGCCCACTGGGCCAATGCCATCGCGTTTTGCACCTTGGCCATCTCCGGCATCGTCATGGCGTTTGGCCGCTTCTTTGTGCAGCCCGTCGTTGGTAGCACCTTGTTTGGCTGGCTGGCTTATGCGCTCAAAAATGCGCACAACTTCATGGGGCCGCTGTTTGCCGTGTCCTTGGTCATTGTGTTCCTTACCTTCTTGCGCGACAACCTGCCCTCCAAAGAAGACATCACCTGGTTGCTCAAAGGTGGCGGCATGTTTGGTGGCCATGAAGTACCTTCGCACCGCTTTAACGCAGGCGAGAAAGTGATTTTTTGGGGCGGCGTGTTTGTATTGGGCTTAATCGTTGTAGGCTCTGGCCTGGTGCTCGACAAGCTAATTCCCGGTCTAGTCTATGTGCGCGAAACCATGCAAATCTCGCACATGGTGCACGCTACCGCAGCCGTCTTCATGATCGCCATGTTCATGGGCCATATTTACCTGGGCACCATCGGCATGAAGGGCGCCTACAAAGGCATGAAGACCGGTTACGTAGACGAGGCTTGGGCTAAAGAGCACCACGAGCTGTGGGCCAATGACATTGCCGCAGGCAAAATTCCCGCGCAGCGCACACCCGCATCGGTGAGTGTGCAGACCGTTCAAGTTTGAGGAGTTAATAGAATGAAACGTTTGATATTTGTCGCCGTGACCGCCCTGTTGGCTGCCAGCAGTTTTGCCAAAATCCCAGCCCCGGTGTTGAGCGACGAGGCTAAAGCTAAAGCTGCGGAAGCTGCGGCTAAAACCGCGTACAACGGCAAAGTAGATGGCTACAAGCTATGCCTCTCCATGGAGAAGACTTCAGCGCACTATTTCAAGACAGCCCAAGCTGCTGGCAAAGCCCCTAAGCCCGCCACGGCAACGCCACCATGTGCCGACCCAGGCGCGTTTGTCTTCCCGCCACCTGCAGCCCCCGCGACGGCAGCTACGCCTGCAGCGCCAGCACCTACCGCAGCTGCGCCTGTAGCTCCTGCGGCCCCTGCAGCGGTTCCCGCCAAGAAAATCTGATCGTCACTGGTCAGCCCCTTCTGGTTACACCGCCACGGCGCGTTCACTACGCGCCGTTTTGCCGTCTGCGGTAAGCTCGCCTTGTTTACTTCTTGCATCGCGCCACCTTTTCAATGAATCTTCCCCACTTAAGCCAAGCCCGCGCGCCACTCACCCGCGAGGTGAGCGTGGTCAACGAGCATGGCGAACGCAGTACCACTGCCATACCCGCAGAACGCGACTTAACAGTGTATGTGGACAAGCGCGAGCTGGTCACGCTGATGACGCTGGGCGCACACCCGGAGCTGCTGGTGTTGGGCTTTTTGCGCAATCAGCGTTTGGTCGCCAATGTGGATGAGATTGAGTCCATCACTGTGGACTGGGAAGTGAACTCGGCTGCGGTCAAGACGCGCAGCGGCATAGACAATATCGAGGCACGCACGGCCAAAAAAGTGGTCACTACCGGTTGCGGGCAGGGCAGTGTGTTTGGCAGTTTGATGGACGAGATTGACAACATCCATTTGCCAGCCTCTGTGCTGACGCAAGCGCAGCTCTATGGCATTACCAACGCCATTCGCTTGCAGGAGACGACCTACAAAAGCGCGGGCAGTGTGCACGGCTGCGCCCTGTTTCGTGGTGAGGAGATGGTGATGTTTGTAGAGGATGTGGGCCGCCATAACGCCATTGATACGATTGCTGGATGGATGTGGATGAATGGAATAAATGTTGCCCCCACGCGTGCCACTGCACCCGGCGAACCCTACGTCTTCTACACCACCGGCCGCCTTACCAGCGAGATGGTGATCAAGTCGGCGCAGATGGGTATCGCCATTGTGGTGTCGCGCAGCGGCATTACGCAGATGGGGCACGACCTGGCCAGCAAGCTTATGCTTTGCACCATTGGCCGGGCGATGAACAAACGCTTTCTTTGTTACACAGCGCCAGAGCGTTTGCTGCTTGACCCTAGCCTGGCCGGGCCAAAAGCAGAGCGCTAAGGCAACGGCTAGGGCAGCGCGCTAAACTGCGCCACATGAAGATCTCTTTTTACAAGCTGGGCTGGCAAACGCTGTGGCGCGACCTGCGTGCGGGCGAGCTGCGCCTGCTGCTGGTAGCGGTAACGCTGGCAGTAGCAGCACTCACAGCCGTGGGTTTTTTTGCCGACCGCATCAAAGGCGGTTTGCAGCGCGATGCCAGGGCGCTGCTGGGCGGCGACGTGGTGCTGTCTAGCGACAACCCCGCGCCCCAAACCTTCAAAGACAAAGCCACCGCGCTGGGCCTGCAAAGTGCCACCAGCATTGGCTTTCCCACCATGGTGCGCGCTACCGAGGCACAGGGTGGTGCCAGCAAGTTGGTGGCGCTGAAAGCGGTGAGTGGGGGCTACCCGCTGCGCGGTAGTCTAAAAACCGCTACCGCACCAGACGCCCCTGAAGTAAGCACGCGCGACCTGCCCAGCCAAGACAGTGCCTGGGTAGACGGCTCGTTGCTAGACGCTTTGGGCCTGAAAGTGGGCGACAAGCTGCTGCTGGGCAACTCCAGTTTGAAGATCGAACGCATCATCGTGCAAGAGCCCGACCGTGGTGCCGGTTTTATGAACTTTGCCCCCCGTGTGATGCTGCACTCCGATGCACTGGCCGCCACCGGCCTGGTGCAGCCGGCCAGCCGTATTACCTACCGCACGGCACTGGTGGGCG